>CAZJLW010000006.1:24557-29505 GCA_964546895.1 uncultured Eubacteriales bacterium | reverse complement strand
TCCTTCGACACCTCATTCTTACCATAGTTTTCAATGACATCCTTAGTCTGTTTAAGTACCGTAACCTTATGCGCCGCATCAACAGTATAACTGTAAACCACTCCCGTAGTCTGTTCGCCAGAAGCTACGAGATAGTTTCGGTTATAATCAATCCGCACGCCGTCCCCGGACACGCTAACGTTCACAAACCCACTGTTTATCAGCAAGTCGGCATCCGGATAAGACACATAATTATTCAAGTTGTCGGCAACCTTTTCGGCGGGTTTGGGCAGTGTTTGATAGACAACGCCGTCAACGACCTCCCGTGCAAAAAGATGGTCATGCCCCTGAAAGAAAACCGTCACGCCGGTATCCTTCATGATTTGCTGAATCGGTTTGCCCCAGCCGGGGCGCTTCTCGTCGAACGAATATTTTCCGTTAGCTTCGTAGCCGCCCCATTCGTAAAGCGTCGCAACCTTTGCCCCGCCGCGAATATTTCCGATAGCATGATGAGAAAAGACGAATTTGTACTTGGCGTTGCTGTTTTCAAGCGTTTGTCTGAACCAGCTATACTGCGTCTTGCCGAGCGTCCAACCCCAGCCGCCGTTATTATTACCGCCAGAGGCGTCGTTAGTGCCGTATCGATACGGATCGATGGAGACGAACAGCGCGTCGCCCCATGTAAAGGCGTAATAATTCTGAACATCGCCGAATAACGGTTCTTTTTCGGTATTGCCTGAATAGAACTCGTTAGGTACAGGGTTAGGGATGTAAGTTGTCCGGGCAATCGTGCTTTTTGCGGCTATATTGTTTTTAGTTCCGTCCAGCAGCGCGCCGTACTCGCTTTCGTGGTTGCCGATTGTGAAAAAAAGCGGGGCGTTACGGGTTACAGTATCAAAAAACGGAAGCTGTTGACGGTAAATTTCGTTAACCCGTTCCTGCGACAAGTCGGAGGCACTGACGCCGCCGTTGTCGAGCAGAAAAGTATCGCCCATATCAAAAATAAAATCAGGCGTGAGTGCCGCTATGTTTTTCATGGATTGAGCGTACAGCTCGTGGTCGGCTTTGTTTAGCAAGTGCGAATCCGACTGCACGACGAAACTGAAGCCTGTGCCGCCGCTCCTAGGCGTCACAAAGCTGTACTCGGCAGACTGCGAATAATCCGCAGCACCCGCGCGCTTATAGCGGATGGTGTAATAATACTTTTTATTCGCCGTTAGTCTGTCCATTACCAATACAGCCGGACTTGTGCCGGTGACGCGCTTCGCTTCGGTTTTGAACGCGTAAGCGCCGGGCGCTTCGCCGTACTCGAGATATACTTCGCCGTCCGTTTTTGCCGTAATGCTTGCTGTTATCGCTGTCTCGGTCGGTCTGCCGAGTATAACCGTCCCGTCAAAAACGGTAGTAACTTTCGAGGCGTCGGCATAACGCCCGGTTAAAAGCAAAAGCATAACGCACAGCAAAACGCCTGATATACGTTTGATCATAAATGCAGCTCCTTATTTTTTCTGCGGTTCTGGGTTGGGATTACGCGGCGGTTTCTGGTTTGCGCCCTGAGGGGGTTGCGAAGTAGGCTCGAAGCCAGCCGGGACAGTAAACGCTCCG
Organism: uncultured Eubacteriales bacterium; assembly: GCA_964546895.1. Lineage (GTDB taxonomy): Bacteria > Bacillota > Clostridia > Lachnospirales > CAZJLW01 > CAZJLW01. The sequence continues at coordinate 27,921 of CAZJLW010000006.1, read as the reverse complement.
GCATTCTCCGGCATCGTTCCGCTTCCGAACATAAAGTCAACCTTCGGGATTTCCGGCGTGGGGACCTCTCTTGAAAACATATACGCGCCGCTCGGTACGACATCAAGATTGCGCAGCTTGACAAGCGTCGCTCTCTGCGCAGCAGTCAAGGTCGCGTTAACCTGTGAAAATCGCTGTGCGTAAAGCGCCGAAACCTGCCCGTCAAGATAGCCGTAGCGTTCGATTAAGGTATAAACCTTCTGCTTATCAATAACGCCGCCGGTCTGCGCCTTTCTAAGCTCGGTGGATACATCCGTTCGGATTTTTGCTATTTCGGTCATGGCTGATTTTTGCTCGGTGATAATACTTTCTACAAGCTTGCGCTGGTCGGCGTTTAATGTGTTCAAAAACTCCTTGCCGCTTTCGCCCGTTACATCGGTGGGGATGAAATAATCGGGATTGTTCATCGCGGGGTAGTCCTTCATAAAAAACCCGCCGAAGTATGTCCCGTGGCGCTCGGGGCAGAAATATACGTCCGCGTCAAGACTGCCCTTGTACCACGAAAACAGCTCGCTCGCATATGTCATAACCGCAACAAACTCGGTGTTGCTCATTCCCTGCTTAAGCTCCCCGTTCTCCGGGACATCAGGCCATGTGTTGAAGTTGTTGAACTCCATTTTTGCCAGATAAGCCTTCTGCTCCGCCGTGAAGGATGTAATTATTTCGCCGACGACAACGGCGCGGTTGTAGCTTAAGTCCGCATCGGTTTTGTAAAGCTTTGAAGTATATTCCGCGACAGCCTTCTGGTCAAGACCCGGCCTGCCGTCAAGACTTTGGCGGAACGCGTTCATTATTGGGAAGCGGTTATACGCGAACGACGTATAAAGCGACGCCTGTTGCTTTGCGAGAGCCGTGAGCTTTTGCTTTTGCGCGTCGTTCAAAATATGGAGCACGTTGTTGGCCGCGCGTGTCAGAAACTGCGTATTATGCCCGTATCCGGCGACATCAACGTCGCGCATGTACTGAAAGCCAAAAAAATCCGCTACCTTACCGGGAGGCATAAACGTATCCGCTCCGGCGCTGCCGGTTATAAATGCCAGCCCCGAAAAAGCGATCGTAGTAAGCTGAGCGTTGTCGCTTAAGGCTTGTTCCAACGAATAATTCGAGCCTTGCCCTTTTTGCTGTGCGGGAGGGTTTGGCTTGGCTGCCGCGTTGGGTTGTGCAGCCGACACCGCTCCGGGCAGCATCGCGCACACAACAAGGACACTTGCTATTCTTTTCAAAGTATAAAATTTCATGAATTAACTCCTTTCAAAATAAAAATGCACCTTAATCCCGTGGCCGACGGATTACTGGTGCATTATATCGCGATATTATGAAATTGAGGTGAAATTACGGAAATTTTTTTGGAACGGTGAGAGTAAACTCAATGCCGCCTTTTGTGTTTTGCACCGCGATTTGGCCGCCGTGCAGTTCGGCTATGGATTTTACGATGGACAGCCCAAGCCCGTGACCGCCTTTTTCACGGCTGCGCGCCTTGTCGGTTTTATAGAACACGTCGAATATTCTTGGCAGCTCACTTTCGGCTATGCCGCCGCATGTATTGTAAACGGTTATGATTATATGAGATTCGTTTTCCGCCGCCGACAGCCTGATATATTTGTTGTCGTCGTTGTATTTTATTGCGTTTGACACGAGGTTACTTACGGCGCGCAGAAGAAGCTCGTAGTTAGCGTTAAGCTTAGTCTCGCCGTTCGTCTGTGTAAAGAGCGTTATACCGCACTCGCTAAGCTCGTGAGAGAAGCGTTCCCTTACTGCGTCAACCAAGGCCGCAATCTGAAAACACGATATATCATGCAGCACGTAATCCTTTGCCGTAAGGCGCGACAACGTGAGCATTTCTTTTACCAAGTCGTCCATGCGATCGCATTCGTTTATTATTACCTGTAAATATTTTTCGCGCATATCGGGATTATCGGCAACGCCGAACTGCAAGCCTTCCGCGTATCCCTTTATTACACCGATCGGCGTTTTCAGCTCGTGCGACATATTTCGCGACAGCGATTTTTGAAACTCGATATCATTTTGCAGCCCTTCAACACTCGCCTTAAGCTTATCGGACAACGTATTTATACTTCCGGCCAAAAGCCCAAGCTCGTCCTCTGATTTGATTGCCAGCTTCCTGTCGAAGTTCAGCTCCGATATATCGCCCGCTATTTTGCTCATTTGTACAATGGGCTTAGTAACCTTATCCGAAAAACGAAACACAGGTATACTTCCGATCGCAAGCACAATAATCCCTGCAATAATATAAAACTGGTTGGCTATACCCGTGCTTTCGCGGATACCTTTTATCGGCTTAGTGAGTACAATGTAGCGCTCGTCTGCCGTCATGATGATGTAGGCGAGCTTGGGCTGGATTTCCCTTTTTTCAACCGTGCCGTAAAGCGCGGTTCTTTTTACGTTGCTGCGCGTGTTACGTATTAAGTCCTCTATTTCCTTCGGCAGACGTTCCGGGATTTTTTTTTGCGGGAACGACGCGTACAAAATATTAAATGCTCTGTCGGCGACCGAAATAGAAATACCCTCGGCGCGGTCGATTTCTTCCAATCTTCGCTGGACATCGCCGCCTGTCGCAAGAGTTGCTGTTACGGCGGATGCGACGGCGGCAAACAGATCTCCGCTTCTTAGTACGTAATACTTCTCAAGCCCGAGAATATTTAGCAACACCCCGCACACTACAAATGAAGCCATAGTCGCGGCAAAAATCAAGAACAAACTAATCCGTATACTCTTTTTCATCGTTCACCTCGAACAGATATCCGCTTCCCCTGACAGTTTTTATGTATCCTCCACAAGCTCCAAGCTTTCCGCGAAGCATTTTGATATGCGCGTCGACGGTGCGCATGTCACCCTCAAAGCCAAAGCCCCATATGTGATCCAGTATTTTGTCCCGGTCAAGCACTATGCCGCTGTTTTTTATTAAATAGCCAAGAAGCTGAAACTCCTTGTTGTTAAGCACGACGTCGCGGCTTGCGGCGCATACCTTGTGGGTTTCCATGTTGACGGTTATTTCGCCGATTGTCAGCGTTTCGAGCTGTTCCTTCTTGGCTTTTCGCAGAAGCACTTCGATCCGCGCGACGAGAACAGGGTATGAGAACGGCTTCGCGATATAATCGTCGGCGCCGCCGTGCAGCCCCCTGACCTCGTGGCGCTCGTCGCCAAGCGCAGTCAGCATAAGCACCGGCACGTCGCTGCGCCGCCGGATTTCGGAGAGAACCTCCCAGCCGTCATAAACGGGCATCATAACATCAAGAATACACAGCGCTATGTCGTTGCGCGAAAAAATTATGTCTATCGCTTCTCTGCCGTTGGCGGCTGGTAT
>CAZJLW010000006.1:10401-24457 GCA_964546895.1 uncultured Eubacteriales bacterium | reverse complement strand
GGAGGAGATGTCGCCGAAAAATTGCCCGCCGCTTGTAATATCTATGAGCCATTCGTCCGCTAAGCACCTGCCGCTTATTAACTCCTCGCCCAAAGACTCGAAAACAACATTTCCACCGTCCGTTACAGCGGCGTAGCTGTAGCGGAACATACCCCTTACATCTTCCTTCAAACCCAACAGCCGAAGCTTTTCCTGTAAAAAATCATTGATACGAAGCAACCCTTCATCTTTAACAGAGAACATAATTATGTAGCCCTCGCGGTTAATATCATCCAGGTATTTTGCAAAGGCGACGTAGTCGTTTATGTCCGTCCGTCTTTTGTAAGAAAGATCGATGCTTGTATCGAAATTTACGCTGTCCACGACAGACTTGGTATTTTTGTCATAGACGACAATGTTCATGCCCCATTCGTTCATCGAATAATCGAACCCATTTATTTTTATGCCGGATGAGCTGCTTGTGTATATGCCGGAACTGGATATGTCGAACTCGTCGCCGTTTATTTTCAGTAAATGTCTCAATAAATTCGGGGATACACGCTCGTAAATAGGTTTGTCGCCGTTTACAACTGCCAAATAGCTTTGACCGTAGCTGTTCATTAATCCGGCGGTAAGTCCTAACCCCTGCAAACCGGTAATAAGCTCGTCCGTCAGTGCTTCTGTTCCTTCATTGCATATGGAGAAGACGGTTATGTAATCATCGTTGTTTAGCTTGTCTAAGTAATATAGCAGCTTTTTTTCGTTGTTCAGAAAAAATTCGGACAGGAAGCTGTTCGGCGCAATGCCGATGTCGCCATAGGTAAGCGATGAAGTGTATACCCCGAAAACATCATCCATTAATAATAGCCTTGCCCGTGAATAGTCGTTTACATCATAAGCTAATGCATGGCAGCCCAGCTTGTTAATCTCTTTTACGAACTCCGGTGTAATGCGTTCGGGTGGTAAAGCTGTGGCTTTTACGCCGGTTTTTACTATGAAATCCAGCACCTGATTATTGTTTTCCGCCGAATCCTTCAAAGCATATATAAACGAGTTGAACCCGTAGTCATTGATTAGCTGATAATACATTGCTTGGTCATATACCTGTACAATAAACCGCTCGGTCAGCCGCGGGTCGAAGCCGTTTATCGTATCGGTAATGTTATCAAAAGTAGATTTGACGGCATGATAGCTACTTTCTTTTGTATCCGTTACTACATAAAAATCAGGATATTGCTGCATCAGACGGCAAATGTCGGTAATAAGCAAGCTCGCCCCATCCCACGGTAGCGGCAAGCCGTTATCATCCTGCCCGAAGCCCCCGGCTAACAATCGTTCGGCTGTGAAGGACAGCTCCATTTTAAAAATCCTGTGGCCGCTGTAGTATTTCTGCAAAAACGACTGTCTGCTGAATCCGCCTTCCGCTTCGGCGACAAGGTATCCGGTGTTAAGCCAGTCGTAGTTTAGCTTCGTGTTTCTGTTATGTACCGGAGTGCTTATCGTAGTTACGTTGCTTTTCACGGATGTTACATAGCCGTCAAACGTTTGCTTTACATACAGGCTTACGCTGTCCTTAATGGCCCAAAGAGAATAAGGGAGCTTAACACGCAACCCGCCATTTTGGGTTTGTATAGAGTTTTTCATTTCAACGCCATTGGCGAACACGACACTGTTGCCGTTAAGGTTAACACCGTTTATCGTGACGAATGGGTTGTCCTCGTCAAAGCCCGCCGTGTCAACATCCGTTATTTCCGGCATGTCTATAGAATCTAAGCTCAGCACCGTTTGCTTAATTTTGTTTGAAGTCTTCGAAAACAAACCACCGTAATTGCGCTTCACATAAATACGGTTGACGGAGGCCGTTCTGTAAAGCTCCTTTGGTAAAACAAAACCGATGGTATCATCCGCAAGCTCTGTGAAGTCATCAACAATCGTTTTGTTAACTATAACAACGCATTCTTCATTGAATTGCGTTCCTTTAAGAGAGACTTTGATTTCTCCATCGAGCGGTGTATTTTGAAGAATCGTCAGTGGTGAGGCGTCAATGATATTAGGCTTAGGCGTAGAAAAAAACGGTATCGCGTAAAAAATAATCGCGATAACCGCTATGAATGATGAAATCTTCGCTATATGATGCTTTTTTATCATATCAAGCACCTCCTAGGCTGTATTTTTTGCCGAACTGGCGGTCGTATTGTAGTAGCCAAAGCTTATCTTTGATTTTAGTATAGGTTTCAGGCAAATCATCGTTAATCCACTGACCGTCTATATAGTACATGCCATAAACACCGGCAGGCAACCCGGAGGCATGTACAAAATCAAAGTAGGCGTCGGTTTTTAAGCCGATAATATCAAGCACCGAGGCGGTAAGCATATACGCATTCAAGAAACCTAAATCTTTAGCCGGTAAATTCATATTGTTCCATATTATGAGCGGTGTCGTAAACTTAAACACATCCTCAGCCGTATTAAACCCATCCTCCGAAACAAACCCCGGCGCATGGTCACCGTAAAACACAATAACCGTGGGGCTTGACACGGTACTAAAGTATTCGGTCAAATGCTTGAACGCCTCGTCGGATTCTCGGGTGAGATTAGCGTATGTCTGAATCTTTGCGGCTTCGTCGTACGAAAAATCCTCGTTTTGCACGCGAATACCGTACTTGTCATATTCGTAATCGTAACCACCGTGGTTCTGCATTGTAACGAGATGCGCGAAGAACGGTCTGCTTTCGTCTCGGCTTTCGAACTCGGCAATTAGGTAGTCGTAAACGGTTCTGTCCGATATAAAGTTCCCCGCGTGTTCAACTGCATCCATATCTTTCTCAAATATCGTTTTATCGAAGCCCATGTATTTGTAGACGTCGTTTCGTTTGAAAAATGTATTCAAAAAAGGATGAATAGCCAGCGTTGTGTAGTTATTTTGTTTCAGTAAGCTGACTATCGAATAAAATCCGTTTTTTATAAGCTCGTTGTAGGCGATGCGGTTGCCGGTCGTATCTATCGGGTAGCCGGATAATACCTCGTATTCCGTTTGGCACGTCGAGCCGCCGATAACGGGTACGACAAGGCTTCCGTGTGGGTATTTGCTTTTTAACGAATTGATAAAGGGCATCGTGTCCGCCGACAAGCCTAGGTCTGTAACATTGCTCAAATCATAAAACGTCTCGTCCAATATATAAATAATGTTAACCGGCTGCTGTGTATCTGACGGGGTGTGTTTGTCGGCTATTTGCATAACGGCTTTTTTGCTGTAGCCCTTCGGCTTTTTTATGAACGGATTGATTTCTCGTATAAAACCGAGCAAGAAGCCCTTTTCGAAATAAGAGTCCTTCAAAATATACGTTACCCGTTGAACAGTCAGGTTAGACAAATCCCTTTTTATATAGATGTAGTGATTGAGACATAAGATAAGCAGAACACTCGCCATGATGAGACGGTTTTTAATACCGATCGCCGGAATACGCAGTCTGCCGACTATAAATATACAAACGATGAGTATCATTCCACAGAAAATTATATGCTGTGGAATTTTGATGGAAAAGCCGCCAAGCACACCCAATCCTTCGTTAAACAGAAAAATACTGTTTAACGTTATGACATCGCCTTTTAGCTTTATGGCGTAGTAATTTACGACGGATAGGCATAATAAAAGCGCGCCTACGATAGAGCAGGATATAGCTAGATAATTCGTAGCGACGCTTAAAGTCATAATGAGCAGGAAAACCGTAAAGCAGTTAATGAAAAACAGCATGGGATTGCTGATAACCCAAGCCGATGCGTCAAGAAACGATTCCCGCATAACTGCTTCCTGAATATATGCGGTGACGGCAGAGAACAACATGCAAACCGTTATTATGTAAATCATTGAAAATAATTTTTCTTTCTTAAACAAAGCGAAGACTCCTTTTGCGTAAAGCGTTAGTGTTAAATTATACGAGTACAACATTATAAGAGTTTTTCAGTATAAGTCAATCGCTGCATTTTTCCAGCCACGTTCGTTTCATAATCTTTAAGCGGCGTGTACCTCATTATAAAATAAAAATGTTAAAGCCGTGTGAGTTTTGCAGGGTTGGCTGTGGAGGATGCAATAAGTGCATAAAAAAGCTAACCCAATTCATCAGGTGAGCTTTACTGTCTTAGTTTTTACTCATCAGCAAACCGATACCCGACACCAACCTCTGTCATAATAAAACGCGGTTTTGAGGTATCCTTTTCAATCTTTTTTCGCACATTTGCCATAAACACTCGTAACGTTTGATAATCGTCCGAGGTTTCATATCCCCACACCTTTTCTTGAATAAACTTATGTGTCAGTACCTTTCCGGCGTTTTCGACAAGCTGTAACATCATCTTGTATTCCAGCGGGGTTAGATGTATTTCGTTTCCCGAAAGATAAACCTTTCGCTTGTCATAATCTATCCGCATTGTGTCAAGAATAAATTCAGGTGAGCCGACTAGCTTTGGCAGCTCTCGTCGAAAGGCAACCCTAATCCTTGCAAGCAGCTCTCCAATGGCAAAGGGCTTTGTTACATAGTCATCTGCTCCCATATCGAGCGCAGAAACCTTTTCCTTTTCCTGTCCTCGTGCGGAAATTATGATAACAGGTATACCGCTGCTTTGTCTTATCTGTGTTAGCACTTCCGTTCCATCAATATCAGGAAGTCCTAAGTCAAGCAAAACGAGGTCAGGATTATGCGACATGAACATTGAAATACCCGAAAGGCCATCAAAGGCTTCAATGCTCTTGTAGTCGTGTGTTTTAAGCGACAGCCGGAGAAAGTTTTGTATGCTCTTGTCGTCCTCTATAATCAATACTGTTTTATTCATACCTTTAATCTCCAATCGGCAGTTTGACCGTAAAGCAAGCACCGCCATTATCTTTATTTCGTGCCGATATTTCACCGCCGTGAGCGGTTATAATTGATTTGCAGATTGAAAGTCCAAGACCGATACCTCTATGACCGTCAACCGTTTTTGATGAATTGGTATAAAAATCATCAAATATCCTATCAAATTTCTCGGCTTCAATCCCGTGACCGTTATCACAAACATCAATCAAAAGACTGCCTTTATCACAGCGGTAGCTTACATTAACCGTACTGTCTTCTTGCGTATGGCGAAAAGCGTTGTCAAGCAGATTGATTAGCACCTGTATAACAAGCTGCGCGTCCATCGGGGCAACGACAATATCGTTCGGATTAATAATATTGACTGTATGCTTGCCCTTTCGCTTGCTCATTTTTGCTACCGCTTCATCGATTATATCGTCTACAACCTCATTCTTTTTTGTAACCGTCAGTCGCCCGTCTTGTATGCGTGTCATATTAAGCAAGTTTTCAACAAGTCCGCCAAGCCAATGCGCTTCTGCTGATATATCGAAAAGCACGGTTTTTGCTTCCTCATTTGATATACTGTCAATATTTTCGAGCAAGAATTCACTACCGCCTGCAATGCCTGTCAGTGGTGTTCTAAGGTCGTGAGAAATTGAGTGGAGTAGATTGCTTCTTAAATTTTCACGCTCGATTTTAATACGATTTTCTTCTTCGGTAACATTCAACCTTAACCGTTCAATTGCAATTGTAAGCTGGAAAAGCACGGTAGAAAGCTGCTTATTATCTTCATCTGAAAAAGGTATTTCGGTGCAGTCGATTTGTACAACACCTACGGTACTGTTTCCGCTTCGTATAGGAATATATTTTTGCTTGCTGTCGGCAAATTTTGTTTCTCCTGCACCACAGGGGAATGAGTTTTCGAAGCACCACAGAACCTCGCCTGCAAGTCCTTTTTTGTCGGCTTCTCTTGATAACATAAACAGCTTCACATCACGCATAAGTAGCTCAGATAATTCCTTTTCGCCGTATGTAACGGTAGCTTTTTCATCGGTCAAATGCAAAAACCCACGGCTAACCTCGTATAGTTTTTCGGATATTTTGGCATTTTTTTTGGCTATGAGCATCTGCTTTTGTAAGCGTACAGTCAATGTTGTAACAATCATAGCCACAATGAAAAAGATACCAAACGATACAAAATAGTTTGGGTCATTGACATTAAAGGTAAATTTTGGATCTGTGAAAAAGAAGTTAAAGGTAAACACATACACCACCGAATAAGCGACACCATAAATAAGACTGCCTGTTTCCACAATGGCTATAAGTATGCCTATAACGAAGATAAGCAGGATATTTTCGGCTCGCAGCCCCATTTCCGAAAGGACAAGTGCCATAAGGATAGAGAGCATATATATCACAAGTGATTTTAGGAGCTTAACTGTAATGTGCTTTTTAAGCATCTTTCTTCACCGCCTTTCTTGTATCCGCTGTGATACGTACAAGGGCTAAAAAAATCACATAAATTTCAAGTCTGCCAATAATCATGCCAAACGTACCTGTCCAAAGAATTATAGGGTGCGCAGTATAGCCTGTTATCCCCACAGATAAACCGACTGTACTTAAAGCACTGGCAAACTCAAACATGCTATCCTGAACGGTGTTGCCAAACAGTGAAAAAATAAAACTGCCAAGTACAAATATCGCAAGGTAAAACAGGATAAACATATTAACATCGTTCTTAGCCTTATCGGTTACAATCTCTCGCTCGCCAAAACGTTCTATACTGTCAGAGCGAATTAACTGCTTATGTGAAGCCATATTTCTAATATGCCATAAAAACTGCTTAATGGAAAGGTACACCCTGTATTGCTTGATACCTCCGGCAGTTGACCCAGCACCGCCGCCTGTAAGCATAAGTAAAATCATTAAGAAAACTAATGGATTACTCCAGACGTTAAAGCTCTCAATTGTTTGAAAGCCTGTTGTTGTAAATGCAGATACACTTTGAAACAGTGCCACCCTCACTGCCGCAGGGATTGATGAGTACAGACCATTTAACAAAAGCACTGTGAATATCGGGAGCATTATTGCCGTAACAAAAAGCATAAACTTAACCTCGCAATGCTTAATAAAGGCTTTATATTTTCCACGTATCAATAGCAGATGAACGAGGAAATTGGTACATCCCAAAAGCATCAGAACAATCGTAACTATCTCAATCGGCAGACTGTTGTAATACCCAATGCTTGTAGATTTCGTGGAGAATCCTCCTGTAGAAACCGCCGCTATAGAGTGGTTAAGCGCATCAAAGAATGTCATTCCGAAGATGAAATACAGAGCTGTGCCGCCTAAAATATATCCGGCATAAATGGCAATAATCATTCTTGCGGATCTAATCAAGTTGGGCAGCAGTTTATCTGAATGTCCCTCGGTATTGTAAAGCCTCATACCATACACATCTGACAGCACACTCATCATCACCAGAACAAGCCCTATGCCGCCAAAAAAGAGGATACTACTTCGGTGCATTAAAAATATCTTTGGAGCGGTGGCAACATCAACCACTGAAAGCCCTGTTGTGGAAAAGCCGCTTGCCGCTTCAAAGATTGCCTGTGTGAAACTATATTTACCGGTCAGTACAAAAGGTAACGCACAAATAAAAATACCGATTAACCAAGAAAGCACCACAATAACTGCATCATGATTTTTATGGAGCTTGCCTTTTTCTTTTCCACTAACCAAAAATGTCAGCATATACCCAAACAGAACAGATAATACACCGGGGATAATGAAATACTTTGCATTACCCATTTCTTCTGGATAGAACGGCAAAATAAGCAATGGCAATAAGACGATAAAACCAACAAGTATTGTGATGTAGCCGAGGTAACCAATAATTAGCTTGTATCCATCTACAACCTCAGAATTATTCTTCATCAACTTTGCCTCCTGTTATTACAGACAAGGCTTTGTTTTGATTTTGCGGTGATGATATAATCAATAATTTATCTGCTGTCATTATTTCGGTCTGTCCATTTGGCACAAGCACCTCTAAATTTCGGATTACACAGCTGACAATAACACCCTGCGGAAACTTTATTTGAAACAGCTTTTTACCGATAACAGGGTAGTTTTCCTCCACTGTAAGCTCTGAAAGTAAGACCTTATTATCTGCTATCGATAGAGTGTTAATCAGCTTTTCAACAGTAGATGCCTGTTCGATAAACTGTGCCACAAGATAAGTCGCACTGATGACCGTATTCACACCTAATTTTTTGAACACTTCTACATTTTTAGGGTTTGACACCACGCAAACTGCGCGTTTAACACCGAACATTCTCTTTGCTGATTGGCAGATAAAAAGATTGTCGCTGTCGCTATCGGTAAGTGCTATTAATATATCAAAGTTATGTACCCGCGCCTCGTCTAAAACATACTGCTTGCTGCCATCGCCGTTGAAAATAGGAATACTGTGCTGTGTGGCAAGATAATTGCAATATTTTTCATCATTATTTATTACAAGGAGCATGTTTGATTTTTTTAGAAGCATTCCTATAAGGAAGTCGGCTTCATTTTGTCCGCCTACTATAGCTATTTTCATTTTGGCACCTCCGAAAGTGAGAGGTGACTGAGCCGTTCAAACTCACTGATGGAAAGCTTAAACGGATAGATGACCTCAATATTAAAGCCCTCTAATACTCGTTCCTTATCGGGGTCGTTTAGTCGTACAAATACTTTTGGAATGCCAAAGACACGACTAGCTATCTGTGCGATAAGGCTGTTTGTGTTGTCGCTTTCGGTGAGCGCCAAAAACATTGATACGCCTTTTATGCCTACTTGTTCTAAGGCGTCTATATCTGTTGCATCACCTGTGATTTCGTAACCCGAGAAATTTTCGGGAAGCCTGCGAAAAGCATTCTCATCTTTATCTATTATGATTACATTATACCCTTTGCCGGACAAAGCACCGGCAATATTTGCACTGAGCCGTCCGCATCCTGCTATTATAACGGATTCTGATTTTTTAAATAACATGGTATGCTACCACCTTTCCGACGTATTTATTACTGTGCTTAAATGATATCAGTTACCATATAAAGATTCTATTTAGCATTTGCGGTGGGGTATAAAGATTGTATAAATAGAAGGAGCGTGATTGTATCTACGGTTCTTTATCAAGTGAAGCTATAACCGAAAAAATGATAAAAAAACAAGCATCCATAAGGTGCTTGTTTTTTTGTACTAAATAACTCTTCATTAAATTTCCCCATAAACCTTCTGCTCGAACGACCGCCCAATAATCTCCCGTCCCTCGGCAACACTACCAATCTCACCAAGTGCCTTCAACTGCATAACAATATTTCCGCAAACCGAAGCCTCTATCGGCCCGGCAGTCACCTTCACCCCGGTTCTCTCCGCTGTCAGCCCGCATAGGAACTCATCCTGAATCCCGCCGCCGATCATGTTAATCGAGCCGAGCTTCCTACCGGTAATCGCTTCCAAATTCTCAATATTCGCCTTATACTCCGCAACAAGCCCGTTATAAACAGCAATAGCCATCTCCCCGAGCCCCGCAACGGCTCCCTGTCCGCTGTTCTCGCAATACGCCGCGATAGCCTTCATCATATCCGGCGGCGCGAGAAACGACTTATCGGACGGGTTTATCGCGAGGCTTTTATCTTTTACTGCGCGCGCGGCCGCTGCTATATCGCCGAAGCTTATAGGCTGAACATTCTCGCTGTAACTCTTTCTTAACTGCTGAATAATCCACAACCCGTTAATATTTTTCAGGAAGCGTATCGTATTTTCAACGCCGCCCTCGTTCGTAAAATTAAACTTAAAACTGTCCTCAGTAACAATCGGTGAATCCGTCTCAATACCGAGCAGCGACCAAGTGCCGCAGCTAAGAAACGCGCGCTCGCCGCCGCGAAACGGCGTACCGCAAACAGCCGAAGCCGTGTCGTGACTACCGACCGCTACGACCTTCACGCCGCTCAAACCTGTTTCTTCCGAAGTTTCGCCGTTAAGTGCCGCTATAACCGTCCCGGGCGCGACCTGCTCGCAAAAAATGCGCTCGTTTATTCCGAGTTTCTTCATTATATATGCGTCGGGACGCTTGTCTTTCAGATTCAGCAACTGCGACGTACTCAAATCAGTATACTCATTAAGCTTAACTCCAGTAAAAAAGTAGTTAAACAAATCCGGCATGAACAAAAGATGCGCGGCGCGCTCCATTACCGCCGGGCGCATTGTATAGTCGGCGCAGAGTTGAAAAATCGTATTGAATCCCATAAACTGAATACCCGTCCGCTCGAAAATCTCCCGAAGGGGGATTTTTTTATTTACAGCGTCCATAACGCCGTCCGTGCGGGAATCGCGGTAGTTAATCGCGTTACCGATAACATTACCGTCTACATCAAGCAAGCCGTAATCGACACCCCATGTGTCGACACCCATGCTGTCGACGGTGATATGCTGCGCGGCGAGCTTCTTCATACCGACCTTCATTTCGTGGAAAAGCCGCAGCGTATCCCAATAAATATGCCCGTTGGCCTTAACCGGCTCGTTCGGGAACCTATGTATTTCCGAGAGCGATAACTTCTCCCCATCGAACTGCCCAAGCATAAGCCGCCCGCTGGACGCGCCCAAGTCAAAGGCCACCGTGTTTACCGTTTTTGCAGTGCTACCCAAGTTTGACATCTTGTATGCTCCTTTCGAAAAATCGTCTGAAACCGTTGTCCATTGTGCTTAGCAGGTTGTTATTGTCCTGTTCGTCTTCTTTTTTCATGTCATAGTAATATTTCCCCGACGCGATATGTACTGACAGGCTGTCGATCGGGAATCCCGGGTTCATAATTTCGTGCGGGACGGACATTATTAAAAACCGCTCGCTTGAAATGTCATCGCCCGTATACTCGTAAACGCGTGCTTCGTCGACTATCAGGCAAATTGCGTTCCAGTAATAAGCGACGAGCTGCCCACCCATTTTTGCGGCAAGCCCGCTGTAATAACTAATCATCTCAGCATCGTCGAGCCGCTTGCCGTTTACATTACGCACATGAACACCCGGCTGTAAGTCGTCCGGCAACCCCTCGCAGTACAGCCCGCTGTCGCACGAAAACACCGGCTTGCCGTACGCTTTGTAATACGCGTGCGCTTTTATGCGAGCATTTTCAAGCGGATCGTTGCCGGATTCGTCGATGGCTGCGGAAGCCGCGCGAAGCGCAGAGCTATCGGTGTCGTTCAAGCCGATCAGCTCAATATCCATTCCTCGCAAATGCCGCTTCATGGCGTCGAGTTTGGCGGCATTTGTCGTTCCGTAAAGAATTTGCATCTAAATTCTCCTCTATTATCTTTGCGCAGTGAAATCTTTTAAGATATAATATAACAAAAATTTCACAAACGAAAGGGATACGGCATGGATATTTTAAAAACTTTAGAGAAGGAATTTAATTTAAAGACTTTTCAAGTGGAAAATACAGTTAAGCTCATAGACGAACAAAATACGATACCATTTATCGCACGGTACAGAAAGGAACTCACAGGCTCGCTTGACGACCAGGTTCTGCGTGAGCTGTATGACAGGCTAATATATTTGCGCAACCTTGACGAGCGCCGCGAGCAGGTGAGGGCGCAGATAGCCGAGCAGGAGAAGCTGACCGACGAAATCTCAGCACAGCTGTCGGCTGCGACGACACTTACGGAAATAGAAGATATTTACAGACCGTTCAAACCGAAACGCCGCACACGCGCAACGATTGCGAAGGAAAAAGGACTGGAACCGCTCGCGAATCTTATTTTTGGGCAAGCCGTGACCGAGCCGGTCGAACAGCTGGCCGCGGACTTTATAGACCCAGAGAAGGAAGTAAACACGATAGAAGAAGCGATAGCCGGAGCGCGTGATATCATCGCAGAGATGATTTCGGACGACGCGAATTTCCGCGCGCTTATCAGAAAAGAAACGTACGAGAAGGGGTTTGTCGTATCGAAGGCGACCGACGAGACGAAGGAATCGGTTTACGAGCTGTACTACAATTTTACCGAGCCGGTTAAGAAGATACTACCGCATAGAATTTTGGCGGTGAACCGCGGCGAGAACGAGGATTTTCTGCGCGTGACCATAGAAGCGCCGGAGGAAGATATACTGACGCTGCTTGCTAATCACATCATTAAGGACAACGCGCACACGAAAGGCATAATGCTTGAAGCCGTCGAGGACGGTTACAAGCGCCTTATCGCGCCGTCCATCGAGCGTGAAATCCGCAACGACTTGACCGAGAAATCGGAGGAGTCGTCCATGAAGGTGTTCTCCGAGAATCTGCGGCAGCTCCTGTTACAGTCGCCGCTTAAAGGCAGTGTAGTAATGGCGCTCGACCCGGGCTACCGCACGGGCTGCAAAATGGCTGTCGTGGACGAAACCGGCAAAGTTTTGGCGACGGACGTAGTGTACTGCACGCCGCCCGCTAACAAAATCGAGGAATCCAAACGCAAGCTCATTCCGCTAATCGAGAAGCACGGCGTAAACATCATCTCAATAGGCAACGGCACGGCGTCCAAGGAAACGGAGCTGTTCGTGGCCGACATGTTAAAATCGCTGAGCCGCACTGTGTACTACACAATCGTAAACGAAGCTGGCGCATCCGTGTATTCGGCGTCGAAGCTGGGCGCGGAGGAGTTCCCGGAGTACGACGTGGCGCTGCGCAGTGCCGTATCGATTGCCAGACGGCTGCAGGATCCGCTCGCGGAGCTGGTCAAAATCGACCCGAAAAGCATAGGCGTAGGACAGTACCAGCACGATATGAACCAGAAACGTCTGGGCGAGGCACTTTCGGGCGTTGTTGAAAGCTGTGTTAACGACGTGGGCGTCGACCTGAATACGGCTTCGCCGTCGCTGCTGTCGTATGTGGCCGGTATATCATCGTCCGTCGCGAAAAATATTCTTGAATACCGCGAACAGAACGGCAAGTTTAAAAGCAGACGTGAGCTTTTGAAGGTAAAGAAGTTGGGGCCGAAGGCATACGAGCAGTGCGCGGGATTTATGCGCATACCGGGCGCGGAGAATCTGCTCGACAACACGGGCGTACACCCCGAGTCGTACGAGGCTTGCGAAAAACTGCTCGGTATTCTGGGCATAACTCGCGAGGACATTAAGCAGAAGCAGATGAGCGGCTTAGGCAAGCGCGTAACGGATTTGAAAAGTGTAGCGGAGCGCATAAATGTAGGCGAGCCGACGCTTGTAGATATTATTAAGGAACTGGAAAAACCGGGTCGCGACCCGCGCGACGAGATGCCCGCGCCGATACTGCGCAGTGATATTTTGAGCATGGAGGATTTGGAACCGGGCATGATTCTTAACGGAACGGTGCGAAATATTATTGACTTCGGCGTTTTTGTGGATATCGGCGTACATCAGGACGGTTTGGTGCATATATCGCAGCTGTCGGATAAATTTGTGAAGCATCCGTTACAGGCAGTGTCGGTCGGAGATATCGTTAAGGTGAAGGTACTGTCGGTGGATGTTGCGAAGAAGCGTATTTCATTGTCAATGAAGGGAGTGGCGCAGTGAAAATAAAAGCTGTCGAGCTGCACAGCATGTCAATACCTCTGATAACCCCGTTTCGGACGGCGTTACGCATCGTACGCGCCATTGAAAACATAGTAGTAAAAATAATCACAGACAGCGGCGAGGTTGGCTACGGCGAAGCGCCTCCGACTGCTGTTATCACAGGCGACACAACGGGCGCGATTGTAGGTGCGATAAAGGAAGCGATCGCCCCGAAAATACTGGGTGCGGACATATCCGACATAGACGGCATAATGAAAACCATTCAATTATCGCTAAAACACAACACATCTGCAAAAGCCGCCGTTGACATGGCGATCTATGACTTATACGGTCAGTTATACGACGCACCGCTTTATAAACTGCTAGGCGGCAGCCGCAACCGCTTCGAAACGGACGTGACAATAAGCGTCAACGCCGTTTCGGAAATGGTGAACGACAGCGTTGCCGCGGTGCAAAAAGGTTTTAAGATCCTGAAAATAAAAGTAGGGGACGGTTTAGGCGACGACGTTGAACGCGTAAAAGCGATACGGCGCGCCGTCGGAGACGGGATAACACTGCGAATAGATGCGAATCAGGGCTGGCTACCTAAAGAGGCCGTGAAAATAATAAGAGCGATGGAGGATGGGGGGCTTGCGCCGGAACTGGTCGAGCAGCCCGTCAAAGCAGCCGACCTAGACGG
>CAZJLW010000006.1:0-10301 GCA_964546895.1 uncultured Eubacteriales bacterium | reverse complement strand
TGAATGGTTAACCCGCTTGTATCGTACATAACCCTTGCATGATTCTCGCGAAGCAGCTGAGTTTCGATAACATTTCCGTTATTAACATCAATCGATTTTCTATAAACGGCGCCGCACCTATAGACGGCGTCGTTTTCTTTGACGAAGCGCTCGTCCTGCGCGTAGATGTGATATTTCACTGACTGCCGCCGGTCTGCCCGGATTTCGCCGCACAAATATTCGTCGGTCGTGTACGTAACAAGCTGGTATGTAATGTCCGTTTCGTTTTTGAAACGATAGTCCAGATAATTATACATGATAGACGTACCCGTACCGAACGGTATCTGCCGGTTGTAATCCGGAAATAAATCAAACCCGTCGTGGTGGTGATGCTCCGTAATCGTCAAGCCCGTGTGCAGCACCATCCAGTGAATAAGATTAGTAAACTGGCATATGCCGCCGCCGATCGAGCTGGAGAGCCCGCCTTTTGCGATCGTAAGCCCGGGCATGTAGCCCTTCTTCGCGCTGAGCTTCCCGACGAGCCGCCAAAACGAAAACGTCTGTCCGGGGCGTATAACAACCCCGCTGACACGCGGCGCGGCCAGAGACAGGTTGCGCGCTTTGTTTTCCTGTAGCTGCATGTCGACGTTACCGAGACGCCGCCGTATTAGCGATTTATGCCGGTACACCAACACCGGCAGCGGCGTGTCCGATTTTTCGCGCGCGAACGACGACGCACGAAACAAATTTCGGGTATGTCTTACAAGGCGGCATTTATATGTAGAAACCGCGTACGTCAGCGGCGATATTTCGCAGAACAGCTTGCGTTTCATGTGCTTCTCTCCCTATAAAAAGGCAATAAAAAAGCCGGGCTCCCGGCTTTTGTTGGGTGAATCGATTGTTTGAAAATTTACTAAAAAATTGTTGACAAGTTTTTCAACGAATGATAAAATATTAGAACGTATCAAGACTGGGTAAGCACGTACGTTCCTATAGTTAGCATATCACATTATTCTACACAATTCAATAATTTTTTTATAAATTTTCAGCAAAATGTGTATGTTCAGCACTAAACATTTTTAGCAAAGACGTCCGGCGGTCAAAAAAATATTTTTTTCCGCCCACATATATATTGCAGAACCGAGATATTGATTATACGTATGCGATGGGGGAAATGGCAGTGCGTAAGGGTTTCCGTCTTTCGCGTAAGATAATCATGTTATCGGTTATTTTTTTATTTTACCTAAGGGGTGACAAACCGTGGTTAAAAACAGGATACGTCCCGTTCATTTGGGGAACTCCCTGAGAATGTCTTATTCAAGAATCAATGAGGTTCTTGAAATGCCGAATTTAATCGAGGTGCAGAAGGACAGCTACAAATGGTTTTTGGATGAAGGTCTGGCTGAGGTGTTTCAGGACGTTTCGCCGATAACGGATTACAACGGCAATCTGGTGCTGGAGTTTATCGACTTCAAGCTGGACGCCGAACCGAAATATTCTATTGAGGAATGTAAAGAGCGCGACGCAACATATGCCGCGCCGCTTCGTGTGCGTTGCCGTCTGCGCAATAAAGACGTCGACGAAATTAAAGAACAAGAGATTTTTATGGGCGATTTCCCGCTCATGACCGACAACGGTACGTTCGTCATTAACGGTGCCGAACGTGTTATCGTAAGCCAGCTCGTGCGTTCGCCGGGTATCTATTACTCGATGGAGTACGACAAAGTCGGTAAGGAGCTGCTTTCGTCGCAGGTTATTCCGAATCGCGGCGCGTGGCTCGAGTACGAAACGGACTCCAACGACGTATTCAGCGTACGCGTTGACAGGACGCGTAAGGTTCCCGTTACGGTTTTGATTCGTGCGCTGGGCGTTGGCTCGGACGCGGAGATTATCGAGATGTTCGGCGACGAACCTAAGATTATCCAAACGATAGAAAAAGACGTCGCGAAAACGTATCAGGACGGTCTTATCGAAATTTATAAACGCATCAGACCGGGCGAGCCGCCTACAGTCGAAAGCTCCGAATCGCTGCTTCGCAGTATGTTTTTCGATCCGAAGCGGTACGACTTGGCGCGTGTCGGTCGTTACAAATTTAATAAAAAGCTTGGCTTCAAAGGACGTATCGACGGCTTTGAGCTTGGCGAAAGCGTTGTCGACCCGGCTACCGGTGAGATTATCGCCGAGGCCGGAACGGTCGTGTCGGAGGAGTTAGCAGAGACGATACAGAACAGCGGCGCGCCGTTTGTAAAGCTTGTCTCCGGCGAGCGCTTGGTTAAGGTTTTGAGTAACCTCATGGTTGAAGCGGAGGATTATCTTAAGCCGTATGGCATTACGCCGGACGAAATCGGTATTAAGGAAAAAGTTTTCTACCCGGCGCTTATGGAGCTTCTGAATGCAGAGGGCAACTCGCCCGATTTGAAATATACGCTTAAGCTTAACCTGTACCGCCTTGTACCGAAGCATATTACCGTTGAAGATATTATGGCGTCTATAAACTATGTTATGCATTTGGATTACGGAATAGGTCACAGAGACGACATCGATCATCTTGGAAACCGCCGTATCCGCGCCGTAGGTGAGCTGCTTCAAAATCAGTTCCGCATCGGTCTTGCGCGTATGGAGCGCGTTGTGCGTGAGCGCATGACGATTCAGGACTTGGATATCGTTACGCCGCAGGCGTTAATCAATATCCGTCCGGTTACGGCCGCTATTAAGGAGTTCTTCGGCAGTTCGCAGCTGTCTCAGTTTATGGAGCAGACGAACCCACTCGGCGAGCTTACGCATAAGCGCCGTCTGTCGGCACTCGGCCCCGGCGGTCTTTCGAGAGATCGCGCAGGGTTCGAAGTACGTGACGTTCACAGCTCGCATTACAGCCGTATGTGTCCGATAGAAACGCCTGAAGGACCCAACATCGGCCTTATCAACGCGCTGGCTTCGTTCGCGCGTATTAATAAGTACGGCTTTATCGAAGCTCCCTATCGTAAGGTAGACAAATCAACCGACGTTCCGCGCGTTACCGACGACTATATCTACGTAACCGCCGACGAGGAAGAAAGATACACGATCGCACAGGCGAATGAGCCTCTCGATGCGCAAGGTCATTTCGTACACAAGAAGGTTACCGGGCGTTTCCGCGACGATATTATTGAGGTGGACTGCCACAAGATTGACTTGATGGACGTTTCGCCGAAGCAGATAGTTTCCGTGGCGACAGCGCTCATTCCGTTTATCGAAAACGACGACGTTACGCGCGCCCTCATGGGCTCGAACATGCAACGTCAGGCTGTTCCGCTTTTGACGACGAACACTCCTGTTATCGGTACGGGTATGGAATACAAAACTGCGAAGGATTCGGGCGTTACCGTTATCGCACGCAAAGACGGCTGGATTGAAAAGGTCACCGCCGCCGAAATCATCGTGCGTAACGAAGAAGGCGGGCGCGACGTGTACCGCATGATTAAGTTTCTGCGTTCGAACCAAGGTACGTGCATCAATCAGCGCCCGCTTGTTACGAAAGGGCAAAAAATTAAGGCCGGCGATATAATCGCTGACGGCCCTTCGACTGAAAACGGCGAGCTGGCTCTCGGTAAGAATCCGCTCATCGGCTTCATGACATGGGAAGGTTATAACTACGAGGACGCTATTTTGCTTAGCGAGCGTCTCGTGTCTGAGGACGTTTACACGTCCATTCATATAGAGGAATATGAGGCCGAATCACGCGTAACAAAGCTCGGCCCCGAAGAAATAACACGCGACATACCGAACGTCGGCGAGGACGCGCTTAAGGACTTGGACGAGAACGGTATAATCCGTATCGGCGCGGAAGTTCAGCCGAACGATATACTCGTCGGCAAGGTTACACCGAAGGGCGAAACCGAGCTGACAGCCGAGGAACGTCTGCTGCGAGCCATATTCGGCGAAAAGGCGCGCGAGGTGCGCGACACGTCGCTTAAGGTTCCGCACGGCGAAAGCGGTATTATTGTAGACGTTAAGATTTTCACGCGGCAAAACGGCGACGAGCTGCCCCCGGGTGTAAACCAAGTCGTACGCGTATATATCGCGCAGAAGCGCAAAATATCCGTCGGCGACAAGATGGCAGGACGTCACGGCAACAAGGGCGTTATTTCGCGCGTACTGCCGGTTGAGGATATGCCGTTTCTTCCGAACGGACGCCCGCTTGACATCGTGCTTAACCCGCTGGGCGTGCCGTCTCGTATGAACATCGGTCAGGTACTTGAGGTTCACTTAGGCTTGGCTGCTAAGGTCCTGGACTGGAAAATAGCTACACCCGTTTTCGACGGCGCTAACGAAATCGATATCATGGACACGTTGGAATTGGCAAACGATTACGCCAACATGCAGTGGGACGAGTTCGAAGCTAAGTGGAAGGACGTCGTAGACGACTTTATTTTCGAAGCACTCGAAAAAAATAAAGCACACCGTGACGAGTGGAAGGGTGTGCCGATAAGCCGCGACGGTAAAATTTTACTGCGCGACGGCCGTACCGGCGAATACTTCGACAATCCTGTAACGGTTGGATACATGCATTACTTGAAGCTGCATCACCTTGTCGACGATAAGATCCACGCGCGCTCGACAGGCCCGTACTCGCTTGTTACGCAGCAGCCGCTGGGCGGCAAGGCTCAGTTCGGCGGGCAGCGCTTCGGCGAGATGGAAGTTTGGGCGCTCGAGGCTTACGGCGCAGCGTATACTCTGCAAGAGATTTTGACAGTCAAGTCGGACGATATCGTCGGCCGTGTAAAAACGTACGAGGCTATCGTAAAAGGCGAAAACATTCCCGAACCCGGCGTACCGGAGTCGTTTAAGGTTCTTCTTAAGGAGCTGCAAGCTCTCGGTATGGACGTGCGCGTGTTGCTTGAAGATAAGACTGAGGTTGAGATTAAAGAATCCATTGAGGACATTGACGACCTTAAGGTTAATATCGAGGGCGTTGAGGATGATGACGACGACAAGAAGTATATCCGCAACGATTACAGACGGCTGCCTGCCGAAGCTGTCGAAGGCTTCGACGAGGATGCCGACGACGACATAGACGATGACGCTGAAGAAGGCTCGTCCGGCGGCGCAGGTTACTCACGCGGCTACAGCTCCGATTTGGGTATTATTGGCATTGACGATTCCGACTTGGACGGCGGCGCCGATGATTCACTGGGCAGCTTGGACGACGACATGGACGATCTTGAAAGCGATTTGGATAACGACTTAGAAGCGGACTTTGAAGACGGCGTTGATTTTTCCGATAAGGATTTGATTTTAGATGGGGATTTATTTTCGGACGTATTGCTGGACGACGACGATTTGCCGGACGATTTAGATCTATACGACGAGAACTAGGAAGGAGTTAGAGCATGGCAACCCAAAATAACGAGCAAGCAATATCTTTTGATTCGATAAAAATTGGTTTGGCATCTCCGGAAAAAATACGCGAGTGGTCGCGCGGCGAGGTTAAAAAACCCGAGACAATCAACTACCGCACATTAAAGCCCGAACGTGACGGACTTTTTTGTGAGCGCATTTTTGGACCGAACAAGGACTGGGAATGTCACTGCGGTAAATACAAACGCATTCGCTACAAAGGCGTTGTGTGCGATCGCTGCGGCGTTGAGGTTACTAAATCCAAGGTGCGGCGTGAACGCATGGGGCATATTGAGCTGGCCGCGCCTGTTTCACATATATGGTATTTCCGAGGCATTCCGAGCCGGATGGGGCTGATACTCGGCATGTCGCCGCGTTCGCTTGAGAAGGTGCTGTATTTCGCGTCGTATATGGTTCTTGATCCGGGCGCGACGGATTTGCAGCAGAAGGTGCTGCTCTCCGAGAAGGACTACCGCGAGGCTTGCGATAAGTACGGGCGCAACTCGTTCCGTGTCGGTATCGGCGCGGAAGCTATTAAGGAACTGTTGCAGAGTATAGATTTGGAAGGCGAGTCAGCCGCGCTTAAGTCCGCGCTCAAAGACACGACCGGCCAAAAGCGTATCCGCTATATAAAGAAGCTTGAAGTAATAGAATCGTTCCGGCTGTCGAAAAACCGTCCGGAGTGGATGATATTGGACGCGATTCCGGTTATACCGCCGGATTTGCGCCCGATGGTGCAGCTTGACGGCGGACGTTTCGCCACGTCCGACTTAAACGACCTGTACCGCCGCGTTATCAACCGTAACAATCGACTGAAACGTCTGTTGGATTTGGGCGCGCCGGATATTATCGTTCGCAACGAAAAACGTATGCTGCAAGAAGCCGTAGACGCGCTCATCGACAACGGCAGACGCGGCCGCCCCGTTACGGGACCCGGCAACCGTCCGCTTAAGTCGCTGTCCGATTTGCTCAAGGGCAAGCAGGGACGTTTCCGTCAAAACCTGCTCGGCAAACGCGTCGACTACTCGGGACGTTCCGTTATCGTCGTAGGGCCAAATCTGAAAATTTATCAGTGCGGTCTGCCTAAGGAAATGGCTATAGAATTATTCAAGCCGTTCGTTATGAAGAAGCTTGTTCAGGCGAATTTGGCTCATAACATAAAGTCCGCAAAGCGCATGGTCGAAAGGCTGCAGCCCGAGGTTTGGGATGTGCTGGAGGACGTTATCAAGGAGCATCCGGTTATGCTTAACCGCGCTCCCACTTTGCATCGTCTTGGTATTCAGGCGTTCGAGCCGGTTCTCGTAGAGGGTCGTGCGCTTAAGCTGCACCCGCTCGTTTGTACGGCGTACAATGCCGACTTCGACGGCGATCAGATGGCTGTTCACGTTCCGCTGTCGGTAGAAGCGCAGGCCGAGTGCCGGTTCTTACTGCTCTCGCCTAACAATTTGCTTAAGCCGTCCGACGGCGCGCCTGTTAACGTACCTTCGCAGGATATGGTTCTTGGTATTTATTACCTTACGCTCGAAAAAGAAGGCGGTGTTGGCGAAGGCAAGGTGTTTATCAGTGAGCAGGAGGCTATTCTGGCTTACGAGAACGGCGTCGTCACGCTGCACGATAGGGTAAAGGTACGTAAAACTGTTAAGTTCGAGGGCGAGGAATACACGCGTCTTGTCGATATAACGGTCGGTCGTATTATTTTCAACGAAGCTATTCCGCAGGACATCGGTTTTGTCGATCGCTCGACGCTGGATGGTATGTTCCGTTACGAAATTGATTTCCTGACGGACAAAAAAGCGCTCGGAAAGATTATTAACCGCTGCATTAACAAGTACGGGCAGACCGACACGGCGCTTGTGCTTGACAATATAAAAAGCCTCGGCTTTAAGTTCTCGACGCGCGGCGCGCTGACGGTTTCGGTATCCGATATGGAAATACCGAAGGAAAAGAAGGAGTTTCTTGACCAGACGGAAGTAACCGTCGACAAGATAACTACCATGTTCCGTCGCGGTCTTATGACTGACGACGAACGTCATGCGAAGGTAATCGCGGCGTGGAACGAAGCCAACGATAATATAATGAAGGCGTTGCTGGCCGGTCTCGGTAAGTATAACAACATTTACATGATGAGCGAATCTGGCGCGCGTGGCTCCAAAAACCAGATCAAGCAGCTTGCCGGTATGCGTGGCCTCATGGCCAGCCCGAACGGTAGCATTCTTGAAATACCGATTAAATCGAACTACCGCGAAGGCTTGTCAGTGCTTGAGTATTTCATATCGGCGCACGGTACGAGAAAGGGTCTGTCGGACACTGCTCTGCGTACTGCCGACTCGGGGTATCTTACGCGCCGTCTTGTAGACGTTTCGCAGGATATAATAATACGCGAATGGGACTGCGCCAACGAAAAGCCCGAAAAACCGGGTATGTGGGTCAGTGCATTCAGCGACGGCAACGAGGTAATCGAGTCGCTTGCCGACAGAATACGCGGACGTTGGTCTATTGAAGATATCATTCATCCGGAAACGGGCGAGGTTATCGTAAAGGCTGACACGATGGTAAGCCCTGATCAGGCCGATGCGGTTGAACGCGCCGGTGTAACGAAGGTATTTATCCGTACGATACTGACTTGCCGTTCGCGCGTTGGTTTATGCTCGAAGTGCTACGGCGCGAACATGGCGTCGGGACGTATTGTGCGTATCGGCGAATCGGTCGGTATAATCGCGGCGCAGTCAATCGGCGAGCCGGGTACACAGCTTACGATGCGTACGTTCCATACGGGCGGTATCGCCAGTAACGAGGACATCACGCAAGGTTTGCCGCGTGTCGAGGAACTTTTCGAAGCACGTAAACCGAAGGGTCTCGCCATCATCGCGGAAAGCGGCGGCAAGGTAACCGTTAACGATACGAAGAAAAAACGTGAGGTAATCATAACCGACGAATCCACGGGCGAATACAAGGAATACTTGATTCCGTACGGCTCGCGTATAAAGGTTTATTCGGGCGACATTGTTGAAGCCGGTGACGAGTTAACCGAGGGTAGCATTTACCCGCACGATATCTTGAAAATTAAAGGTATCCGCGGCGTTCAGGACTACATGCTTCAAGAGGTTCAGCGCGTTTACAGATTACAGGGCGTTGATATCAACGACAAGCACATCGAGGTTATCGTGCGTCAGATGTTAAAACGTGTCAAAATCGAGGAGAACTGCTCGACTAACTTTTTACCGGGCAGCCTTGTAGACTGGCTTGAGTTCGAGGAAACGAACAAGGAACTGCTTGAGCAGGGGCTTGAACCGGCTGTAGGTTCTCGCGTTTTACTCGGTATAACGAAGGCATCGCTTGCGACGGATTCATTCCTGTCGGCCGCGTCGTTCCAAGAGACGACACGTGTTCTGACGGAAGCCGCTATAAAGGGCAAAATCGATCCGCTTATTGGCTTGAAGGAGAACGTTATTATCGGTAAGCTTATCCCCGCCGGAACGGGTATGCAGTTTTATCGGAAGATTGATATTACTACCGATGAGGAATCAGAGGAGTAAGGCTTCTAAGTATACGGAAGTAAATATAAAAGGGTTTTGCACAACTCATATACCGAGTTGTGCAAAACCCTTTTTTTAACCACGGATTTTCACGGATTGCAAAATGCCATGCTTTTAATCCGTGGCAATCCGTGTAAATCCGTGGTTAATCAAATCTTTTTTCATCATTTCCAAAGCCTTGCCGCGGTGGCTGATTTTGTTCTTCTGCTCGGCGGACAGTTCCGCGGAAGTCATGTTGTACTCCGGCAGGAACAGTATCGGGTCGTACCCGAAGCCGTTTACACCTTTTATTTCATGCGCGATGATTCCTTCGAAAGTCGCCCGCGCTGTCAGCGTTTTCATTGCTCCGGCTTCCGGGTACGCTACCGTTATGACGCAGACGAAACGCGCCGTTCTTTTTTCGTCCGGCACGCCCGCCAGCATTTCTAGTATCTTGGCGTTTTTGTAGGCGTAGTCCGTATCCTCGCCGAGAAATCTCGCAGAAAACACGCCCGGCGCTTTGTCCAGAAAATCTACTTCCAAGCCGGAATCGTCCGCGAGCGTCATTTTGCCGCATGCTTCGCAGATTGCCAGCGCTTTTTTTGCGGAGTTGGCTTCGTACGTGTCGCCGTCCTCGACTACATCGTCGTATACTCCCGCTTCTTCTTTCGAAATAATGTTAAAAGCGGTATCGCTAAATACCGCTTTTATCTCTTTAAGCTTACCTATGTTATTTGTCGCTATTACGATATCCAATCTGATTCTCCCTGATTTTCACCAATTTTTTAATACTCCGGCTCGATAAGTCCGTAGCTGCCGTCGTTGCGTTTGTAGACGACGTTCATTTCGTCCGTTTCCGAATTGTGGAATACATAGAAACCGTGGCCGAGCAGCTCCATTTCCATAACGGCTTCCTCCGCGTCCATCGGCTTTACGGCGAAACGCTTAGTTTTTTCAATTTTAATTATCGGAGTGTCGTTTGTAGTGTTGTCTTTGAAAATCGTATCGTATTCGTCGGTGTAGCGGGTGTCGCGGCGTGAACGCTCGCGCAGACGCGTTTTGTAGCGCACCATCTGTTTGTCAAGCACGTCTACTACCTCGTCCACTGCGTTAAGCATATCCTGTCCTTTTACCTCCGCGCGCAAAATACGTTTGCTTACGGGTATCGTGACCTCGACCTTGTTCTCCTGCTTGACTGCGCTTAAGTGTACGGTTACATCTGTATTCTCCGGCAACATTTTTGAGAGACGGTTAAGCTTCTGAACAATCTTCTGCTTCATGTCCTCCGGTAATGCATAATTTTTATTTTTGAATGTGTAATTCATACGTACATCTCCTTTCGCTATTTTCTGTTGGTGCATAGTAATTATAGCATAAAATTTGAAAAAATAGCAAGAAATTTACAGCGCATTGTTGTAGGGCGGGTCGTTT
>CAZJLW010000005.1:48387-49836 GCA_964546895.1 uncultured Eubacteriales bacterium | reverse complement strand
CTTTCGACGCCGTTTATTACGATCGTGTCGGAACCCGCGCCGTGAATGTCCGCGCCCATTCCGTTTAGAAATTTCTCGAGGTCGACAATTTCCGGTTCTCTCGCCGCGTTAGATATTATCGTTTCGCCTTTTGCGAGTGCCGCGGCCAGCATTATGTTTTCTGTCGCGCCGACGCTTGGTAAGTCGAGACATATGCGCGTACCTACTAGTTCATCTGCGTGCGCCGATATGAAATCGTGTTCGTCATTAATAACCGCGCCGAGCTTGCCAAGCCCCGCCAGATGTAAGTCAATCGGCCGCGCACCCAACGCGCAGCCGCCGGGATGACTGATTTTTACGTTGCCAAACCGTCCGAGCAGTCCTCCCATAAAAATAATCGACGAGCGCATTTGCCTGACGAGATGTTCGGGTACAAACACCTTGTTAATCGTACTCGAATCTACAACAAGCGTGTCATCCTGCATCTTCACCTTACAGCCTATCGCTTCGAGTATTTCCATAGAAATAAAAGTGTCCGAGATTTTCGGACAGTTGTGGATAACGCTTTCGCCGGCGTTAAGCACCGTCGCCGCCAAAATCGGCAGTATCGCGTTTTTTCCTCCGTGTATTTTCAGTTCTCCGGAAAGCTTTCTTCCGCCTTTAATGTGGTATTCACCCATTGAATAAGCACCTCCGAACGTTTTACACATATCCCATACTATGCTTATTCAAAAAAAATGTGCATATCGACATGTTAGTGCGTGGCCATTGGAAATTTTTCAGACAATAGCGCGAATGTGTAGTATATTAGTGTAGGAATAAAAAAGGAGGTGGGGATATGAACACGACGCTACTCGTCGGCGGTTTTGCGCTCGTTTTACTATACGTGACTAAGAAAAAACTCTGGGCGCTGACGTTCGGTGCGTATCTGACGTACCACGCGCTGACATCCGCTTTGAATAAATTCCTCGTTGCCACTTTTCATATTAACTTAAGCTTAAATTTTATTATTGCGATGTTTTTTATCGTGCCGGGCGCTGTTTTTCTGACACTGTTTTTTGACCGAGGGAAGAAGCCGCTTGTTATCCCCGGTGCTGTGCTTACGTGCTTCGGTGCTTTTTTTATCTTGACGCGTTTTCATTTTGTTAATGCGTTTTCGCTTTTTTTTATTTGTATCGGCGTGGCTTTTCTCATTATTCACCGCTACGCGAAATCGTTTATCGGTAAGTTCCCGCTGTATTTCGGTGTTGTTTTACTGGGGCTTGCCGTGCTGCTTGCTAGATAATAAAACGCGCGCTGACTGATGTCGGCGCGCGTTTTTTGGATGATTTACACCATTCGGTTTATTTCTTTTTTTAGTCGGCAGATTATTTTTTTCTCAAGCCTTGATATGTACGACTGCGATATGCCGAGCATGTCGGCGACTTCCTTCTGCGTTTTTTCCTCGCCACCGCAAAGCAGCCCGAACCT
>CAZJLW010000005.1:46378-48287 GCA_964546895.1 uncultured Eubacteriales bacterium | reverse complement strand
ATACAGCGCGAGGCGTATGTGGCGAGTTTTATTTTCTTATCCGTGCGGAATGTGTTAATGGCTTTTATAAGTCCGATTGTTCCGATAGAAATCAAATCCTCGACGTTAACGCCAGTGTTTTCAAATTTTCTTGCTATGTATACGACCAGCCGGAGGTTACGTTCTATGAGCGTAGCCTTTATTTGCATGTCGTCGCCGTTGCCGAGCCGCCTGAGTAGGTCCGCTTCTTCGTCGGAGTTAAGCGGGTTCGGCAGTACGTCAGTCCCTCCTATGTAAAAAATCGTATTTTCGTTATCATTGAACCAGAGCTTTAATTTTTCAATGACATCTCTTGTTTTCTCGTATAACTGCGCGATGACCATTTTTTACCTCCTTACATCACTCCGCCAACGCTTCCGGGCCAAGCAATCCGTTGTAGCTCCCGTCCTTCGACAGCTCGAAGTTGTAAATGCCGATTATGGCGTTGGCTAGTGTTAAATGTTTTTTATCGTTTTGAATTTCGACCTTGTCGGCGCGAAATCCCAATAACAATCCATTTTGCAGTCCGAGGCTCGTAAACGGTATGAACCTTACGCGCCCTTTGAAGCCGTTGTCCGTTACGCTTAGCAGCGAGTTTGGCAGCTCAGCTTCGTTTCGCTCGTAATAGACAAGCTTGATGTCGTCCGGCAGGAACTCCTTTACACTGTCAAACTCCGCGATGATAACTGGCGAATCGCTGAGCGGATCGCGCAGGCTGTTGCCGGTGTCGAGCAGTGCGTTAATAAGCACGCGCTTCTGTCCGCAGAATATATTAACACCGCAGAACGTCTGTTTTTTAACGGCGAGCCGGTTCATCCAGTGCAATACAAGTTTAAACAGCAGATAGAATGCAAGAGTTGACCAGAACAGCATCTTGACAGAAAAATTTTCCATTGTGTAACCCGTTACAACTTTCAAAACGTTTGAGATGTCCGTGAAGTAGAACAGCGACATGCCAATACCGCCAAGCGTGAAAGATACGGCGTATGCAACGGCTACGAGTCTTAAGAAATCCTTTACATCAAAGGGTCTGTATGAGATAATAATGCCTATCATGAGGATAATTGCACCCGCAAAAAAGCTATAATATTTATTAAGCGGGGCGAGAAAAATGACAAGGCAGTAGGCCAGCGCCATTACAAACGAGCCTGCGGCGAGAAGCGGGGTGGCGACGTGTTTTTTTACGGCCTTGCCCGTTATGAATAAAACAAAAAAATCCATAACAAGATTGACTAAAAAGATAATATCGGCGTAAACATATATCATAGCCACACCCCTTTATTAAATTTTTCTTAAGTATATACAAACGTGGTTAGTTATTTTGTAATATCATGATAGCCCCGCGTAAAAAAAAACGACATTGAATTACCGGGTTAGCGGACGTTAACCGGTATGGAGGAAAGCGAATGGGCATTTTTGACGGGTTGGAAGCCTTAGGCTTTGAGCTTTTGAAGGATAAGTATAAGGAGGACGATCTATACAAAAAAGAAGAGAAGGAATCAAAATCAACCTCCGCCACGGCGCATAAGCTTACCCCGGAGGAATGTCTCTACGAAAAATCGATAGAGTGTCCTGTTTGCGATAACTCGTTTAAGGATACGATTGTTATAAAGCGTAAGCTGATTTATGAGGGTTCGGACTCGGATTTGAAGGCGAATTACTTACCGATAGACCCGATACATTATGACGTATCGATGTGTCCGCGCTGCGGATATACGGCTGTTAAAATGTTTTTCAATAAAATACTGGATCGGCAGAAGGTTAATATACTGACTAACGTGTCGTCGAAGTTTAAGAGGAAGGATTATCCGTATGTTTTAACAGACGAGATGGCGATTGAGCGCTATAAGATGGCGTTATATAACGCGATGCTTAAAGGCTCGAAAAGCGG
>CAZJLW010000005.1:42835-46278 GCA_964546895.1 uncultured Eubacteriales bacterium | reverse complement strand
GTAAATCCTGCGGCGCTTCTTTTTTTTTCGTCCAGCATGTCGCGTATGGCTTCCGGCTTAAGCTCGGAATGCGCGATCTGTACGAGAGTGCCTGTGATGATACGGATCATGTTGTAGAGGAAGCCGTTGCCGTGGAACTTTAGATTAATATTCGTGTGGTACTGCTCGATGTCGATGGAGTGAATCGTGCGCACTGTGGATTTGTTCGTTCGGCCGGTTGAGAAGCTCTTGAAGTCATGCTCGCCGATGAACAGCCCTGCCGCGTACTGCATTTTGTCGAGGTCGAGCGGCTGTTCTATTAAGTAGCTGTAGCGACGCTTGAACGGGTCGGGCGTTGTTATTATGCGGTAGATGTATTTCTTGCTTTTTGCGGCGTATGTTGAGTGAAAGCGGTCGTCTACTGGTTCGCAGCTTTTTATTGCGATGGAGTCAGGCAGTAGGGTATTGAGTTTTTTTACGATGTCTGACGGAGAGTGATCTTCGTCTGCCTTGAAATTCGCGACTTGGCCGTAGGCGTGGACACCCGCGTCGGTGCGGCTTGCGCCGATTATTTCTATGTTGTGACCGTATATTTGCGCGAGTGATTCCTCGATTGTTCCTTGAATCGTGCGCTGCGCGTTGCGCTGGCGCTGCCAGCCGCTGAAATGCGTGCCGTCGTAGGAGATGGTTAATTTATAGTTCATGTTGTTCAAACCCTTTCGTGTTTAATTCTTTGCCTTAAGCCTTCCAGCGAGGCTTTTATTTTTTTTTCGACGCCGTTGTCCGACGGTTCGTAGTAAATTTTGCCGACTAGCTCGTCAGGAAGATATTGCTGCGGGATATAGTTGCCTTCGAAGTTGTGCGGGTACTTGTATCCGATGCCGTGTCCGAGTTTTCCGGCATCTTTGTAATGCGCGTCGCGCAAATGGACGGGTACGCCGCTTGTCTGTATATTTTCTACGTCGTTCCATGCCGCACCGATTGCGCTTACGCTCGAGTTGCTTTTCGGCGCGCAGGCTACGTAAATGACAGCTTGCGCTAAGTTGATTTTGCATTCCGGCATACCGACGAAGTCAGTGGCTTGCATCGCCGCAACAGCCACTAGTAGTGCGTGAGGGTCAGCGTTGCCGACGTCCTCCGAGGCACATATTACGAGCCGTCTTGCGATGAACTTCGGATCCTCACCGGCGTATAACATTTTGGCTAGGTAGTAAAGCGCCGCGTCGGGATCGGAGCCGCGCATACTTTTTATGAATGCCGAAATGGTGTCGTAGTGGTTGTCTCCGTCGCGTTCGTAGTTTAAGGTGCGCTTCTGTATGCACTGCCTTGCTGTGTCGAGGTCTATGAAAATTTTGCCGCTGTCGTCGCGTTCAGTTGTGAGCGCGCCAAGCTCAATCGCATTAAGCGCGGCTCGCGCGTCGCCGTTTGCCATGTCTGAAAGAAAATCCAGAGCTTCCTCTGTAACTTCCAGTGCGAATGCGCCAAGTCCTTTTTCGTTGTCTGACACGGTTCGTTTTAGGAGAGTTTTAATGTCGGTATTCGTCAGGTGTTTAAGCTGAAAAATAATGGAGCGTGAGTTGAGCGCCTTGTTTACCTCGAAGTACGGGTTTTCGGTCGTAGCGCCGATAAGCCGCAGCGTTCCGTCCTCGACATGCGGCAGCAGCGCATCCTGCTGCGCTTTGTTGAAGCGGTGTATTTCGTCGATGAATAAAATCGTGCGTTTGCCGGAGACGGCCAGTACGTTTTTTGCGTCGTCGACGGTGGCTTTTATATCCTTTATGCCCGATGTCGTTGCATTGAGTTGAACGAAGTTGCTTTTCGTCGTGTTGGCTATGATTTTCGCGAGCGTAGTTTTGCCGGTACCGGGCGGGCCGTATAGTATGATGCTCGTTATTTTGTCCGCTTTTATCGCGCGGTATAGAAGTGTATTTTTGCCGACGATATGCTCCTGCCCGATAAACTCGTCCAACGTCTCGGGACGCATACGCGCCGCAAGCGGCGCTTCTTTCTTCAGCTTCCGCGAGCTTTCAAATTCAAATATATCCATATAATCCGTCCCGTGGGCTTAAATTTTGTACACAGCAGCAAGCAGCAGAAACGATACGATGACCTGTATAATCACAAAACGCGCTACTATTTGCGGCGGCTTCCATGTGTATTTCACCTTCATGTGGTCGTGAACGGGGGCGCGTACCGTGATTTTTTTTATGTCGAAGCCCAGCCGCTTTAGGGTTATTTTCACAAGCGACAGGCCGCCGTCCGCCAGAAACATAAACGATGCCGGTATAAATATCAGCGGGAAGTACGTTTTCAGGCAAACGATACCGATCAAAAGCCCAATCGCCCGCGAACCGGCGTCACCCATTATTAGTAATGAAGGATTGGCGTTGTACCATAGGTATGCAAGCAGACTGCCGATGAAGAACAGGCTTACGTAACCGTAAGTATTGTGCTGCTGGTTTAGAGCAGTGAAGAATATATATAGTGTAGATAACGACACTATCGCCAGGCTACCGCTTAAGCCGTCAACGCCGTCGGTGCAGTTCGTTACGTTGACGGAAACCCACAGCATGATTGTTGCTAGGATTACGTAGATGTACCACGGTAGGTTAAAGAGGTTATCGTTATTGAGAACGAACGTGGCGGCGGTTGATACGCAGAGTAGCAGATCGGCGGTTCCTTTTACTAAACGTCCCAGTGGTTTGTTTACTGAAGTGAGTTTGTCGTCGATGAAACCGGTTAGCATTGTTAAGAGCAATATGGCTAGGTAGATGAACAGCTCAGTATTAAACGGAATGAATAACACGGAACAGAGTATGCTGCATAACACGAATATGATGCCGGCGCCGGTGGGTTTGCCTTTTGATAGGTTGCCGTCTGCGACGAAGTCCTTGCCACGGTCACGGGGCAGTGCGTCGAAGGCGAGCTTTAGGGATATGAATGTTAAGAAAAAGGAGGCGATTACGCCTAGGTAGGTGAATTTGATGGGTATCATTGGTTAACTCCTTGCTTGTTTGGGATTTTATAGCTTTAACAACATACCTGCTTTACCTTCAATAAAACCGTATTTTTCGTACAACTTCCTTCCAATATCAGTTGCTGTAAGAAAAATGACGTGATAGTCCTTTACTTTTGCAATGTGAACTAATTTGTCTAAAATAGTTGTTGCAATTCCTTGACGTCTATAATCTTCATGCACATACATACTGGTTAAATAAGCATTTTTTCCCCAAGGATTGAATGAGGAAGGGACTGAATCATAATAAAAAACGATTCCAGTACCTATAACAGAGCTATTCGTTTCTGCTAAAATGATGTCACATTGCTGCTCATTTAAAGCTTTTGAAAAGTAACGATAAAGGTTTTCCTTTATTAATTCATAATTAATATCTGCTTCAGAAATATTAATGAAATCTAACCTGCTTTCAACCAAAAAGTGGATATCGTGAATGGCGGCACACCTA
>CAZJLW010000005.1:36026-42735 GCA_964546895.1 uncultured Eubacteriales bacterium | reverse complement strand
TTACATTAAAGCCATGCAATCCCCAAAACTAAAAAACCTATACCCCATCCCAACAGCTTCCCGATAAGCCCCCAACACAAACTCCCGAGTTGAAAAAGCCGAAACCAACATAATCAGTGTCGATTCCGGCAAATGAAAATTCGTTATCAACCCATCTACCGCTTTAAACTTATACCCGGGATAAATAAAAATATCTGTAGCACCTTCACCAGGTCGCACGAACCCATCACCATCAGCAGTAGCTTCCAACGTACGGCAACTAGTAGTACCGACAGCTATTACCCGACCGCCATTCCGCTTAGCTTCGTTAATAATCTCAGCTTGCGACTCATCAACACTATACGTCTCAGAATGCATTTTATGCTCTAAAATATTCTCAGTTTTAACCGGACGGAACGTCCCCAATCCAACATGCAACGTAATATTTGCAACACGCACGCCTTTCGCTTTTATGTCCGCGAGCAACTCCTCAGTAAAATGCAACCCAGCCGTAGGCGCAGCCGCCGACCCTTCAACCTTTGCATAAACAGTTTGGTAACGCTCCTTATCCGACAGCCGCGTCTTGATATAAGGCGGCAACGGCATTTCTCCAAGCGAAGCCAGCACAGCCTCAAACGTCCCCTCATGTTCAAACCTAACAATCCGATTCCCGTCAGCCGTAACATCCATCACCGTGCCGACAAGCCTACCATCTCCAAAACTCAAAACATCACCGGTACGTACTTTCCTCCCCGGCTTAGCAAGCGCTTCCCAATTTCCCCCGGGCAACCTCTTCAACAACAGCAGCTCAACTTTCCCGCCGTTCTTCGTTTGCCCATATAACCGCGCCGGTATGACGCGTGTGTTATTCAAAACAAGACAGTCGCCCTCATTCAAGTAATCAATAATATTATAAAAACTTCTGTGTTCTATAACCCCTGTAGCCCTGTTCATTACAAGCAGTCTCGAGGCCGGTCTGTCTGCAAGCGGTGTCTGCGCTATCAAATGTTCCGGCAGTTCGAAATAATAGTCATGCAAATTCAATTTTACCTAACCTCCGTACCTACATAAAAATGTTGCAAAATCTGAACGAAGCTGTAACCGATTTCGGCCATACCCTTCGCCCCGTACTGGCTCATGCCGACGCCGTGTCCCCATCCGCTACCCGAGAAAACTATGCGGCTTCCGCTGGAAACCGTAGCCGTAGATGGTAATGCTGGTGTAACCGTATTCTGATATGTAAAAGTCGAGTTAAGCCCAACAGCGTAAATCTGGCTGAGTTGAGTAACAATGCCATCCTTCGAAACGGCGAATAAACCATTAACACCATATTCTGCCGCCCCGTTAATATCTACCGCAAAAACCTTCGGCGGCGTAGGCGCAGCCGTGTTAACGGCCGGAGTCGAGATTTGGGTGGTAGTGCCGTTCGTGAGCTTAAAATTCCGGCTTTCAAGCGTACCGCCGGACGACGCCGAAAAGAACGTGCGTATATCTTCCTTGATAAGTGTTTTGCTTCCGGTTGAACCTTTTATCGTAAGCGAATCAACGCGTCCGCTCGGGCTTTTATTTGATACGGTTAGACTTACAGTCTGCCCGATATTTATTCCGTTTTTAGAAAGAAGCGTATCTATATCAGACAAGCTGAACGTGCGCGTCCAGACCTTAGCCTGTTTCTCATTAACTTCCTTGACAGCGCGCAAATACGGCACGGCTTCGTTCCACACGTTTTCCGAATCGTCGGTATAGCCGCCGCTGCTTGAAAAATACACGCCGTCAATCGGCTCGTTATTATAGTAAGCCATAGTCATACCCGTATCGGTTACGGCACGCGTAGTTTCGGGCTTCTCGCTCGTTATACCGATGTACTGCTGGCAATGGCTTCTGTCGCAAAGATTATACCCGTCTTTTGCATGAGAATTTTGCCGCTTGTACGTATAACTGCGCGCTGCAACTGCTTGCGCCTTAAGCGCTTCGACATGCCATGTGTTCGGAATCTCCGATGCCACGGCACTGTAAAGATATTCGTTGACGGGCAAAATGTTTACAGGCGTGATGTTTTTTCCGGTAGGCCGCGTCAGCTCGATAACGCCGCGATATTTTCGGTCGCCGATGGCCGTTTGCCCGTCTGCTCCCGTTATCTGCGGAAACAGCGTCGGGCTGTCGAACACAACAGCCGGAGCGTTAAGCGCCGTAATTAACACACGTTTCTTTCCGTCGGTCGCAATCTGCCCGGCGTATACCTGAGTCAGCATCTGCGCTTCGCCCTGCGACGCCGCCGGAATATAAACGGCAAAGTTATTAACATCTATCATCGCCGGACAAGCACCGCTGCCAAGCGCAAGCGCCGCCGTGCGAGCTTGCTCAAAGCTTTGGTAAGGCTGCGGGGTTTTCACATAAAACGCCGCCGGTAACGTCGCTTCAAATCCGGCGCTGTTCGTAAGCTGTCCGCCGCCTGCAAACGTTCCGTTTACTTCAAAGCCAAACATTATCGCCGTGCTAGCTATCGAAATCGTAGCCGACTCCTTATATTTCGTTTCCAAACCGATTCTTATTTTTTCCGGCAGTATAGCCGCATAAATGTCGTTAACGTAGAAGGCGTTTGTTATTAATAATAGGAAGAAAGCTACACATAATAATTTTATCCGAAATGCTCTAGTCATAAACGCACCGTCCAAAGATATATTTTCCGTATATACGATACTACAAAAAGCGACACTATGCAAATTTTTTACATTTTTTCACACGCATGATATAATTAAGAAGAACAAAGGGAGGATGATCGTTTTGGGTGAAAGCGGGCAGGTCATAGGCGTCGGCGCACACACCGTTACCGTGCAAATTCAGCGAACCGAAGCGTGTTCGCGGTGCGGAGCTTGTACGGCTTTAGGCGGCGGCAACTTCATGGTGGTCGAGGCGAAAAATATTTGCGGGGCGAAGGACGGCGACTGGGTCAGGGTCGAGCTAGAAGGCGACAGCTTTTTGAAAGCCGTTTGCATTATGTACGGCGTGCCGCTCGTTTTTTTATTGATCGGGATTGCTATCGGCAGCGCTGTTGCAGGAGAAGGCGTCGGCTTTGCCGCCGGTATAATTTTTATGGTCTGTTCTTACGCGCTCATAAAAAGTAAGGAGTCTTATTTTAAGTCGAAAAACTACACACCTATCGCGGCGGAGATTGTCGAGCCTCCGGCGTTGTGATGAGTTCACAAAAACAAGTCGATTTTTTTATGCATCTCTTACAAATATTGAAATTTTCTTGCATTCAAAGAGGGTATTTTGTTTATGTGAAGAAATTTTATATTTATGCACTATTATACATAATTTTATCGAGGAGGATTTTTTGATGAAATGCTATTCTGCTAATGAAATTAGAAATGTTGCCATACTTGGACACAGCGGTTGTGGCAAAACGTCTATAGTTGAAGCAGCTTTGTATGTTACGGGCGTTACGAAGCGCATCGGTAAAGTAGACGACGGCAATACGGTCAGCGACTATGAAGCGGAAGAAATTCGTAGAAAAGTTTCAATTTCGACGTCGCTAATACCGGTGGAATGGCTTGACAACAAAATTAATTTTTTAGATACGCCGGGTTATTTTGACTTTTTGGGCGAGGTAAAAGAGGCGTTAGCGGCAGCAGACATAGTAGCGATAGTCGTATCGGCAAAATCGGGCGTTGAAGTCGGCACGGAAAAAGCATGGGAATACGCAACAGAGCTTAACCTGCCGAAAATGATTTTCATTAACGGCATGGACGACGAGAACGCCGATTTCGACAAGGTTGTAGAAGATTTGAAGAATATGTTCGGCAAGAGCATTGCCCCAGTTCAAGTTCCGATTAAAGAAGACGGTAAGTTCTGCGGTTTTGTAAATGTAATAAATAACGAAGCGAAAAAGTATATTGACGGCAAAACTATTGACTGCGAGATTCCGGCAGACTTAGGTGACGTAATCAACAATATGCGCTATATGCTTGAAGAAGCCGTAGCCGAAACTGATGACGCGCTTATCGAAAAGTTCTTCAATGAAGAATCTTTAACAGAGGAAGAATTATGGACCGGTATCAAGAATGGTCTCTTAAGCCATGATGTAACACCGGTTTATTGCGGTTGCGCCACAATGAATATCGGTATCAAAAACCTTCTTAGCTCGCTCGTTCATTCCGTACCGCCATCATCAGAGCTGTGTCCCGAAACTAAAGCAACGGACGTAAAAACCGAGGCCGAAGTAACGATAAAATGCAAAGAGAACGAACCGCTTTCTGCGTTCGTATTTAAGACAATAGCTGACCCGTATGTCGGCAGACTCAGTATTTTCAAGGTGATTTCCGGCGTTATGAAGAGGGATTCTGCGCTTTACAATCCGAAAACAGATTTCACCGAAAGAGCGAATCACTTATACGTTATGAGAGGTAAGGAGCAAATCGAAGTAGACGAACTCAGAGCCGGAGACATCGGAGCGATTGCGAAGCTTCAGAACACGTCCACAGAGGATACACTTTGCGCGAAAGAGAAACCCGTACTGTTCAAAGGAATCGACTTTCCGGAATCGCTACTTTCGATGGCTATCGTT
Organism: uncultured Eubacteriales bacterium; assembly: GCA_964546895.1. GTDB lineage: Bacteria > Bacillota > Clostridia > Lachnospirales > CAZJLW01 > CAZJLW01. The sequence goes on along the minus strand of CAZJLW010000005.1, from coordinate 38,189 downwards.
CCGAAGGGTAAGGGGGACGAGGACAAGCTTTCGCAAGCCATTACAAAGCTGCTTGAGGAAGACCGCACGCTGAAATTTGACGTAGATAAAGAAACGAAGCAGTCCGTTATTTACGGAGTGGGCGACAACCAGCTTGATGTGCTTGTCTGCAAGCTCAGGACGAAGTATAAGCTTGAGGTTGATTTGTTCCAGCCGATTATTCCGTACCGCGAAATGATTAAGAATAAAGTAAGGGTACAAGGCAAGCATAAGAAGCAGTCCGGCGGTCACGGCCAGTACGGTGATGTCCATATGGAGTTCGAACCGTCAGGTGATTTGACGTCTGCATATATTTTTGAGGAGAAGATTTTCGGCGGCTCGGTACCGAGACAGTATTTCCCGGCTGTTGAAAAAGGAATACAGGAGTGCGTAAAGGCCGGACCTATCGCCGGGTATCCCGTCGTCGGGCTTAAGGCTACGCTTGTTGACGGTTCTTACCACGATGTCGACTCGTCCGAAATGGCGTTTAAGCTCGCGACTAATATCGCGTTTAAGGACGGTTTCATGAAAGCGAAGCCGACACTGCTTGAGCCGATTGCCAAAGCCGCCGTTACCGTGCCAGACGAAAACACGGGCGACATCATGGGTGACATGAACAAACGCCGCGGCAGAATACTCGGCATGGAAAAAATAGGCAAGAAGCAGACCATAACCGCTGAGGTTCCGATGGCAGAGATGAACAAGTACACGACGGATTTGCGTTCGATGACGCAGGGACGCGGTACGTATACGATGAAGTTTGAGCGTTACGACGAAGCGCCGAACGAGGTTCAGCAGAAGGTTATCGAAGCCCGCAAGAAAGAGATGGAAAAGGCGAAATAATAACGTGCATATAAAAAAGTTTGTAAATCGGTTGCAAAACGCACGCTTATCTGCTAAAATATTTCGGAAAACGCCCAAGAAAATTTAGGAGGTGGGAAACCAATGGGTAAGTGTGAATTATGTGAAAAGAAAATGCGTACGGGACACAGAATAAGCATTACACGTAGCCAAGTTTCGAGGCGTGCAAATAGAATGTGGAAGCCGAACATTAAGAAAGTTAAGATTATTGAAAACGGCACCGTTAAAACAGTCAGTATTTGTACGAGATGCTTAAGATCCAATAAGGTAACACGCGCAATATAATCAATGACAAAGGCCGACCTGATCACAAATCAGGTCGGCCTTTTACTTTCTTTTTGCTTTTTATTATTTCATGCCCAGACATTTCTTAAGAATGGCGCTTAAAAACTTAGGCAGCTTGATAACCTTAAACCGCATAGTAAACCCTCCTTAACACACAAGATTCCAAAGGCCGCACGCCGCAATCGCAACAGCCAGCAAATAACCCCAGCTCGGAATAATAAGCACGAGCAGCATACCGATTCCGATAGAAACCATAACCAATCCCATGATTCTTTTTTTCATGCCCATAGCGATGCCCCCAAATACTAAGCGAAGCATTGTCGAAATGCTTTTACAGCATAATACGTGGTTTCAGGTAAAATGTGTATGTACGTCATTGAAATATCCTAATAAATAATTTATAATAATTTCAGTTGAATAAATACTGATTATTAGGAGGCGCGTTATGAAAAAGGCATTGATTTTTCAAGGCGGCTGGGATGGACATCAACCCAAGCTCGTGTCAGAACGGTTCAAAGGAATGCTCGAGACGGAGGGTTTTTCCGTTGAAGTGTACGACAATTTGGAGTGTCTGGCGGACGTAGATAAGCTAATGGAGCTGGATTTAATCGTTGCGTGTTGGACGATGGGTACGATCGATAAGCAGTTCAGTAAAAACGTGGCTAAAGCTGTAGGCGCAGGCGTTGGGTTGGCAGGTTGCCACGGCGGCATGTGCGACTCGTTCCGTCAGGACACGGAGTGGCAGTTCATGACAGGCGGCCAATGGGTCAGTCACCCGGGCGGTGACGGAGTTGAGTACACCGTTAATATCGCAAGCCCGTCAAGCCCGATTGTCGAGGGTATTTCAGATTTTCCGGTTAAGAGCGAGCATTATTATTTACATATTGACCCGGCTATTGAGGTGCTTGCGACGACTAGGTTCCCGTCGATATCGTATTATCATATCTCGAACAAGCCCGTGGATATGCCTGTTGTGTGGACAAAAATGTGGGGTAACGG
>CAZJLW010000005.1:4251-35926 GCA_964546895.1 uncultured Eubacteriales bacterium | reverse complement strand
TTAAAGAATTTAACTAAGATGTTTAAAGAGGTTGAGATTGTAGGCGTTTGCGACTTGATTCCTGAACGCGCTGCTAAAGCTGCCGAGGAATACGGCATAAAAAAGATTTATAAGGATATGCATGAGCTGTTCGCGGACGATGCGGTTGATATCGTGCTGAATTTAACGCGGCCGTATGAGCATTTCGATGTGACGATGGCTGCTATTAAGGCGAAGAAGCATGTATATTCCGAAAAGCCACTCGGCGTTACGCTCGAAGAGGGGCAGGAACTTGTCGCTGCCGCTAAGGCGAACGGCGTGTTTATCGGCGGTGCGCCCGATACGTTTTTGGGCGCGGGTATACAGACTTGCCGTAAGCTGATTGATGCCGGTATTATCGGTACGCCTATCGGTGCATCGGCGTTTATGGTGTGCCGCGGGCATGAGACTTGGCATCCCGATCCGGAGTTCTATTACAAAAGGGGCGGCGGCCCGATGCTAGATATGGGGCCGTATTATTTGACGGCGCTTGTGAATTTGCTCGGGGAAATTTCGTCTGTATCGGGTATTGTTAAGACGACGTTCCCCCAGCGTACTATTACGAGCGAGCCGAAGTTCGGGACTATTGTTGATGTCGATGTCCCGACGCATGTTACGGGGCTTATGAATTTTAAGAGCGGGGCAGTCGGTACGATTTTCACTACGTTTGATGTTTATAAAGCGCAAATGCCGCGGATTGAAATTTACGGTTCGGAAGGGACGTTGTCCGTTCCGGATCCGAATACGTTCGGCGGACCGATTATGCTGTATCGTCCCGAGAAGAAAGAATTTTTAGAAATGCCGCTGATGTTTAACTATCCGGATAACAGCCGTGGGTTAGGGGTTGCGGATATGGCTAAGGCGCTGGAGACTAAGCGGGCGTTCAGGGCTAATTCGGACTTGACACTGCATGTGCTGGAGGTTATGACGGCGTTCGGTAAGAGTAGCGACGCGGGACGGCATGTGGAGATTGGCAGTTCGGTTGAGAGGCCGGAGTTGATGGTTAATTCGGCACTATCAGGAATAATAGAATGACGTTTCGTGAAGTTGAGCGTATAATTTTTAATGATGGGTGGATATTAAAGAACACAAAAGGTTCACACAAGCATTACATTCATCCTATAAAAGAAGGTAAAGTAACAATTCCTCAGCATAGTGGAGATCTAGATAAATTAACTGTAAAAAGTATTATGAAGCAGGCTGGAATTTTATAGAGCCTGTTATTATTGAAAGGGGCAAGATTTAATGAAGCTTGTTTATCCCGCCTGTTTTTTACCATTGGAGGAACAAGAGGGCTATTGTGTAATTTTCCCTGATTTGCCGGGCTGTGTTACACAGGGCAATGATATCTTAGATGCTATTGAGAAGGCTACAGACGCAGCTTCTGGCTGGGTTCTTGACGAGCTTGAGGATGGTAAAGTTGCACCCGAGGCTTCCGATATCAATACAATAAATCTTGAACCAAATCAATTTATCAATTTAGTAATTATTGACTTGGACGCCTATTCAGAAAAATATGGAGACAGATCAATCCGAAAAAACTGTACAATACCAGCTTGGTTAAATACTTTAGCCGAAAAAGCTAACATTAACTTTTCCGGCGTCTTGCAGAACGCATTAATCAAAGAACTCCATCTTAACACACCGCACACCTAATAAAGTAAATACAAAATACAGATATCAGAATTACTTGCAAGTACAGCTCACGTTGAGCTACCTAACACTAGTATTGTGTAATAGACAAAATCCGCTTACCAGCTTTTACGCTGATAGGCGGATTTTTTAGGTGCGCCCAGCATGGGCGACAACTTATGCGATTTTAACCACCATGTACCGAACTACATCCCAAATAGTAGGTAGCACCCTACTCGACAGACGAATTCTGCTTCACAAACTCAACGATTTCATCAGCATAACAAAACACAAGACCAGTTACAGTATCGGCACAGCCATAATAAATAGCGATTCGTCCGGTGTCGGCGTCGGCCAAGGCGGCACATGGGAACGTAACGTTCGGCACATCGCCTACGCATTCGTAATACTCTTGCGGAGATATTAAGTAAGGCTTTGTCCTTGCCTTGACTATCCAAGGCTTATCAATATCCAGCAAGGCCGCGCCAAAGCTGTATACAAAGCCGTTGCACGAGGTCAAAACGCCGTGATAAAACAGCAGCCAACCTTCGGTTGTTTCGATGGGTATCGGACCGGCTCCGATTTTTGTGGACTGCCAGCCTTGGCTTGTGTGCATCACGTGCCTGTGCTTGCCCCAATGCTCCATATCCGGGCTTTCGCTGTAAAATATATCTCCGAAAGGCGTATGACCATAATCGCTGGGACGGCTCAACATGCAATACTTGTCGTTTATTTTTCTTGGAAACAGTACGCCGTTACGATTACATGGCAAAAATGCATTTTCCATAGCGTAAAACGTCTGGAAATCAAATGTATACCCTACACCGATCGTTGGCCCGTGGTAGCCGTTGCACCACGTAATATAATATCTGTCCTCAATAAAGCAAACCCTCGGGTCGTAACGATGGTTTGAGACAAGCACCTCGGCATCGCTGTTTTGCCAAGTGATTACCGCGTCGTCTATTTCCCAGTTGATTCCGTCCTTACTGAACCCTCTGTGAATATCCATATAGCGCGACTTATCATCGCAACGGAACACGCCTGCGAACGAACCGTCAAACGGCACAACCGCACTGTTAAAAATACTGTTTGACGACGGTATTAAGTCCCTCGGGATGATAGGGTTGTTATCGTATCGCCAAATTACTTCCTTACCTTTTCTGTCTTGCCAAGGCATATTTTCCAAACGGCTTCCTATTATAACACTCATGCTATAGCCTCCAATTTTTAGATTTGATGGCTAAAGTATGACATAGCTTTCATTTATATGATACAATGATTTTATGAAAAAATTATAGTTTTGGGTTATATATGTGGGTGATGAAAATGGAGCAATATTACATCGAAAGTAAAAACGAAGTGAACGAAGCCAACTATCCTTTTTTTAGTCATGTGCAGACACAGCAGGGCGTCGGCACTATGGTTCGCGCGCACATTCATGAATATATCGAGATACTACTGGCGTTAAGCGGTAGCTTTGAAATCTTTTTAACCGAGGCGACGTTTACGTTTGAAGCCGGTGATATCGTTATTATTAATTCTAACGAAATCCATAAAATCATTGCCGTAGGTGACGGCGAAAATCAGTATGTATACGTAAAGTTTGATCCGCAGCTTCTATATTCAACACCGAATTCGTTTTTCGAAGTGAAATACATTCTGCCGTTTACACTGAATAAAGCCACACATCCCAAGATTTTCCCGGCGGAGCAAATAAAGGACACATTCATTCCGGAACTCATGCGTGAGATTTACAGCGAATTTACACAAAAAAATTACGGCTTCGAGCTTGCGATCAAAACTTTGGTCTGCAAGCTTTTTCTGTGGATTTTGCGCAAGTGGCATACCCAGCAGGTCGACTTAAACATCGGGTACGAACTAAACCAGAGGTCTATAGACTATTTACAACTGGTGTTCGAATACGTGGAGAAGAATTACAAGGAAAACCTAAAAATAGACGACATGGCAAAGCTATGCAATATGAGCTACAGTTATTTCTCGCATTTTTTTAACAGGGTTATGAAAAAAAGCTTCAGCGAATATTTAAACTTCGTGCGTATTACGGAAGCAGAAAAGCTACTCATAACAACACCGTTTACGATTACGGAGATTGCCTACGAGGTAGGTTTTTCCAACACGAGCTATTTTATTAACACCTTTAAAGCTCTTAAAAATATTACACCATTACAATACAGGCGCTCGGTAATAAACGTTTAGACTTTTAAAACTCGCACGGAGGTATGTCCATGTTCTCTGTTTTTATTGTAGACGACGAATGGTTTGGTATCGTGGACTTACAAAAGACGATCCAATGGGAAAGGTTTAATTTTGAAATAAAGGCTACCTTTACCGATTCGAGAGCTGCACTGGAAAGTATTTTGATTTTTAAGCCTGATGTTGTGTTCACGGATATAAAAATGCCGCATCTTTCCGGGTTGGATATTATCGACCGTTGCCGCGACGCCGACTACGGCGGTGAGTTCGTTATCGTCAGTGGCTACGACGATTTTCAATATGCAAAGCAGGCGCTACAGTACAAGGTGTTTGATTACTGCTTAAAACCTCTTAATGAGGACGAAACAAGCGCCATGCTGTTACGGCTTAAGAAAAAGCTGGAAGCCGACGGCCATAGCGACTCAGAAGGCTCGAATAACACACTTATCCGCAAAATAGAGGACTATATAGAGATAAACCTAAACAAAAAACTAAGTATCCGTGCGGTTTCCGAACAGTTTCATGTCAGCCCGTCTTATTGCGCAAAGCTGTTTAGCGCAAACTACAACAAAAGCTTCGTCACATACGTAACAGAGCGGCGTATCATTTTTGCAAAGCAATTGCTGTTAACCACTGGTTTATCTGTAAACGAAATTTCTCAAAAAGCCGGCTTTGATGACTACTTTTATTTTGCGAAGCGATTTAAGGCTATTACGGGGCAAACCCCGTCACAATTCAGAGCCGATAACGGTAAAGGACACGGTGTATGATGAAAAACAAGCTAAAGGCGGTTTTAAGCCATACGGTTACGGGTATTATTAATAAGCGCAGCCTTTCTAAGCAGCTTAAGCTATTAATAGCACGTTCGCTGATTTGCGTTATTCTTATACAGCTTGTGTTCTTTGTTATTTTATGGGGCGTACAGCGCGATCAGCTTCAAAAAAGTGTCATGATGGTATCCGACAGTGTTGAGATTACGTTTAATTCTGTACTGGACGACATTAAAGCCTCGGCTATGGCATTTGCTTTTAACCAGGAGGTCGGCGAGTTCCTAACCGACGAGGATATCGGCACGAAGTATTTAACAAGCAAACATATTAACGACCTCGTTAAGTTTGTATGCCTGTATAATCCCGAGATACACAATATTATTTTGATAAACAAATCGCTTGCGCATTATTCGTTTATAGAAGGCGACGAAAGCAACGCCGTAAACCAAATAAATAGGTTGTATGCAGACAGAGGGCTTGTGGATGTCCGCCAAGACGTGTTTTTTTTGAAAAGCCATCCCAAACAGGATTTCTATGATTTGCTGGTTTTTCTGATGCCGGTATTCGGCAAGTCCGCTTCCGAAAATGCTATGTACGAGCAAAAGGGCTACATACTCTTTGAAATGAAAACAACAAAGTTTTACGACTGGGCGCGTGTGGATAAGCAGTTTCAAACGATAGGTATAGGGATTTATGACAAATTTCAAAACGGTATTACTATCGGGGATTACCAGCCCGACAAAATGAAGCTGTATACAACGACAAAGCTGATTGACAAGTACGGCATAACGGTAAAGGTAGTGCTGGACAAGCATATAACAACAAAAGAAATACAACTCTACGCATGTTGGATTATAACAAATATACTTGCGTTTATGGCGTTGCTGTTAATGGCGGGCTACATTATAAACGGTGATATAACGAAGCCGTTGGATCAGCTGGTGACACAAATACGCAGCCTGAAAACCCATCTGCGTTCTCAAAAAATCGTCGTAAACAATCAATTTGAAATAAAAGAAATCGCCGATGAGATTAACAACATGCTGGAACAAAACCGGGAGCAGGTTTCGCGCATTATCAGCACCCAAAGCCGGCTGTACGAAATAGAGCTTGCATTAAAGGAGTCGCAGCTATACGCACTGCAAGCCCAAATCAATCCGCATTTTCTGTACAATACATTGCAGTCTATCCGTGCCATAGCGTTGCTGCACGGGATAAAAGATATAGCCGATATAGCCACGGCTATGGCGAGGATTTTTAGGTACACGATTAACAAGGACGGCATAGTACCGCTGAAAGAAGAGATTAGCTTTGTCAACGAATACGTTAAAATCTGCTGTATACGCTGGCAGGACAAGCACACAATAAAAACTGATTTCTCAGAGGAGCTGTACGAGCTATACACCCTGAAAATGTTGTTACAGCCTATTATCGAAAACGCCGTCGAACATGGACTCGAAAAAATAGGCAGCAACGGTGTTTTGAATATAAAGGGATTTTGCCGCGGTGACAGCTTGGTTTTTGAAATAACCGATAACGGCGGCGGTATGGAGCAAACGAAGCTAACCGAGCTTAATGCTCTGCTGTCCCAGGAATATACACCCGAGCGTTCTATTAAACCGGACTCCGAAAACGGTACACCGTCGGTTGGTCTTGCTAACGTTAATAACAGAATCAAATGTAATTTTGGCAACAGCTACGGCATAGCGCTGTTGTCCGATTCTAACGGAACAGTCGTCACCGTTAGGCTACCGATTATAAATAACCTATAAAAAAACCATGCCCGCGCGGCATGGTTTTTTTGTGCCCAAAATTACATATTTAGTATCGGATTCTCTATATTATCTGACCGACTCCGGTGATATTATTTCGGCATATATTTTATAAGAAGGGGTGTGACATCGTAATATGCTATGGATGAATATAAAAAAATCAAAGTACATATATCTACTGCTCGTACCGATTTTGGCGTACTACCTAGTCTTCAAATATATTCCAATATACGGGCTACAGCTGGCTTTTAAAGAGTTTAGCCTTATGAAGGGGATAGCTGGCAGTGATTGGGTTGGGCTTGCACATTTTAGGAGCCTGTTCGTGGAGTCGGATTTTTGGCAAGCATTTTTTAATACGATTATTATTTCGTTTATGAAGCTTGTTATTGGCTTTCCGATACCCGTTTTCATTGCAATATTGCTAAACGAAATATTTTTTGAGCGGTTTAAACGGGTTCTGCAAGTTATTTATACGTTTCCGCATTTTTTATCGTGGGTCATCTTATCCAGCCTAATATTTAACATGCTTTCCTCGCACGGCGCTGTAAACAATATACTGGCGCTGTTCGGTGCGGAAAAAATTAATTTCTTAACCAACATACGAACCTTCCGGTACCTGCTGGTGTTCTCGGAGATGTGGAAGGAGTTCGGTTGGGGAACGATTGTGTACATGGCTACAATAACCTGTATCGACCCGTCGCTGTATGAGGCTTCGAAAATCGACGGTGCGAACAGGCTTCAACGAAACATACACATCGTGTGGCCGGGTATAAAATCCGTCGTCGTAACGATGCTCATTTTAAATGTAGGGCATCTAATGTCCGCAGGTTTTATGCAAATATTTAACTTATATAACCCGGCAGTGTATTCGGTTGCGGATATTTTAGATACATATGTGTACAGGATTTCTTTTTTGAGAATGCCCAACTTTGGGTTTAGTACGGCTGTCGGTTTGTTTACGGGTATAACAAACTGCATATTGTTGCTATCGGCCAACTTTGTCGCTAAAAAGCTCGGCGAAAAAGGCATCGTATAACAAAGCGCTAGGAGGTGAACGTTACGGATAAATCAAAAAAAACAAAGAAGCTAATGCGGGCAACATTTACGGATGTTGTAATCGCTGCGTTTTTGGGAGTGTTGGCTTTCATAGTAATCTACCCGTTTTATAACGCTGTTTTAATCTCTCTTGTGTCTGAAAACGAATATGTACGCACCCCGTTTTTGATGTTCCCTAAAAAATTCGTCTTCGATTCGTATAAAACGATTATCGAGCAGGGCACATTGTTTTTGGGTATGCGTACTACTACGCTTGTAACATTTTTCGGTGTGACGTACAACATGTTGCTGACGGTTTTTTGTTCCTATGCATTAACAAAGGAGTTCCCCGGAAAAAGAGCCGTACTGTATTTAATTATTTTTACCATGTATTTTTCGGGCGGGCTTATTCCGTATTATTTGCTCATTAAAGACTTACATCTAATGGACAATATTTTTTCGATGATACTGCCTATGGGCATTACGTTTTCGTACATGACGGTAATCAGGCGCCATTTTGAAAGCATTCCGCCTTCGCTCATCGAATCTGCCAAAATCGATGGAGCAAACGAAATAGCCATATTGTTTCGCATCGTACTTCCGCTGTCTACGCCTATTTTGGCTACATATGTTCTGTATTACGGCGTGGATCGCTGGAACGAGTGGTGGAACGGTATGCTTTTTATAAAATCCTACGAGAAGCAACCGCTACAGCTTATACTCCGGACGATTGTAATGGATGTATCTACGGCAAACGCCTCGGCATCATCGGCGACCGGTATTATACCTTTTGGCGAAGGTATTAAAATGGCAAGCACCGTTGTAAGTATGCTGCCGATTATGTGTGTATATCCGTTTTTGCAAAAGTATTTTGTTGCGGGCTTGACTGTCGGAGCGGTTAAAGAATAGCTATAAGGCATCATTATGCTTAAAATATAAAATATTAAGGAGGCTTTTTTATGTTAAGAAAACACAGCAGAACCATTATGGCAACTGTTATGGCGGCTACTATTGCGCTGGTGTCAACAGGAGTAAGCACTACTGTACCGGCTGCGCAGCCGCAGAAGTTGGATGTGAGCAAAAAAATAAAGCTCAAGTTTAATGTTATTGATACAGACAAGCAGAACAAGGATATTCGCTATGATGTCCTGAGGGAGAAATTTAATATTGAGTTTGACCTAGTTGCGTGCAGTTTAAATGACATTGCTGAAAAAAGCAGGATATGGATGGCAAGCGGCGATATGCCGGAAATGATGTGGACCAGCTTATCAAACGCGAGTGAGCTGCGTACGTGGGCTACAAGCGGTTCGCTTAAGCCGCTGACGAATCTGAAAAACTTCTCGAACCTTTGGAAGCTTAAAGAAAAGCAGCAGTACGACGATGCGCTGATGATTGACGGAAAGGATTATTTTGTATCGGGTATTCGGGATACGGGCGATATAGGGTTTAAGGCTTTGCAGGCGTTCATATACAGAAAAGACTGGGCGCAAAAGCTTAACATGTACAAAACAACGTATACATGGGACGAAATGATTGCGCTGGCGAAAGCTATGGTGCAGAAAGATCCGGGACAAAACGGCGCGGGCAAAACAATCGGTATGCTTGGTGTTGCGTGGGGATTTCCGGGATTCGCGGGATTACAGCAGATTTCTCCGTATTGGAGTACGTTTACACAGAAGGACGGAGCTTACGTATGGGGTCCGGATTTGCCTGAGACATTGGAAGGCTTGAAAATGGCAAAGCGGCTGATTGACGAAAACGTTTTGTGGGGAGAACAGTCTCTGGCTAAGACGCTGGATGGCCCGGCAAAATTTCAATCGGGGCAGGCCGGTATTTTGTACCACAACCTCACCAGTGCCAACATTTCAAACATAATGAACGGACTTGAGGAAACATACCCGGGTTCTAATGCTTTAGACATGGTTGAGATCATGAATGTAAAATCACCGGACGGCAAGTTTTTTTCATTACAAGCTATTGACAGCTGGGGTTCTATCTGTTTTAGTAAAAACATAGACGAAGAAAAGCTGACGCGAGCATTGGCGATGTATGACTGGCTCTTATCCGACGAAGGCAAGATGCTGCTTGTTTACGGAGTAGAGGGCAAGGATTATAAAAAGAACGCAGACAAAATTGAAATGCTGTGGAAAAAAGATGCCGCAGGCAATTATGTAACCCCGTATCAAACAAACTCCGACAGAATTTTATCCATGTTATACGTTACTGATGTTTCCGCTGCGCTTGCGGAATATGCACCTCCGAAAATAAAGAGTGTAATGACACAGCTCACTACATTCTTAGGTTCGGACGACATGAAAACACAGCTGGTTGATTATAACTTTAACGCATTCAGCGCGCCTAACAAGGATAAGTTTGACGTAGATCCAAGGAATAAAATTATTGAGCTGCTCGTAACATCGAAGGACATCGAAAAGGATTACAAGGCGTGGCTCGCAACACAGCAGCAGAAGAAAAATGCAGTTTTGAACGAGCTTAACGACAAAGCGAAAAAATAGCAGGAGGGATATGTTGAAAACGCTCAGACGCCCAAATATTTTGTATTTGTACACGGATCAGCTGAGGTTGGATGCTTTAAGCTGTTACGGAAACACGGCCATCGAAACGCCCAACATAGATAAACTGGCGCGTAGCGGTGCAAAGCTTACACAGTATTTTGTGAATAACCCTGTATGCTCGCCCAGCAGAATGAGCTTTTTAACGGGCAGGTATTGTTCGTCCTTACGTGCAATGGGAAACGGGATTCCGTTTCCCACGGACGCTATGCCGCTCCAAAAGCTGCTTTCTCCGTACGGTTATAAAACAGCGCAAATCGGCAAGCTGCACTTTGACCCACATGCCAGACGGGATCATAAGAATCCGACGCAGACATATGGTTTTGATACGTTTATACTGTCGGACGAACCCGGATGTTATGACGATGCATATACAAAATGGGTGGAAGCGGTCGCACCGGAGCAGTTGGAGTATGCTCGTACCGCCTTGCCACCGGCGGCATTGCACTACAAAAAGCCGTCGTATTCCGAACAGGGCCGGTCGACCCATGAGCCGTATATTTTTGCCGGTAGTGAAGATGTAACCCATACTGCGTTTGTAGCCAGCGAGACATGCAATTTCATCAACAACTACGAAGGCAACAATCCGTTTTTCCTTATAGCCGGGTTTTACGCGCCGCATACTCCGGTTAATCCGCCTAAAAAATATTTGGATCGGGTCTGTTGGGATAAGATTAAAATGCCAGTGAAAAGCGATTCGGAAAAGTGGGAACCGTACTTGGAAGGGCTTTCTGAGGAGCGCTGGAAAGAGATTGTTGCTTATTACTACGCGCTTGTATTACATGTGGATGAATATGTGGGGCATATCATTAACTGTTTGGAAGCAAAAGGGCTGCGAGATGATACGATTATCGTATTTACGAGCGACCACGGTGAGTATCTAGGCGACCACGGTAAAATACAAAAAGGAATGCCGGGCTTCGACTGTATTACTAACGTACCGATGATTATTAGTTACCCGAAGCTTATAGAAGGTGGTATAACGTTAGACGGTTTAACCGAGGGGGTTGACATCGTACCTACGATGTTGGATTTCGCCGCGGTGCAAACGCCTACATACGTACAAGGTACATCTATAAAGGACGCGCTGACGGGGAGTAACGGGCGTAACAGCTCCGGCACCAACGGAAAAACAAGCGTCATAATAGAGTCTCTAAACGCCGACAACAATCCCCAAACGGCTATACGAACAAACCGCTACATGTACTATATTAACGGCGAAGGCGACGAGCTGTTATTTGATGTGCAAGAAGACCCGCACCAGATAAACAACATTGCTTCCGACAAGCAATACGCAGATGTCCTAAGCGAGCTTCGCAAACAGCTGATTTTAAAGATACAGCACGCCGCTTATGTTAATCTGGAAGCCACGGCCGAATACTAAAATATTGCACTTAGACACACGCCCCTAATCGGGGCTTTTTTTGTCTAATTTACAAATAATTCATAATTTATTCATTCCACCTTCATAATACCGTATTGACTTGTTATAACGAAGATTGTATTATGTATGTGTTTGCTTGGAAGATTTCATAATATTTTTACGGAGGGATAAGGCTTGATTGAGGTAAAAAATCTGACTAAACGGTATGGACAGCACTTAGCCGTTAATAATATCAGCTTTACGGTCAATGATGGCGAAATATTGGGCTTTTTGGGTCCGAACGGCGCCGGAAAAACGACTACGATGAATATTATTACCGGCTTTATTTCCGCTACAGAGGGCGAAGTTTCCATTAACGGCAGCGATATTTTGGACGAGCCGGAGGCGGCTAAGCGTAATATCGGTTACTTACCGGAGTTACCGCCGCTCTATATGGACATGAAGGTAGACGAGTATTTGAGCTTCGTCTGCGACATAAAGAACGTCAAGGCGTCTGAACGCGCGAAAATGATCAGCGACATCAAAGAGTCGGTACGTATCACCGACATGTCGAAAAGGCTTATTAAGAACCTTTCAAAAGGATATAAGCAAAGAGTCGGCTTGGCTCAGGCTATGATTGGCTATCCGAAGGTTATTATTTTGGACGAGCCTACAGTAGGACTTGACCCGAAGCAGATTATCGAAATGCGCGACGTTATTAAAAAGCTTGGTAACAAGCATACGATTATTTTGAGTTCGCATATTCTGTCGGAAGTCAGCGCTGTTTGTGACCGCGTTATGATTATTAACAAAGGGCGGCTTGTGGCTAGCGATACACCTGAGCGTTTGTCTATGAACTTATCCCACGGGCATAAGATGATGGCGCGTATTAAAGGCGAAGCCGACAAGATTATGGCCGCAGTCGAGCAGTACCCTGCTATCAAATCCGTCAAAATCGACGCCAGCCGCGAACCCGGAACGTTCGACGTCCATTTCGTCGGCGACGAAAACTTTGATATCCGTGAAGCCATTTTTAATTGCATGGCGAAAAATAATCTTCCTATATTTATGATGAAATCTCTAGACCTTACGCTTGAGGAGATATTCCTTCAGGTTACGGGCGGCGAAGGAGGCAGTTCTAATGGTTCCGATAATTAAAAAAGAATTGCGTACGTATTTTAATTCGATGATGGGTTATATTTTCTTGGGCTTTCTGGTTTTGCTTACGGCTATTTATTTTTCGCTCGTGTGCATCGCCAATAACTCGCCCAATTACAACTATGTTTTGTCCGGAACTAGTATTCTGTTCCTTATACTTATCCCTGCGCTTACTATGCGGCTTTTCGCAGAGGAAGCACGTCAGAAAACCGACCAGCTGTTGTATACTTCGCCGCTTACGATTCTTCAAATAGTAGTTGGCAAATATTTAGCTGCGTTTCTGCTTTTTATAATCGGCATGGGCATTACTATGCTGTTTCCGATTGTGTTGTCAGGCTTCGGTGAGCTGCCCGTTCAGCAAATCGTCGGCTCTTATGTTGGCTATATTCTTATGGGTTGCTGCTTTATCGGTGTTGGTCTGTTTGTTTCCGTACTCACGGAAAACCAGATCGTCGCGGCCGTTGCTACTTTCGCTACGTTGTTTTTGTTCTACATTATGGACTCGCTTGCTAACAGTATGCCGTCTGACAGAGGTTCGTCTTTAGTGTTTTTGGGGCTGATTTTGGCGGGTTTTGCATTCCTCGTTTTCGATAGCACGAAAAACATGTTCGCCGGGATTATTGTATTCATCTTAACCGCAGTGGCGTCCGGTGTCGCTTATCTCATGAACAATTACATTTTTGATGGTCTGCTCGTTAAAGTGCTGAAATGGTTCTCGATTTTGACTAGGTTTTCTAACTTTGACAAAGGCATATTTAACGTGGCCGACATCATTTACTACATCACGTTTTCGATTGCGTTTATTTATTTGACGATTAACGTTATCGAAAAAAGAAGATGGCGATAAGGAGGCAGTTTAGTGGATACGATTTTAAAATCCTTTTCTAATAAAAAATTTAAATACGGAACGTTTTCGACACTGGCCGTCGTTTTTGTGTTGGCGATACTGGTGTTTGTTAACCTCGTTTTTTCACAGCTTAACCTGACATATGACTTGACGAAGGACAAGCTGTATTCGCTGTCCGAGGACACTATTAAGATTATTAATGAGATTAACGAGGACGTTACGATTTATCCGCTGTTCAAAACAGGACAGGAAAATCAGATGTTCAAGGATTTGCTTAACGAGTATCAGGCCAAGTCCTCACGCATTAAGGTTATTATTAAAGACCCGTACCTGTATCCGACGTTCGTCGACAAATACGCCAAGGGCGACGAAGAAATATTAGCCGACAGCGTTATCGTCGAAAGCGCTAAGCGTTATAAGGTTATTAACGCGGGCGATATGTTGTCTTATGATTTTGACTACAATACGTACCAGTCTTACATCAAAAGCATTGACGTAGAGCCGCAGGTTACGAACGCTATAAAATACGTTACGGACGAGTCGACGGCTAACGTTTATGTCATCAAAGGTCATAACGAAGACCCGCTTCCCGAGAAGCTTATTACCCAGCTCAAGCTCGCGAATTATAACATAGAAGACTTGGATGTTATCGCCGAGAGAGAAGTACCTGCCGATTGTAAGGCGTTAATCATTACATCTCCGAAAAGAGACTGGACGCTTGAAGAAGCTGATATCGTAAAGAAATATTTAATGGCCGAAGGCCGCGCAATAGTTTTCATGGATTACACGACTGAGCCTATGAACAATATAGAGAGCGTATTGCAAGCATTTGGTGTGCAGTTCGGTCAGGTAATAGTTGTCGAAGGCAATACGAAGAATTATTTCCAGAATACGCCGCAGTATTTGATTCCTGACTTCAAAGGTCACGATACAACGAAAAAAATAGAAAACAACGGCTACAGAATGTTACTGCCGCTTTCACGTTCTATTGAAGAGCTGCCTATAAAGGAAAAGACTACGACTATCGAGCCGATTCTCGTTTCTTCATCGGATAGCTACGGTAAAACTAATCCGGCAAGCCGCTCCGTAAACCGCGAACCCGGCGACACAGACGGTCCGTTTAATCTGGCTGTTGCTATAACAAGCAATGTGTATACAGACAGGACTTACACTGCGAAGATTATTGCTGTCGGTACTACGAGTATCCTTGATGATTCTGTCAACTCGTATATCAGAGGTAGCAACTTCGACTTTATTGTTGAGTCAGTCAACTGGCTTCAGGACAAAGCGAATTCCGTCTATATCAGACCGAAAACATCTACAGGCTCCAACCTGTTTATTGATCAGGGTACGATGATTGTTATTATGTTCTTAAGCGTTATCGTGCTGCCGGTTATAATACTCGGTATTGGTCTGTTTATATGGCTTAGGAGGCGTAACAGCTGATGAAAAAGAAGGTTATCGGCCTTATTGTCTGCATTCTGCTGTTGGGCGGTCTGGCTTTCGCTTACTATACGGTAAGCGAGCAGAACAAGGCTAAAGCAGTAGTGGAAGAAGAAGCCAAAAATGAACAGAGAAAGCAGTCCGACAAAAGCGTACAGCTCATTGATAAAAAAATCGATGATGTGGCGTCCGTTACAATAAAAAACCCGAACGAAACGATTACGTTTCTCCCCAAAATGGTTAAGAACGATTACACGGGAGACGACGAGCGCGTATTCCTTATAGAGGGCTTGGAAGATTTTGATTTGATTAGAAGCTCTGCTGACGACATCGTACGGCTTTCGTACGAGTTATACGCTGCCGAAAAAGTTATGGACGAAGCCGAGAACTTGGCCGATTATGGTCTCGAACCGATCGTAGCGACGGCGTCATTTACGTATACCGACGGTACATCGATGAAAATCAATATTGGTAAAATTACGCCCACTAAGGAATATTATTACTGTATGGTGGACGGACAAAAGGAACTGTACATGATTTATCAGTCGGCCGGTTCGCGTGTTAACAATACGCTGGACAGCCTGATAAACAAAACGCTTCCGACTATTGATGTAAATGGATTGCAATATATTTATATGTACGAGAAGGGCGTAAACGAAATAGAATTCGCTTACGACGGCTCCGACGAGCAGCGCGTTGAAGAGATTCAGAAGTACGGCGGTATCCCGCTCGTAATGAAGAAGCCGTATCCGGGACGTGAGTTTTACGCGAACAGCCTTGACACTGATATTATTCAGAAGCTGGGCAGCGTTACGCTCGGTATGCTTGTCGATGCCAAGCCTGACGATTATGCCAAGTACGGTCTTGATGACCCGCAGCTTAAGGTTATTTTCGAAGACAACGAGAACAGCTTCGGAATAGAAGTCGGTAAACAGGTGGATGCTTCTACGGTTTACGCTAAACTACCCGATAAGCCGTACGTGTTTAAAACATCTGTCGCTCCGATGGCTATGTTTAGAAATATCAATCCGTTCTTTTATGTTGATAGATTTGTTGCGCTTATCAATATTGAGACATGTACCGGTATTACGATTGACTCCGATAAGCTCAAGTCAAACATAACAATAACGACGGAGAAGCTTCCGCCGGAAGGCGACCAGCAGGTCGGGGACACGCTTATACATGCGCAGGTTAATGGCAAGGACGTACAGCAGGGCGCGTTCCAGAAGTTCTACCAGACCGTTATCGGGCTTTGCTATGAGACGGAAATAAAGGGCTTCGAAAAACCGTCGACGCCGCCGGAGGTTACGATCGTTTACACTCTTACGGATAATAAACCGCCGATTTACGAACGGTATTATCCGTACAATGCGGATTTCTACGCTGTACAGCGTGATGATAACCCGATTCAGTTCGTAGTTAGCAAGCGTTCTATTAATATTATGTATCAGTTTATGGACGATTTGCTGGCCGGAAAGCTTGATCAAGAAGATTAATGAAAACAAAAATAGCCACTGGTTTTGCTTTGTGCAAAATCTGTGGCTAAATTTTTTTTGAAGACATGATAAGCGAAAACTTGTATCTTCATATACATAAATAGTGTGAAAAAGCCGCTCGCGAGCTTTTTCACACGGAAGTGAGACGTCAAAAAGATGCCGGGTACCGGCATTGCTCCGATCGATTTTGTCGGAGCAGCCCCCTTAAGGGGGCCTTTTGACGGGTGAATATAAGTATTTATATGATTGGGCGTGGTGCGGTGAAGGAACTGACGGTGTATACGGACTGCTATTTAAAGGAATTGTCCGAAACGGTACATCACGAAATACATGGAAATGGTTTCGTTAAGCTTTATCTGGATAACGAGAACACGCAGAAACTGATTGAGCTTATGAAGAATATCGTTATAAAGGAAAACATCATCGTCAAAAATAATGCCAAACTCTTTAGCGCCGTACAGAGAGTAGTTTCAAAAATATCGGGCGCGCAGACGGAAAATGAAATCACAGAGTTTATTAATAAAAACGACACGATTAACTTGGAGGGGTATATAAAATTCCGAATGGTGGAGTACAGTTATGCGGTTAATATTGCGCTGTATACGATTGTTAAGGAACTGAATCAGAGGTAGAAATTACGTAACTTAAAAAATAAAGAGGTGCAAACTCGTTCAGAGTTAGCACCTCTTTTTTCTATTTACTCATCTTGCTTATCTAACATAGCCTCAATCATTTTATGTATAACCTTTAGCTCATGTTTCGTACAGTTGGTAAGATTGCGTTCAATTTTTTTCTTCATGTCCTGCCCAATTCCGTTTTCAGGAAAAAACAGCGCATCTACAGAAAAGTTTAGCGTACGTACCAATTTATATAGAACCTCAATGGACGGCTTCCGGCGTTCGCTTTCTAGCTGGTTTAAGTGGACGGGCGTAATGTCTACCATTTCAGCAAGTTTCTCCTGTGTCAGTGATTTTTCTAACCGTGCGGTTTTTATCGTTTTCCCTAAAACGTATTGTTGAAACTCCATCTGGCTTCAGCTCCTAACGTTACTCGAAATATCGAAACAGGATATATACTCTCACTTACAATATAACAGAGAGTATATACCCTTATTAACTGTTATTTTAAAGTTAATATGCCTTGGTTAGAATAAACCAAAAGAAAATATTTATATGCACATAGAAAGGAACCCTAAATTCGTGTTATTTTTTCAGCCGTGCGACACAAACTGTGCTTATTAATGCAAGGATTGTAAAAATTGTAGCAAGCCCGGCGAAGTCGGAGACGCTGTAGGACGAGTACGAGCCTGTTTTCGGATTCTGCTTGGGTTGGCTCGTGTTTGTGGTATTAGCGTAGCTGTCAATAAGCTCGGGTGTCGCCGAAGGGGTAGCTCCGGGTGAATCTACAAGCAGCACGCCTGTGTTCGGCGACGGCTCAGTCTGCGCTGTGCCAGACGGGCTAGCAGCCGGTGAAGATGACGGAATAGGCGAGGGGCTTACCATAGCAGTTGCCGACGGACTGGGCGATGGGCTTACCGAAGCTGCTGCCGTAGCCGACGGACTTGCCGAAGCTGCCGCCGATGCCGACGGTGACGGGCTCGACATAGCCGCTGCGAGTAGCATCGTGGACATAGAGTTCGTACCGCCTGCAAGCGGGTTTTGCGTTACATCGTTATTATTATCGGACGACATAGCGCTGAAATTGTTACCGTTATACCAGCTGTCCTCGGGGCTTAGTATCGAGCGATATACCGCTAAATGGTCAAAGCCGGGTACGGCTGACGCCTGAGCCGAGCCGGAATCGGCGTTGTTGGCGGCGTTTGCGGCGATGCTTTCGATGCTGCCCATGTTCGTACGTACTTCGGCTTTATTTGCGTTAGTCGCGTCGATTTCCTGCGGAGTCAGCGGATTTGTGCCGGGCAAGTTCGAGAAATTCGTAGCGATTGAGCTTGTAAGCTCGCCGGATTTCGGCGTGCCGAGTTCATATACGAAGAAGCTGTTCTTGTCGTCGAGTGTGAAACGTACCCTCACGTCAACGAGCGAATAATTTTCGCCGGACTTTGTTTCGTACACGACATAGTTACCGAACGGTAAGTCCTTAATAAATGCGTTGCCGCGGAAGTCGGTAGTAATCGTGGAAACGGTCTCGCCGTCTCTGTTGACGATTTTGAACTCGGAGCCTTGTATGCCGATTGCTTTGTTCGACTGGTTCTCGTCGTAGTTGTAAATAGACAATACGCCCGTCGTAACAGGTGCGGATGACGGGGCTGCTGTTGTTGGAGCTTCTGTGGTTGTAGCTGGTGTTCCTTGGGGTGATGCAGAAGCCATCGGCGCGGCAGCCTTCGGCGACGATACGTATAAAACAGTGGTGAGTATTGCTAATCCAAAAAACATAACTGATTTTTTCATAAGTGCTAAAACCTCCATTAATTTTTTTCTATTTTTTACAAGTTTTGAAAAAATATTTATAATTTTTAAAAAAATTTTTTTTGAACGGTTTATTTGTGATATACTATTGCAATGTCAAAAAGGAGGAAAGTTAATGAACAAATTAAAACAATGCTGTGCTGTTTTTTTATTTACGCTGATACTAAGCGGCTGTGCGCAGAAAACTGAGGTTGAGACCGTCACTGTGGAGGAAGCGATAGCCGTTGAGACTTCGAATATAAAACTAAGCGGTATAAAAAACGAAATGATATACGCAGGCAAGGTTAACGCGAAGAACTCTATATCAGTAATCAGCAAAATGGCCGGTAAGGTCAGCGAAACGTTTTTCGACGTCGGTCAAAACGTATCGACCGGAGCCGTGCTGTTCAAACTTGATGAAAATGATGTAAGAAATCAAATAAAACAACTCGAAGCGTCGCTCGGGCAGGCGGAGACGTCGATCCAGTCGGCGAAAAACAGCTTGGAGACAGTAACAGGCGGGCAGTACGAATCGCAGCTTGTGCAGCTCGAAAGCTCGATCGCCAACTACACCAAGCAAATCGAAAACGCTCGCGTAACGTCCGCGAATGCAGAAATCGGGCTGACAAACGCACAGAACAATTTAGACACGGTACAAAAAACATATGACAGCATGAAAACTTTGTACGCCGCGGGAGCTATTGCGCGTAACGAGTTCGATAAAGCCAACACCGCATATACCCAAGCGCTCGCGGGTGTAGATACTGCGAAGAACAGCAGGGATCAAGCCGCGATAGCGATAGAACAGCTTGAAACCGCGCTGGAAAACACAAAACGCAGCTACGAGTTAACAAAGGGACAGATAACTGATGAGAACCGCCAAAAGGCATCGCTCGGCGTTAACACCGCAGAAGCATCCAAAAACACGATTAGCGTGCAGCTTGATATAGCGCAAAGCACGCTGAAAGATACGGCTGTTACATCGCCGATAAGCGGCGTAATAAGCGTGAAGAACGCAAAGGCGGGCGAGTTCGTATCGAGCCAAAGCCCGGCGTATATTGTCGTCGACATCGACACGGTTAACGTGGACGTTAAGGTATCGGAGCTGATTATTAACTCGTTATCGACGGGCAAGCAAGTTCCCGTTTATATACGCTCAATAAGCGAGGAACCGATTATGGGCGAAATAACAACGGTCAGCCCGTCGGCCGACCAGTCCGGCATGTTTCCGGTCAAGGTCGAAATAAAAAATGCAGACCACAAAATCAAGCCCGGCATGTTTGCAAATATTCATTTTGTTAAGGAAGAAAAAGAAGGCACGTATGTGTTGCCGCGTAATGTGGTATTGGAGAGCGCCAACGAGCGGTACGTTTTTGTCGCCGATAACGGAGTCGCGCGGAAGGCGGTTGTGCAGACAGGGATTGATAACGGTAAAGAAATCGAGGTTTTATCCGGTATAAACGGGGAGGACAACATTATAGTAAAAGGTCAGAGCTACCTGTCAGACGGGGATAAAATCAATGTTACAAATTAAATTCGGAAAGCGCAGGGGACACAATGAGTAAAATATCAGTTAACAGGCCGGTCACGACCGTTATGCTTATATTAATAATATTGGCGTTCGGCTTTTTATCCTTGGCGAATCTGAATTTGGATATGATGCCGAACATGAACATACCCGTCGCCGTCGTAAGCACGACGTACAAAGGCGCGGGTCCGGAAGAAATCGAAAAGCTAGTAACCAAGCCTATCGAAGGCATACTGGGAACGGTAAGCAGCATGAAGTCGATACAGAGCGTATCGTCGAACGAGCAGTCGCTGGTAGTAGTACAGTTCGAAGACGGAACGAACATCGACATAGTAACACTCGACATGCGTGAGAAGCTAGACATGATAAAGCGGGTGCTACCGGCGAACGCCGAGAACCCGGTCGTAGTAAAAATCAACATGAACGAAATGGCGTCGATAAACATCGGCGTATCGAGTGATAAGTACGACCTAGTCGAGCTCAAACGTATAACGGAGGACAGAATAACGAACCGCCTTGCGAAGCAGGACGGTGTCGCGTCTGTTAATGTGACGGGCGGGCTTGAAAAGGAAATAAGCATAGTATTTAACGAGGAGCGGCTAAGGGGCTACGGCCTGTCTGAAACGACGATAAGCCAGCTGCTCATGGCTGAAAACAGAAACACACCCGTCGGTACGATTAAGCAGGGCGAGCGCTCGCTTAACCTTAGAACAACGGGCGAGTTTCAAAGCATAGAGGAAATACGCAACATGCCGATTATATCGTCAACCGGCACGGTAATATATTTGCGTGATGTAGCGACGGTAACTGAGGACTTTAAGGAAACAAACAGCCTGTCGTATATTAACGGCAAGCCTTCAATATCACTGACGGTTCAGAAGCAGTCCACCGCCAATACAATAAAGGTTTCGGACAAGGTATTAAAGGAACTGACCAAGCTCCAGAAGGATTTGCCGGACATAACGCTGAAAATGCTCATCGACCCGGCAGAGTTCGTGCGGTTCACACTGAGTACGGTTGTTAACTCTGCCGTGCAGGGCGGATTGCTCGCGGTTATAATCTTGTTCATTTTCCTGCGAAACTTCCGCGCTACGCTAATCGTCGCGGCTGCTATGCCTATATCTATCATCGCCACGTTCGTACTCATGTACTACACGAACGTAACGATTAACGTCATGTCGCTGGGCGGCTTGACGCTCGGCATCGGTATGTTGGTAGACAACTCTATAGTGGTGCTGGAGAGTGTCTACCGGAAAATAGAAGAAGGCGCGAATTCCATGACGGCGGCAATAGAAGGCGCAAGCGAGGTCGGCATGGCCGTTACGGCGTCGACGCTTACGACTGTAGCCGTGTTTTTGCCGATTACGTTCGGCGGCGGACTTACGAGCGAAATATTCAGCCAGCTCGCTATGACGATAGCCTTTTCGCTGCTGTCGTCGTTGCTTGTGTCGCTGACGTTCGTGCCGATGGCGTGTTCGTTGCTGTTTAAGTTCGGCTCGATTGAGCATAAGCACAAAAATATTATCACCGCTGCGCTGGATTTTATCGGGTTTTTAATCGACAAGCTTATCGCCGGTTATAAAGCGCTGCTGACGGCCGCGCTTAAGCATAAGCTTATTACGGCGGGTTTAACTATTGTTATTCTGGTGCTTACGATGTCGTGTATCTCAAAAATCGGTCAGGAGTTCATGCCCGCGACGGACGAAAGCGGCGTCGTAATAAGCATTTCGCTGCCGAGGGGTTCGCTTCTTGAAGAAACGGAGCGCGTCACAAACATCGCCATAGACAAAATCAAGGACTACAAAGAAATAGTGGATGTATACTGGACGGTAGGCGGGGGTGGCGGATTTTTCGGGAGCAAGTCGACGGATCAAGCCAGAATAAATGTGCAGCTCGTCGATAAAACCGAGAGAGACCGCTCGTCCATGCAGATCGCCGCGGATATGTCTACGGTACTAAAATCAGTCGCCGGTGCTAAGATAACCGTCTCGCAGATGCAGTCGTCTATGGGCAACTACGCGGGCGGCGATGACGTGACCGTTGTTTTAAAAGGTGACGATCTGGCAATGCTTTACGAAATGGCCACCGATTTTAAAAACCTCATTGCGCAGGTCCCGGGTACGAGAGACGCAAAAACCTCGGTCGAGGATGCGTCACCCGTAGCCACGATAAGAATCAACCGCGACAAAGCCGGAGCCTACGGCATCACCGGCTACGCTGTGTCAAGCGTAATAAGCACCGCGGTTTCGGGTACGGTGGCTACGACTTACAAAATAAACGGCGACGAGTTTGACGTGCGCATCCGTCAGGACAAAGCGCATTTTGACTACATTGGCGATATAAAAAACATTCTCATACCTTCACCGATGGGCGGTAACATACCGCTGTACGAGATGGCCGACGTTGAAATAAAGGATATGCCAATATCTATTTCGCGTGAGGATAACTTAAACGTTGTCACCGTGACATGTAAGCTTGATAATCGCGACTTGCAATCCGTATCGAACGATATCCGCGCTGTTCTGTCGAAGTATCAGCTTCGCTCGAACTTTTCGTGGTCGCTGGGTGGATCGACTGAGCAGATGGAAGAGATATTCGGCAGTCTAGCATTGGCGTTGCTGGCTTCTATCGGTATCGTTTATATGATAATGGCGGCGCAGTTTGAGTCGCTTGTTTATCCGTTTATTGTTATGTTTTCAATCCCGATAGCTATGACGGGCGGTATGTTTGGGTTGTTCGTAATGAACACCAACCTGTCTATCACGGCTTATCTTGGGCTTATTATGCTGGCCGGTGTCGTTATAAACAACGCTATCGTGCTGGTTGATTACATGAACTTCCTGATACGCGAGAAGCACATGCCAGTGTTCGAAGCCGTGAGGACTGCCGGTGCTGTACGTCTGCGCCCGATACTTATGTCGACACTTACGACGGTTATCGCACTTGTGCCGATGATGAGCGCTGTAACGCAGGGCTCGGAGCTTATGAAGGGGCTTGCAATCGTGGTCGTGTTCGGGCTGTCGCTTGCGACGCTTGTAACGCTTGTACTGATACCGGTTATTTATTTATTTGTAAATAATGTAAAGAACTTTATTTTTAAGAAACGGGAAAGAGGAGTAATTCGTGGTTAGGGATGAAATAAGAAACGTGGCCATCATCGCACATGTCGATCATGGCAAGACGACGCTCGTAGACGAGCTACTAAAGCAAAGCGGTACGTTCCGCCAAAACCAATCGGTTGCGGAACGCGTAATGGATTCAGGGGATTTGGAACGCGAGCGTGGTATAACGATTCTTGCGAAAAACACGGCGGTATTTTATAAGGGAACGAAAATAAATATTATCGACACGCCCGGTCATGCTGACTTCGGCGGCGAGGTCGAGCGCGTGTTAAAAATGGTAAACGGCGTCGTGTTGGTGGTCGACGCGTTTGAAGGGCCGATGCCTCAGACGAAGTTCGTCATGCGTAACGCATTCGAGCTTAACCTGCCCGTCGTAGTATGCATTAACAAAATCGACCGAGCCGAAGCAAGACCAAAGGATGTAGTCGACGAGGTACTGGAGCTGTTTATCGACCTCGGGGCGTCCGACGTGCAGCTTGACGCGCCGTTCGTATATGCATCGGCGAAGAAGGGTATCTCGTTTGTTGAACTCGAGCATCTTGAAGGGGAACACGAAGGGCTTAATATGGAGCCGCTGTTCAACAGCATAATCGAACACATACCGGCACCGGAGGGTAACGCCGACGAGCCGCTGCAAATGCTGATTTCGTCAGTGGATTACAACGAATACCTCGGGCGTATAGGCGTAGGCAAAGTTGAAAACGGCACGATACGCGTAGGCGACGAGGTTACTATTGTAAACGCGTACGAGAGCGACAGGCTTTTGAACCTGCGTGTAAATAAGCTTTACGAATTCGAAGGGCTGAGCCGCGCGGAGGTAACCGAAGCAAAATACGGCTCGATTGTTGCAATATCCGGCATTGAAGGCATAAAAATCGGCGACACGTTATGTGCGCCGGACAGTGTAAAGGCTATTCAGTTTAAAAAGATATCCGAGCCGACGATAGCGATGAACTTTCTCGTAAACGACAGCCCGTTTGCCGGACAGGAAGGTAAGTTTGTAACGAGCAGACATCTGCGCGAGCGACTGTTCCGCGAGCTTAACACTGACGTCAGTTTGCGAGTCGAGGAAACTGAATCGACGGAGACGTTTAAGGTGTCGGGGCGTGGCGAGCTGCATTTGTCGATTCTGATTGAGTCGATGCGCCGCGAGGGTTACGAGTTTCAGGTATCGAAGCCGGTTGTTCTGTTTAAGGAATCGGAGGAAGGTCTACTCGAGCCGATGGAGCTTGTCACTATCGACGTACCCGAGGAATTTGTTGGGGCGGTTATCGAAAAGCTCGGCAGCAGAAAGGGCGAGATGTCTTACATGGCACCGTCCGGCAGCGGCTACACGAGGCTTAAGTTTAACATACCGTCGCGCGGGCTTATCGGCTACCGTCAGGAGTTCATGACAGACACGAAGGGCAACGGTATTCTTAATACGGAATTTCTGGAGTACGCACCGTACAAGGGCGATATTCCGTCGCGGCAGCTTGGTTCGCTCGTAGCGTTTGAGTCGGGCGAGGCGGTTCCGTACGGGTTGTATAACGCGCAGGAGCGCGGCGATCTGTTCATCGGCGCGGGAACGCGCGTTTACGTCGGTATGATCGTCGGGGTTAACCCGCGCAACATGGATTTGGAAGTAAATGTCTGCAAGAAAAAGCAGCTTACAAATATGCGAGCCTCCGGCACAGACGACGCGCTTAAGCTTACGCCGCCGATTATACTGAGCTTGGAGCAGTCGCTTGAGTTTATTACCGATGATGAGCTTGTCGAGGTTACGCCGATTAATTTGCGCATACGCAAAAAAATACTGGACGCCACCGCCAGGGCGAGGGCGAAGCGGCGCTAAATAAGCGGGTGATTGAGTGACGCCGAAAAAATCTTTCTTAAAACAAGCTTCGATTTTGGCGGCGGCCGGTTTGATCGTGAGGATGCTTGGGTTTGTGTACAGGTGGTTCCTCACGAACTTGCTAGGCGATATAGGTAACGGAATTTATTCCGGCGGGTATTATTTATATATGTTTTTCTTAATACTCTCCTCGGCCGGACTGCCCGCCGCCATTTCCAAAATGACGTCCGTTCGCCTTACGCTCAAACAATACAAAAATGCTCATGAGGTTTTCAGGACATCTCTTATCGTAGCTTCCGTATCGGGCTTCGTCGGTATGACGGCGCTTTTTCTGGGCGCGCGGTGGCTTAGCGAGTTCAATAAAAGCCCGCTTAGCTATCACTCTTTGCTGACGCTTGCGCCAACTATTTTAATCGTCGCGATAGTTTCCGTGTACAGGGGCTACTTCCAAGGCATGAACAACACCGTGCCGACGGCGCTCTCGCAAATCATCGAACAGGTTTTTAATGCCGTGTTCAGCGTAGTGCTTGCGTATATGCTTATCGGTCGAGGCGTCGAGTTCGGCGCGGCCGGCGGTACAGCCGGTACGGGCGTCGGCGCGTTTGCCGGGCTTGTCGTTATGTTCCTGATTTATTTATTAGCAAAACCTGCCATCATAAAAAATGTTCGTGCCGACAAGAGTCAGCCGGAATCGCGCCGCACCATCGCGAAGGAATTGGTGGGTATTGCTGTTCCGATTATTATCGGGACGGCAATTTTTAGTATAACGAACCTTATCGATGTGAATATGGTTATGTCGATTTTGACGACGCGGGCGGGCTTTTCGGAGACCGATGCATATGCACTGTACGGCCAGCTTACGGGCAAGTACGGCACGCTCGTCACGATGCCAGTGGCTATATCGACATCGCTTGCGACGGCGGCTATACCAAGCGTCGCGGCAAGCTTCGCTGCCAAAGACGGCAAAACAGCGAACGAGAAGATTTTCTACGGGCTGTGGCTTGCGATGAGCCTGTCGATTCCGGCGGCGGTCGGCATGGGTGTTCTCGGCGACCAGATTTTGTTCATGCTGTTCCCGAAATATCCGTCGGGCGGCTTGCTTATAAAATACGGCGCGGCCAGCATTATTTTCCTCGCGCTTGCGCAGATTACGACTGGTATGCTCCAAGCCGTTGGCAAGGTACATGTCCCGGCTATTGCTGCTTTCTTCGGCGCGGTCATAAAAATCCCGCTTAACATTATTTTTATTTCGAACCCGAAGGTTAACGTACTAGGCGCTGTTATCAGTACGATTTTTTGTTATATGGTCGCGGCGGGTATTGACCTGGTTGTGCTGTGCCGCACGCTTAAAACCGTGCCGGATTTGTTCAACCTGTTTGTGAAGCCGCTATTCGCGTCGGCTATTATGGGCGCGGCTTGTTATGTGCAATATTATTTTATATATTGGTTGTTGGGGAGTAATACCGTTGCTAATACCGTTGCTGTTTTAGTATCTGTTTTTTTCGGCATTGCCGTTTATTTTTTATCGCTGTACTTTATGAACGGTTTACCAAAGTCCATTATGAATACTATTAATAGGAGGATGAAAGTATGAAAGACATTAAGCGTAGGAAATTGGGCAGGACTAATCTGTTGGTTACGGAGCTGGGCTTCGGCGCGATGAATTTTCGTAAAATCGGAAATTTTGAGGGAGCGTACGAGCTTATGAACTACGTACTCGACAACGGCGTAAACATTATCGATACGGCGCGGGCGTACAACGGGGCGCTGCCTTCAGGCGAAATGCTGGAAAGCGAGAGAGTTGTCGGCGAGGTAATCGCAAAGCGTACAGATTTGAAGGAGCCTATCGTAATCGTAACGAAGGGACACGGCTACACGCCGGAAGAGTTCGGCCCGGATTTGCAGAAAAGTCTTGACACGCTGGGCGTTACGGGCAGGCACAACTTAAAAATCGGCAACAACGACATCAAGCTTGTTTATTTCCTGCACGGCATAAGCACTGAGCGCTGGAATACTATCAAAAGCTCGGGCGTGCTTGAAACGATAAAGGAATATAAGAAGCAGGGCATAATAAATTTCGCGGGCTTTTCGAGCCACTATCCGTTCACGAAGGAAGTAAAGGAAGCCATCGACACGGACGTATTCGATGTAGTCGAGCTGCCGTACAACGTATTCAACCGTACGTTCGGCGAAAGCGGTGACATTAACCTTTTGGAATACATAAACAAAAAGGACATCGGCATCGTCAACATGAAAGCATTCGAGGGGAACGGAATGGTTCCGGTTTACCCGATGCTACGCGAGTTTATCAACATCGACTACGAGAAAATGCTTAACTTCTGCCTATCGAATCCGTACATCACGACTGTTGACGCAGGCGCTAAGTATGTCAGCGAGTTCGAGCTGGATATTCAGACTGCGCTTAAGCCGCGGCTGTCGCAGGAGGAGAAGCAAGCTTTGATGGATGAAGCCGACAAGGTTTCGAAGTACATCAAAAACCTTTGCCGTCAGTGTATGCACTGCTTAGAGAAGTTTAAATGCCCGCATGATGTTGAATTTGTAGATTCGCTGGCGTCGTACTCGCGGTATCTGTTATCCACTAGCTTGGATAAGGATCCGTCGGCACATGTTAACGATTACCGTGCGATCAAAATGAGCGGTAAGGACTGTCTCGAATGCGGCGAATGCTTGCCGTGGTGCGAGTACAAGCTCAATATTCCGAAGATGCTGAAGGAAGCCCATGAGAAAATGGGCGAATAATATTATAAACGGGAGGCTCATAATATGGATAACAACATGAAAAAGGTTTTTGAATGCGGTATTGTACCCGTAATAAAAATTAACGACGCGGACGACGCCGTAAATTTGGGTAAGGCGCTGTTAAAGGGTGGTATAAATGTAGCTGAGGTCACGTTCAGAACGAACGCAGCCGAAGCTGCTATTAAGAACATGGCTGAAGCTCTGCCGGATATGCTTGTCGGCGCGGGTACGGTTCTTACCGTTGATTTGGCGAAGAAGGCTGTGGCGGCAGGCGCTAAGTTTATCGTTACGCCGGGTTTTAATGTGCGTGTTGTTGAGTATTGTTTAGAGAATAAAATACTGGTGCTGCCCGGTACCAGCTGCCCGACGGATATCGAGACGGGGCTTTCTTACGGGCTTGAAGTCATGAAGTTCTTCCCGGCGGAAGCCAGCGGCGGTATTAAGGCGTTAAAGGCGATGTGTGCGCCGTACGGTATGGTTAAGTTTATGCCGACGGGTGGTATAGATGCGACTAACATCACCGATTATTTGAGCTTTGACAAAATCGTCGCGTGCGGCGGAAGCTGGATGGTTAAGGACGATTTAATATCTTCGAAGAATTTCAACGAAATCGCGCGGTTGTCCGAGGAAGCTGTTATGAAGATGCATAACTTCCAGTTTGTGCATATGGGAATAAATATGCCGTCGAAGGACGAGGCGCAGAGCACGACTAATAAGATGAAAGATCTGTTCGGGTTCGCGAGACGCGAGACTAGCGCGGGATTTTTCGCGGGTGCTGAAATAGAGATTATGAACACTATAGGCTTAGGGCAGCACGGACATATCGGCTTAAAAACGACTAACGTCGCTCGCGCTATTGCTTATCTGAAAAACAAGGGCGTCGAGGTGGATTACACGACGCTGCGTGGTACGGAGGAGAACCCGACTTTCATTTACCTTAAGGAGTCGTTCGGGGGCTTCGCACTGCACATTATGCAATAACGGAGGATGCTTGATGAGTAATACCTACTATATTACGACGCCCATTTACTACCCGAGCGATAAGCTGCACATCGGTCATTCGTACACGACGGTCGCCGCCGATACGATGGCGCGCTACAAAAAGCTGCGCGGCTACGACGTGAAGTTTCTGACCGGTACGGACGAACACGGTCAGAAAATCGAACGTCGCGCGAAGGAAAAGGGCGTAACACCACAGCAATACGTGGATGATATCGTCGTATGGATTAAGGATTTATGGAAGACGATGGATATCGAGTACGATATTTTCATACGTACGACGGATGACATTCACGTGGAGTGCGTTAAAAAGATTTTTAAGAAGCTATACGATCAGGGTGACATTTACAAAAGCGCGTATGAGGGATTGTACTGCACGCCGTGCGAGACGTTTTTTACGCAGCGGCAGCTTGTTAACGGAAAATGTCCCGACTGCGGCAGGGATGTTGAAAAAATTAAAGAAGAGAGTTATTTTTTCAGACTGTCGAAGTATCAGGAACGTTTAATAGAGCATATTGAAAAAAATCCTGAGTTTATCATGCCGCAGGCCCGGCGGAACGAAATGGTTAATAACTTTCTGAAACCGGGGCTAGAGGACTTGTGCGTTTCGCGGACATCGTTTAAGTGGGGCGTACCGGTCGAGTTTGACCCGTCGCATATCGTTTACGTGTGGATTGACGCGCTGTCTAACTATATTACGGCGCTCGGTTATCTGTCCGAGAACGAGGACGATTTTAATAAATTTTGGCCGGCTGACTTGCATCTTGTCGGTAAGGAGATCGTGCGGTTTCATACTATTATCTGGCCGGCGCTTTTGATGGCGTTGGAGCTGCCGCTCCCGAAGCAGATTTTCGGGCATGGCTGGCTTGTTATCGACGGAAGTAAGATGTCAAAGTCCGTCGGTAATGTCGTCGACCCGAAGGTTCTTGTCGAGAAGTACGGTGTGGACGCTATTCGTTATTTCTTACTGCGCGAGATTGCTTTCGGGCAGGACGGAAATTTCACTACGGAAGCGCTGCTTACGCGTATTAACTCCGACTTGGCGAATGATTTGGGCAACCTGCTTTCGCGCACGGTCGGTATGATTGATAAGTATTTCGGGGGCAACGTAATAGACGCGCATACTCCGTCACCTTACGACGCTGATATTATCAGCCTTTGCGAAGGCACCGCCGCGAAGGTCGAAGGGTTTATGGAAAGCTTGTTGTTAAGCGACGCGCTTACGGAGATATGGGCTGTTATTCGCCGTGCGAACAAGTATATCGACGAGACTCAGCCGTGGGTTTTGGCGAAGGATGAAGCTAAGAAAAGCGAGCTGGCTAACGTGATGTATGTGCTTACGGAGGTTCTACGGGTGGTTTCTATTCTTATAAGCCCGTTTATGCCGAACACGCCTACTCATATTCACAGTCAGCTTAATATGACAGATAAGAGCATGTTGACTTGGGATAGCGCGAAGAAGTTCGGGCTGCTGCCGAAGGGTGTAAAAGCCACTAAGGGCGACATCGTTTTCCCGAGAATAGACATCAAAAAGGAACTGGAAGGTAATGCCCAATGATTTTTGAAACACACGCGCATTATGACGACAATCGGTTCGACGGCGACAGAGACGAGCTGTTAAGCTCGCTTAAAAGCCGCGGAATCGAGTACGTCATAAATATTGGCGCGGATATGCAGTCGTCGCGCGCGTCGGTCGAACTGGCGTCGCGCTACGATTTTGTGTACTGCTCCGTCGGTGTACACCCGCACGAGGCGAAGGCTGTAACGGAAAGCGATTATGAGCTGCTTGCGAAGTATTGCGAGAACGAGCGGGTTGTGGCTGTCGGGGAAGCCGGGCTGGATTTTTATTACGACAACTCGCCGCGGGACTGTCAGTGCGAGGTGTTCAGACGGCAGTTGGAGTTGGCGAAAGCCGTCGGGAAGCCGATCGTCATACATTCACGCGATGCTTGCGAGCAGACGCTTACGATTGTACGCGAGAGCGGCGTTGCGCGTGGTGTTGTGCATTGTTTCTCGGGGAGTGTCGAAACTGCTGAGGCTTATGTTAAGCTCGGTTATTTCATCGGGATAGACGGGCCTGTTACGTTTAAAAACGCGCGCCGCTTGACGGAGGTCGTGCAAAAAATCCCGCTTGAGTACATACTGCTTGAGACGGACTGCCCGTATTTATCGCCGGAGCCTAACCGCGGTAAGCGCAACGATTCGACTAATCTGCCGTATATCGCTCGCAAGGTTGCCGAGATAAAGGGCGTAAGCTATGAAGAGGTTTGTGAAGTAACTAAACAAAACGCTATTCGATTATTTTTTGATAATAGACAAGGCAGGTGATTTCATGAGCGACTTAAAAGATACTATATTCAAGTTTTCAAAGGCTGTAACAAAAACCTCGAACACCCTGCTTAAGACGACGGCGCTGTCCGTCAAGCTCGCCAACGAGGAGGACAGCTTGAAG
Organism: uncultured Eubacteriales bacterium; assembly: GCA_964546895.1. Taxonomy (GTDB): domain Bacteria; phylum Bacillota; class Clostridia; order Lachnospirales; family CAZJLW01; genus CAZJLW01. Next base: position 4,505 of record CAZJLW010000005.1, on the reverse strand, counting down.
AGCATATACGTCGAGCTGGGCAAAAAGGTACACGAGATATATGCCTTCGGCGGTACGCTCGGGAAGTTCTTCGACGAGAAATATGAGGAGCTGCAACGCTGCGAAGCGCGGATTAAGGAGCTACGTGATGAGCTTGAGCTTGTCAAGGGTACGAAAGCATGTCCGAAATGCGGAAAGATGAACGAGTATGCGGCGGAGTTCTGTACGAAGTGCGGTACGCGAATGAGCGGTGTGAGTGAAGCCGCACCGTATGC
>CAZJLW010000005.1:0-4151 GCA_964546895.1 uncultured Eubacteriales bacterium | reverse complement strand
GGGTGCGTCTGAGACGGATACGGCTGCGCAGCGCGAGGTCGTGACGGAGAGGGTTTGCAGGTCTTGTAACGCGAAGAATTACGGCGATACTAAGTTCTGTTTGACTTGCGGCAGAATGTTGTGATGAATTTGATATGGGTAAAACAGCTCGCTTCGGCGGGCTTTTATTATACCTGTGTGACATACATAACGGACAAAAGGGGATTGAGTGTAGATGACAACCGTTTATTTTATCAGACACGCGGAGTCGGATTTTTCTGTAAAGGAAGACAGAATCCGCCCGCTAAGCCGGAAGGGGCAACAGGATAGGTTGCTTGTTACGGAGTTTTTAGCTGATAAAGGTATTGATGTCGTGCTGTCAAGCCCGTATAAGCGGGCTGTTGATACTGTTGCGGATTTTGCATGTAAATCTGGGTTTGGTATAGAGGTTGTTGAGGATTTGCGAGAGAGACGGGTTGACAGTGTTTGGGTAGATGACTTCAAGGCTTTTTCTCAGAAGCAGTGGGCTGATTTTTCTTACAAGCTTTCTGACGGCGAGTGCCTGTCGGAGGTTCAGGAGCGTAATATTGCTGCTTTGAGTAAAATTTTAAATGAGCATAAGGGAAAGAATATTGTTATAGGTACGCATGGAACGGCGTTGTCGACTATTATCAATTACTACGATTCTTCGTATGGGTACGATGATTTTGCGAAAATAGCGGGCGTAATGCCGTGGGTTGTTGTTATGTACTTCGACGGTGAAAATTGTATGGGTATGCATAAAATTGATCTGTTTAATCCGGATGAGAAGGAAGTAATTAACAGGGTGGTTACGTGCCCGCTGGGAGAGCTTAAGGCTTACCGATTTGTAGTTATTTTTGCGAGATACCGTGATAAGTGGCTTTATTGCAGACATAAAAAGCGTGATACATATGAAACACCCGGCGGGCATATCGAGGAGTCGGACGGGTCGCCGCTTGAAGCCGCTAAACGTGAGCTTTGTGAGGAGAGCGGGGCGGTCGAATTTGATATTGTGCCTGCGTTTGATTACAACGTATATACAACGACGGGTTATGCGATTGGGCAAGTTTTTTTGGCGCATATTCATGAGCTTGGCGAGCTGCCGGTTGATTTTGAGATGGCCGAGGTCCGGCTGTTTGATACTGTGCCTGATAAGATGCGGTTCCCGCAGATTTTGCCTGTGCTGTATGAGAAGGTGAGGGAAATGATTTGAACATCAGGTTAATGACTATTGAGGACTATGAAGAGGTATGTGCGCTTTGGCTCAGCACACCGGGCATGTGTTTAAATAAATTGGACGATTCCAGAGAGGGGATAAAGAAATATCTGGATAGGAATCCGAATACTTGCTTTGTTGCTGAGAAAGACGGCGGAATAATCGGAGTAACTCTTGCTGGGCATGATGGGCGCAGAGGGTTCATTTATCATACGGCTGTGGCGCAGGTGCAGCAGCGTGGTGGAGTTGGGACGGCGCTTGTTGATGCGGTAATGGATGCGCTTGAGCAGGAAGGGATTACTAAGGTTGCGCTGGTTGCGTTTGCACGGAATGAGAAGGGTAATGGGTTTTGGGAGAAGATGGGGTTTGCTCTGAGGGACGATTTGGTTTATCGTAATAAGACGATAAGGGAATCTTAGGCAATGAATACATAGATTGGGAAGCGGCGACGGAGAAATATTACCGGCGCCGTTTTTTTGTGTAGCCTTCCTAGTTTTTTTCAGATATACTGTAATCATTGGTTAGCTTATTTAAAAATACTTTAAAAGGGGACAGTGCGTATGAATAAACAATTTCCCAGAACTGATGTGGCGGGAGTTTCGTTGTCGAGAATAATAATCGGAACGAACTGGCTGCTTGGCTGGAGCCATAAAAGTGTGCCGGCCGACAATATGATAAGAAACCGCTATAGTACATACGAAAGCTTTTTGCCGGTGCTGTCGGCTTACGCGGAGTACGGTATCGATACGATAATGGGACCGATTTCACAGATGCCGCTTATGGTTGACGCGCTCAAATACGCAGAGGATAAGCTCGGGCGCGGGTTTATTATTGTCGACACGCCGGTTATGAATACGGCCGGCACGCCGGAAGCTCGCAAAGAGGCGCAGAACTCGGTAAAAGCGTCGGCGGCTATCGGGAGCAAGCTATGTCTTGTTCATCATTCCAGCGTTGAGAAGCTTGTTAATAAGGGAGCGGAAAAGATTGAGCGTATAGGGGAATACACCGATATGATACGCTCGAATGGGTTGATTCCGGGATTGTCGGCTCATATGCCGGAGATTATCGTATACAGTGATAAGAACGGTTATGATGTTGAGACTTATATACAGATTTATAACTGCATGGGTTTTCTTATGCAAGTTGAAATCGAAACTGTCGCAGCTATTATCAATAACGCGAAGAAGCCTGTCATGACAATTAAGTCAATGGCAGCGGGCAGATGCACGCCGTATGTCGGGCTTAATTTCAGCTGGAACACGATCCGCCCATGCGATATGGTTACGTTAGGCGCGTTTAACGCCGACGAGGTGCATGAGGACGTGGAGATTTCGTTTGCCGCGCTTGAGCATCGGTTTCCGATAATTGGAAAGCGGTCTAGTCCGAATAGGAAGCAGGCGGCGTTTGGAGATGTATGATGAAAACTTTGATTATCAACGGTTCTCCTAAGAAAAACGGAGATACAACGGTTTTAGTAAACGAACTGATTGAGCACTTAAGTGGTGAAGTACGGGTTGTGTCGTGTTTTAATAATATTGCGCCCTGTAACGATTGTAGGTACTGTTGGAGTAACAGAGGATGTGCGATTAATGATGAAATGCAGGATATATATCCATTCTTAGATGAATGCGATAATGTTGTTCTAGCTTCGCCAATATGGTTTTCTTCTCTAAGCGGACCTCTTTTAAGTATTTCGAGTAGGGTACAAACGTTATTTGCTGCACGATATTTTCGGAGTGAGGTTAGAGAAATAACGAAGAATGGGGTGTTAATTTTGGTCGGAGCAGAAAGGGGTACGGAGGTTATTCCTGAAAAAACTGCGCTGACTATTATGAAGCACATGTATGTGCGACGCCCATGTGTTGCTACTGTTTACTCACTTGATACGAATAATGTTCCTGCCGCAGAGGATCAGGTTGCTTTAAGTGGCGTGCGAGATGCAGCCGCAATGCTTAATGAATTATATTTAGTAGGCAAGCACTAAAGAAATGGTGAGGGGTAGTATTTATGAAAGATTTCCTAGCACTAACAGACTTGTCAACCGACCAGTTAATTCATATATTAAACCGCGCCGACGCTTTAGCTGACGCATGGAAAACAAACTCAATGCCGAAAAGCCTCAGCAATAATCAAGTAGGGCTATGGTTCTACGGCCAAGGATTCAGAAACCGGGTTGCTTTTGAAATCGGCGCTAGAGCAATGGGGGCTTCGGTTTCTTACATACCGGGTGAGTTGGGCGTACATGAACCGCTTTTGGATGTTGGGTTTTACTTAGAGAACTGGTTCGATATCTTGGTAGTCAGGGCGAAAAGCCACAACGATTTACAACACCTAGCCTCGCATACGAACGCGAACGTCGTAAATGCCCGGACGAATTATAATCACCCGTGTGAAATCATCGGTGATTTGCAGTTTATTCGTAAACACAGAGGAAGCCTTGATGGATTGAATGTGGCATTTGTAGGTGAAGTCACGAACTTATGCATGAGCTGGTTTGAAGCTGCTGTTATTCTGCCCATTACTGTAACGCAAATTGCACCAGAACAATATCAGGCAGAAAAAAGCCTGCTTGATAAGCTTAATACCAATGCCGTCGGCAAAATAAGCACAGGTAACGATATCGACCCTCTGCTTAAGAATATTGATTTAATCTATACCGACTGCTGGCCACGTACGAGTAACGATGACGGTAAGCAGACGATCAGCGATTTGTTTTTACCTTATCAGATTACTGAACAGCACTTGAACCAGCTTAAGCCTGGCTCACTGTTTTTGCCATGTCCTCCGGTAACAAGAGGGCAGGAGGTTTCAGCGGAGGCTATGAATTCACGATTCTGTATGAACTACCAAGCGAAGGAATACTTATTGCACAGTCAAAACGCTGTGCTGGAATTTTTAGCGACAAAATAAAAAGCAACAGGGGCGTAGCCGACAA
>CAZJLW010000004.1:29803-50832 GCA_964546895.1 uncultured Eubacteriales bacterium | reverse complement strand
CTGACGATAGCCGATACGGGAATCGGCATATCGCCCGAGGAACAGACGAGGATATTCGAGCGGTTCTACAGGGTTGAAAAAAGCCGCTCGCAGAAAAACGGCGGCACGGGGCTTGGACTGTCTATCGTCAAGCATATATGCGGTATTTACGGCTGGCGGCTGACACTAAAAAGCACTCCCGGTATCGGTACAGAAATAATTGTAGTTTTCTAGTAAATCCTTTCTGGCAATTCTCATGTTTCTAATCATTATTGCGAACAGCCCTATAAAATCAAACCGTTCTTCAACCCATTATAACGCAACAATTTCTGTTGATAATTTCTTAGAAAAGTAATATATTATAGGTGTAACTGTGGTTCGGGTATTTGTGGAGGGAGGAATATTATGGTTACGTTGTCCGCGATGCTGTTAATAGCCGCCGCGTTGCTCATTTGCATAGAAATTTTTATGCCGGGCTTCGGCGTATGCGGTGTAACCGGCGCCGCTCTGTTTATCATCTCGTCTGTTATTACGGTGGCGCTTGTTCCGTTCGGGGTTTTTGTTGTGCTGGCTGAGTTCGTTTTCATTGCGCTGGTTTTGTTCACCATATACCAGTACGTCAAAAAACGTCAGCTTCACGGTAAACTGATTCTGGACGAAACGCTTAACATGGAAAAAAGAGAAATAGGCGGGCTGGATTTCTTTATGGGCAAGGAAGGCTTGACAAAGTCGCCGCTCAAACCCGTCGGCTATGCGGATTTCAACGGAAATTCCGTCGAGGTCTACTCAGAGGGGGCTTATATCCCCGAAAACAAACACATCAAGGTAGTTTCGGTTGATACGCAGAGGATTATTGTCCGTCCGATACAGTGACGGGGAGTATTTTAGAAGGAGGAAGAATTATGCCTTACGGTTATGGCAGTGTTGCAATCGTTTACATCTTTTTTCTCGTTGTTATATTGTTTCTGGTGGCTGTGTTTTTCAGCTATGTGCCGGTCGGCCTGTGGATTTCGGCGGCCGCCGCTAATGTTAAGGTCAGTATTTTTTCGCTTATCGGTATGAGATTCCGCCGCGTTCGCCCGGAAAGAATCGTAGTCCCGCTTATAAAAGGCACTAAGGCCGGGCTTGACATCTCCGTAAATCAGCTTGAGTCGCACTATTTATCGGGCGGCCATGTTGATAACGTCGTCGACGCGATTATCGCCGCGCATAGGGCGAATCTTGATTTAAGCTTTGAACGTGCAGCTGCCATTGACTTGGCCGGGCGCGATGTTTTTAATGCAGTAAAAATGAGCGTTACCCCGAAGATTATCGAGACTCCGCAGATTTCGGCAGTGGCGATAGACGGTATAGAGGTCAAGGTTATGGCGCGCGTAACAGTGCGTACTAATCTGGCGCGTCTCGTCGGCGGCGCCGGTGAAGAAACTATCATAGCCCGCGTAGGTGAAGGTATCGTCACGACGGTCGGTTCCTCGAAGAGCCATAAGGAAGTCCTCGAGAATCCCGACAAAATATCGCAGACCGTACTCAGCAAGGGGCTTGACTCCGGCACGGCGTTTGAAATACTCTCAATCGATATAGCGGACATCGACATCGGACGCAACATCGGTGCGCACCTGCAAATCGAGCAGGCCGAAGCCGACAAGCAAATCGCCCAGGCGAAAGCCGAGGAGCGCCGCGCTACCGCTATCGCCCGCGAGCAGGAGATGAAGGCAGAGGTTCAGGCGAAGCAAGCCTACGTAGTAGAAGCCGAAGCTGCCGTACCGATCGCGATTGCCGAGGCTCTGCGCAGCGGTAACATCTCCGTAATGGACTACTATAATCTCGAAAACAAGAAAGCCGACACAAAAATGCGCGAGAACATCGGCAACTCCGGCTTGGACGTATCCGTAAAGACGCAGTCAAAGGGCAAATAAGCGCGCTGAAATAATTTTAGAAAAATGTATATTGTCCACCTTGACAGGCTGATTATTTTTTATTATAATTAGCGCTGTTGGTGGGCAGTCGCCAAGCGGTAAGGCTCAGGACTCTGACTCCTGCATTCGAGGGTTCAAATCCTTCCTGCCCAGCTTAAGACCTTGCAGACGTATGTTTGCAGGGTTTTTTTATAGGGAGGTTATTTTTTTGGCAACCGAGACTTCAAGACAACAACGGATTCGAAACTTCTGCATCATAGCGCATATAGACCACGGGAAATCTACTCTTGCCGATAGGCTTATTCAAAAATCCGGCTTGCTGACCGAAAGGGAAATGCAGGATCAGGTTTTGGATAATATGGATTTGGAACGGGAACGCGGCATCACAATAAAGGCTCAGGCTGTACGCCTGATTTATAAAACGCCGGACGGCGAGGAATATACACTTAACCTTATCGACACGCCAGGCCATGTGGATTTCACATACGAGGTATCGCGCAGCCTTGCGGCTTGCGACGGCGCGGTGTTGGTAGTGGACGCGGCGCAGGGCGTCGAGGCTCAGACGCTCGCGAATGTATATCTCGCGATCGAGAATAACCTCGAAGTCGTGCCGGTTATAAACAAAATAGACTTACCGAGCGCTAACCCGCCGGGTGTTATAAAAGAAATCGAGGACATCATCGGTATACCGGCTGAAGATGCGCCGCTTATATCGGCTAAGGCCGACATAAATATCGATCAGGTATTCGAAAAAGTCATTTCGTCAATCCCCTGCCCCACGGGCGACGAAAACGCACCGCTTAAGGCGCTGATTTTCGATTCGCTTTACGACCCATACAAGGGCGTTATCGTTTTCATGCGCATAAAAGACGGTATAATACGCAAAGGAACTAAGGCGAAGTTTATCGCGACGGATAAGATATTCGAGGTTGTCGAGGTCGGTGTTTTTGGCCCGGGTACGTTCATGCCGTGCGAAGCATTACGCGCGGGCGATGTCGGATATATGACAGCCAGCATCAAAAACGTTAGCGACACACGCATAGGCGATACCGTTACCGAAGCAGACAACCCCACAGCCGAACCGCTGCCGGGTTACAAAAAAGTCGTGTCGATGGTGTACTGCGGTATTTTCCCGGCCGACGGCGCGAAGTATCAGGACTTGCGCGACGCCCTCGAAAAGCTTAAGCTCAACGACGCTTCGCTGCAATACGAGCCCGAAACGTCGGCGGCGCTTGGTTTTGGATTCCGCTGCGGATTTTTAGGGCTATTGCATCTGGAAATAATACAGGAACGGCTCGAACGTGAGTACAACCTTGATTTGGTAACTACCGCGCCGAGTGTTATTTATAAGATATATTTGACTGACGGCACGCAAATCGAGCTGTCCAATCCTACGGATTTGCCGGAGATTACGCGCATTGAAAAAATGGAAGAGCCTATAGTCATGGCCCGCATTATATTGCCGACGGAGTTCATCGGGCCGGTAATGACTCTGTGCCAAGAGCGCCGCGGCGAGTACAAATCCACCGAGTATTTGGAAGAAACACGCGCACAGCTCACGTACGAGCTACCGCTAAACGAAATTATTTACGATTTCTTCGACGTACTGAAATCCAGGACACGCGGGTATGCTTCGTTCGACTACGAGCTGCTGTGCTACCGCGAGTCTGAGCTTGTGAAGCTGGACATGCTTGTTAACAAGGAGATCGTCGATGCGCTGTCGTTTATCGTACATTCTTCGACTGCATATGACCGCGGACGCCGCATGGCCGAGAAGCTCAAAAAAGAAATCCCTCGGCATATGTTCGAAATACCGATACAGGCTTCGATCGGCAACAAAATAATAGCGCGCGAAACCGTCAGTGCAATGCGCAAGGACGTACTTGCGAAATGCTACGGCGGCGATATCACGCGTAAGAAGAAGCTACTCGAAAAGCAGAAGGAAGGTAAAAAGCGTATGCGTCAGATCGGGAGCGTAGAACTGCCGCAATCCGCATTCATGAGCGTATTGAAGCTTGAGGAGGAATAAGCCTTGAAAACAGGCTTGTACATTCATATACCGTTTTGCAGGGCGAAATGCCTGTATTGCGATTTTACGTCGTTTGCCGATAAGGACGGTCTTTTCAAGGCGTACACTAATGCCGTCGTAGCTGAGCTTAAACGCAAGCGCGCCGAAACGAAAATCCATTCGATTTTTATAGGGGGAGGAACGCCGACGGCGCTTCCTCCTTTTTTGTTGGCGAGGATTGTTGAAGCGGCTATGGCTTATAATTTGGAGGATGGCGCGGAGATAACCGTTGAAGCCAATCCCGGTACTGTTGATTTGCCGTATTTACAGATGCTAAAGTCATGTGGGGTTAATCGTCTAAGCTTTGGCTTTCAAGCGTGGCAGGACAGGCTGCTGACAACGCTCGGGCGAATACACAGCCGCACAGAGTTTGTGACTAACTTTAAAGCAGCGCGGGCGGCTGGGTTCGATAATATTAATGTAGATTTGATTTTTTCGATACCGACGCAGACGGCTGATGATTGGTGTGAGACGCTAAGCGAAGTCGTCACGCTTAAGCCGGAGCATATATCGGCTTACAGCTTAATAATTGAGGAAGGTACGGCGTTTCATCGTATGTACGGGGATAGCGAGCCGGACGATGAGCTTGACCGACATATGCAGCATTATGCGATAGATTACCTGGCGCAGTGCGGCTATGAGCAGTACGAGTTCTCGAATTTCGCGTTGGCAGGGCGGCACTCGCGGCATAATACTTTGTATTGGGAGCGCGGGGAATATATCGGTGTTGGGCTTGGCGCTCATTCGTTTCTGGATGGTGTCCGGTTTAACAATACGTATGATATGGAGCTGTATGTGCAGAACGTTGGCAGTGCTGCTGATATTACCGAAAACCACATCACGCTCACAAAAAAAGACGCCATCGACGAAACATTCTTTTTGGGATTAAGAATGAACGACGGCGTCTGTATAAAAAAGTTTGAAGCTGAATTCGGCGTTGATTTTCTCAAAACGTACGGTGCTGTCGTAGCCCGGCTCGAAGGCGAAAAACTCGTGGCAATAAAAAACGGCAGGTTAACGCTGACCCGAAGGGGACAGGACGTTTCCAATGCCGTTTTTCGTACTCTTATGGATGTTTCGCTTTGTTGAGCGCGAAGGCCAAGTTAAGCGCCCCTATCTCGGCTTTTTCCCTTTGCGGTATGACTTCCGCTCTCGGGAACTCTTCCTTGACTTGTTTCATTAGGGCGTTGCGTATGTTATCGTTCAGCGTAAATGTATTACCTGACAGGACTACCTTATGTTCGTTTAGCCCGTGCCGCAGAATAAGCGCACGAACCATGAAGACCAGCTCGCGTACCGCGTTTGCTTCGATTTCCTTCGCGGACGTGTCACCCTCGGTCGAGGTTGTTTTTATGTCAACGGATAGCTCGGCGATTTTTAGCTTGCTGTATTTACCGGAGTTGATATTTCCGGCCAGCTCGTAAATATCAGCCGCGCCGAAATGCGCCGTCACTCTATCGCACAGCCCCGTATGCGGCCGACGGCCGTCGTGTGCCATTATCGTGTACTTTATTGCGTCAAGCCCCATGCGGTAGCTGGAACCGCCGTCATCCAGCACACACCCAAGCCCCGCAACTTTGTGGGGCTTTCCGTTTTTATCGATGGCGTAGCCGAACGCCGACATCCCCGATACGATGACAAGCCCCGGCTTCTCCTTCGCTTCCGTCGCAATGAGCAGCTCGGCGCTGTTAACGACCTTAAGCGGACACGTAAAGCCTATCTCACGCAAAATCCGTTCCAGTTCCTTCCTCATTTCTTCCGTGTTGACACATGCGCTTCCAAGGCAGACCGCCATGCAGTTTTCCAGTCTAGCCTTTGTAAGCTTCTGAAACTCATAAATAAGTCGATGCAAATTTAACTTAACCTTATCCGGCGAAAGCGCGTAAAGGTTCGTGCTGTTTCCGGCATGTCTGCCGATAGCCTTATCCTCCAAATCGGCCGCCACCAGACGGCTATAGTTGCCGCCCCCGTCTATTCCCAAATAATACATAGCAATCCCCCACTCCGAAAAAAATTGCAAATTTCCAACATTTATATTATGATAATTACGAAAAAAGCTTCACACGGCAGAACCTGCGAAGCTGATTTTTGTCGGTCTAGCGTGGTTTTATTGTACCAAAATGAAGACGGGTTAGCAAGCCGGAGGACGGTTATAAAGTATACGCATTTTTGCACGACTGTACACGAGTTATTAAAAACAATAGAAATGAATGATCATTTGGAGGTGTGCATCCAGTCATGGAATTAATTCTCTTAGACAATATTTACCGTGGCGAAATAAATAGTTACATCACCAAAGAATGGGGCAACCCTATAGTAACACGCGGGAACATTATAGACACTACGAATCTGCCCGGCTTCGTCGCAGTACATAATGGCGAACTGGCAGGCGGTATTCTCTACCACATAAAAGATAACGACTGCGAAATCGCAGCTTTATTCAGCTTGAAGGAAAACCTCGGCGTTGGTACGGGGCTTATCGATGCTGTTATCGCTGCCGCAAAAAGCATGAACTGTCGGCGTGTTTGGCTTATTACGATGAATGACAATACACATGCCATACGGTTTTACCAAAAACGAGGCTTCGCATTAAAAGCTGTGCATATTAACGCATTTAAAGAAACTCAGCGGATTAAAAATTTAGGTGACGATGTGATTATCGGAATCGACGGAATCCCTATCCTACACGAGTTTGAATTCGAGATAATTTTACAATAATTATAAGAAACGGACGACCCACATGAAAAAGCTATTACGCGTATATCAGATTGATTCATTTACGAAAAATAAATTCTCGGGGAATCCCGCAGGTGTTGTCACAAACGCCGACGGGCTGACACCACAACAAATGCAGCGGATCGCACGGGAACTGAACAACTCCGAAACGGCATTTATCTTTTCTTCTTCCGACGAAGAATATGACGTACACGTACGTTTCTTTACGCCCAAAAGTGAAGTACCCATATGCGGACATGCAACAATAGCAGCGCATTACGCACGTGCGATAGAAATGCAGCTCGGCAATACAACTGTACTGCAAAAGACCGGAGCGGGAATACTACCCGTAGATATTATTCACACAGACAGCGACTACCGTATTGTTATGACGCAGGGCGAAATAGTTATTGATAAGCCGCTGCCGATCGAATATCAGTACGAACTGCTATCCGCACTAGGCATACAACAGAACGACTTGAGAAGCGACTGCCCGATTGCAATAGCTTCGACCGGACATTCCAAGGTTATGATTGGCATAAACGACCTTAAAATACTTCATAACCTTACACCGAGTTTTGATAAGTTATCAAAGCTTAGCGGTTTGATTAACTGCAACGGCTACTATGTTTTCACACTGCACCCTGACGAGCAGCCGCTCGTACACGGCAGAATGTTCGCACCGGCAGTCGGTGTAGCAGAAGACCCCGTTACGGGAAATGCTAACGGTCCATTGGGTGCGTACCTTATTCATTATGGCGTGATACAGGCTACCGGCTCGGAGTTTTCTTTTGAGATCGTTCAGGGCGAAGCCATCGACAGAGCAGGCAAGATGCTTGTTAGCGTTGAGTTAACAGCAGGAAAACCCAGCAAAGTAAAAATCACAGGTGATGCAGTCATTGCATTTAAAACAGAAATAGAAATCGAAATCGAACTTTAACAAAATTGAAAGGTGAACACCATGCTTAAATACCTATTCGACGGAGCATTCGGCACATATATTTTTTCAAAAAACCCATTCTACGACTTTCCGGAACTTGCAAATATGTCGGACGAAAAAATCGTCACTGACATTCATCGTGAATACATTGAGGCCGGGGCGACGGCCATCCGTACAAATACATTCGGAGCAAACCGAACGAGCATACATGACACTGAGCTGTGCGACAAAATAATCCGCACGGGGTATCGGTTGGCATGTGAAGCCGCTCGGTTCAGCGATGTCAGCGTTTTTGCCGACATCGGCCCTAACGACTGCTTAGACGGCGAAAACGAGTACCTGCGTATCGCCGACATCTTCATAACCGAAGGCGCGAAAAACTTCATTTTTGAAACGCAGAACTACGCCGAGCCGCTGGAAAAAGCCATATCTCATATCAAAAGCACCCTCCCCGACTCCTGTGTCATAGTCTCTTTTGGCATAGGCCAAGACGGTTTTAATAAGAGTGGAGAATACTTCGACAGTTTATTTGAAAAGGTAACGCGCTACGGCGCGGATTTCGTAGGGTTTAATTGTATTTGCGGGCCTGCCCATATTTTGGATTTGATAAAACAAGTCACGCCCGGCAAATATAACCTTACAGCCATGCCAAACTCCGGATACCCTACGGATATCGGCGGCAGGACGATGTATTCATTCGATAATCCGGAATATTTCGCAGCTAAAGTATTAAGAATATACTCCCACGGCGCGCAAATCATCGGCGGCTGCTGCGGAAGCACGCCCGAGTATATCCGCTGTATTTCCGATATGCTGCAAAAAAACGAACCAGACATTCTAAAGCTGCCGTCACCGAAACCGCCAAAGACAGTCGCAATAAAGAACGACTTCGCCAACAAATTCATCGCCGTAGAAATCGAAGCGCCGCAAGACATCGACGCGAACTATCTCATAAAAGCGGCAAAAGCCGTAAAGAAATCCGGCGCCGACTTCGTCACGATACCCGACTCGCCACTTGGAAAAATACGCGCTAACACTTTTATGATGGCCGCGCTGGTTCAGCGTCACGCGCAAATCCCGGTTATACCGCATATTTGCTGCCGCGATAAAAACAGCATCGCCATAAAAGGTGACCTCATAGCGGCGAATATTGAGGACGTCTCCCGGGCATTAGTAATCACCGGCGACGCGCCGAAGGAAGCCGACCGCAATCATGTAAAAAGCGTTTTCGGTTTCAACTCCTTCCGGCTGATTTCCTATATAAAGAACCTGAACGAGATGACCTTCTTCAAAAACCCGTACACGGTTTGCGGAGCGCTGAATATAAACTCAACCAATTTCGAAGCGGAGCTTGCCCGCGCCGAGAAAAAAATCGAAAGCGGTGTAGACTGCCTTTTCACCCAGCCTATTTTTTCCGACAAGCATCTGGAAAACTATTTCCTCGCAAAAGAAAGGCTTACCTGCAAAATCGCCGCCGGTATTATGCCGCTCGCGAGCTATAAGAACGCATTGTTTCTAAGCAACGAGGTTCCGGGCATTGAGATTCCCGCAGAGGTTATCGAAAGCCTGAAAGACGCCACGCCGGATAAGGTTAAGCAAATATGCATAGCCCACAGCAAGAGCATCATTGATAAAATCTCCGACAATTACGACGGATTTTATATTATGACGCAAATGAAAAAAATAGATTACGCAACCGAACTTGTAAAATATATTAAGGAGAGAACTAATCAGTGACAATAATCGGAGAACGTTTAAACAGCTCAATACCTGATATTTTGGAGGCACTTAACAACCATGACGAGCAGTTCATGATACGGACGATAAAAAAGCAGTCAGCCGGAGGGGCTGATTTTCTGGATATAAACACAGCGCTTACGGGAGAAAAGGAAGTAGAGAATATGCTCTGGCTGATTTCCCTTGCGCTTACACACAGCACAACCGGCATTATGCTGGATTCGCCGCAGCCGGATAGCCTTATCGAGTGCATAAAACACCTAAACGGAAGAAACGCGCTCATTAACTCAATAATGCTTGATAAAAAATTTGACGGCTTGATAAACGCTGCAAAGGAATATAACGCCGGAATAGTATGCCTTCCGATGGTGTCAGGTCACGTACCGCAATCGGCGGCCGAGCGTCTTGAAAATGCGAAGGCAATCGTTGAGAAGCTTACGGGAATGGGAATCAGCAAGGATAAAATATACATTGATGTGCTAATCGAAGCTATATCGACAAATCAGACCGCTGCACTGGTTTCCTTTGAAACATTGGAACTCATAAAAAAGAACCTTCCCGGCGTAAAAACAATCTGCGGGTTATCGAATGTATCGTTCGGCCTTCCGAAACGCTCGGATATTAACGCTACCTTCCTTGCGATGGCGTTAGCGAAAGGCTTGGATAGCGCTATTTTAAACGTTACTAATCAAAGCATCCGTCAGGTTTTGGCTACGTCTAACGCTATTCTGGGCAATGACGAATTCTGCCTTGATTATATTAAATTTTGTAGATAATCGGAAAACGCGGGAACATTTGAAACCAAGGGGGATACTGTTTTATGGAGAAGTTATATTTAATGGCGCGTGGTGCAAATAAACGCTTCCCAGACGGAAATGAACCGTTTCAGATGGTGACGCGTCTGTTAGAAGAATGCGGCGAGGTTGCCAGCGAGGTAAACTTATGGGAGGACAGCGGCGTTAAACGCAAGAAACACGGCGAACCTAAGAAGGAAAATCTGGCAAATGAAATACGGCAAGCGATGGTTGCTTTGACGCAAATTGCACTTTATTACAACGTCGAGAATGAACTTGATGAGCGTATTGAGCAATCGCTTGCTACTATGCGTAAAGAAGGGTTGATTGAATAACGGACTGGATGTGATTAAATGCCAATCGACAAAAAAACTCTGTATGTAACAGACTTAGACGGCACACTACTAAACCACAACCAAGCTTTGTCGGAATATACCAAAAACACCATCAACTCCCTTATTGAGCAAGGTATGGCTTTTTCTTATGCTACAGCGCGTTCTTACGTCACCGCTTCAAAGGTTACGACAGGTATTTCTCCAAAAATACCTGTCATCGTATATAACGGTGCATTCATACTGGAAAGCGGTACGCAGGAAATACTGCTGGCAAATTATTTTGATTTCGAAGACGTGGCAAATATCAAACACATACTCACTGAACACGCAATCTACCCGATAATTTATGCTTACATTAATAATGAAGAGAAATTTTCATACTGTAACGAACACGTTACGCCGGGTATGAAGGTATTTATAGAAAGCCGCTCCGGTGATGCGAGAGAAAATATTGCACCTCTCAATCGCCTATATGATGGCGAAGTGTTTTACTTCACCTGCATCGACAACGAGCAAAAATTACTGCCGGTGTACAATTCACTGAGCGACACATACAACTGTATATACCAGAAGGATATTTACAGCGGCAGTCAATGGCTTGAAATAATGCCACAAAAAGCAACAAAAGCTAACGCCATTCTACAGCTAAAAAATCTGCTAAACTGCGAAAGAATAATATCCTTCGGTGACGGCAAAAACGACATCTCAATGTTTAGCATATCCGACGAATGCTACGCGGTCGAAAATGCCGCCCATGATTTAAAGCAATACGCAACGGCAGTTATTGAAGACAACGACCACGACGGCGTCGCAAAATGGCTTGCAAGCAACTGCAAATAATACCAAAAGGATCTGATTAAAACGTACCCAATAAAATTCACCCCAATCATAAAAACCCTAATCTGGGGCAGCGAGAGCTGGGACGTCTCATTCCGTACAAACGACATGAGCGTAGTCGCTAACGGCGAAAAGATGGGAACAAGCTTCCTCGACCTGACCACCAACGACAGATCATCATACCTAGGCGACAGCATTACCGGCGACTTCCCGCTTCTCGTAAAAATAATAGATACGCAAGACGACTTATCGATACAGGTTCACCCCGACGACGCTTACGCCCACGAAGCAGAGGGCGTACCGTTCGGCAAAAACGAGCTCTGGTATATACTGGACGCACCAGAAAACAGCGCACTGATAATCGGCGTAAAAGAAGGCATTATGCGCGACGCATTCGAACACGCGCTTAACAAAAACGAAAAATCAGACATCACCGCTTGCCTGAACTACCTCAGCATAAAAAAAGGCGACGTAATAAACATACCCGCCGGGCTTATCCACGCAATAACAAAAGGCGTACGTCTAGCGGAGATTCAACAGAACTCCGACATAACGTACCGCGTCTACGACTACGGCAGATTAGGCACCGACAACAAGCCACGGCAGCTGCATATACTGAAAGCACTGGACGTATCTGACTTCAGCGGCAAAATAAAAAAAGCCGCTGTAACCGGCATAGCGCTCAGTACAGACGGCGTTAAAAAAACATTTTACATAGCCAACAAATTTTACTGCTTGATAAAGTACGACATCGAAACAGCCGTAACAGAACGCTCCGACAACAGCAAGTTTTTCATTTTTACATGCGTCGACGGAAGTTGTACTGTTTCAGCGGTTACTGGCGATCGCAACGTCGTTGAAACCGTAAGCCTAACCACCGCCGAATCCGTTTTTATCCCGGCTCACTTAGGTGAATACACAATAACCGGTCGAGCCACTCTACTAAAAAGCTTCGTCCCTGACATTGATTCCGATTTCATAAACCCGCTAACATCAGCCGGTTACACGGAGCAGTTTATTACCGAACACACATCCCTAATCCGCTGACGTGATAACGACAGACGAAAGAATCATTACCCCGCCGACAACAAGCTGCAAGCTTAACATCTCGTAGCCCAGCGTGACGGACAACAGCAACGCAAACAAGCTTTCCGTAGAAATAATAACGGCAACCCGCGAGGCCGCGGCGTATTTTTGAGCTTCGGTCTGCAAAAAATAAGCGATACACGTAGTGAAAACGCCCAAGTACAACAGACTAAACAGCGAGACCGAAGGCGTAATATGTATAGACATCTCGCCCGTCGCCATAAACGCGACAAACGCCAGCACCGCTGCCGTCGTCAGCTGAATGAAGTTCAGTATTTTCGGGTTCATTTTCGGGGCGAAGTGGCTCACCGACATCGTATGCAGCGCGAAGAAAAACGCGCATACAAGTGTAAGCATATCTCCAACCGAAAAATTGCTAAAGTTAACCCCGGCACCGCCGGACGTGAGGAAGAACACACCAACCAAGCACACAAACGACGCAACAAAAGCCCTGACCGGCGGCCTTTTGCGAAACACAGCCCAAACCAGCACGGGTACGATAACGACAGCCGACGCGGTAATAAACGCGTTATTAGAAAGCGACGTATATTTAAGCCCGTAAGTCTGGAACAGGAACCCCAGAAACAGCGACGTCCCTGCTGTTAAGCCGCCCTTTAAATCCGACAGCTTTATCTCCCTTACGTCCTTCCAAAACAACGCGCCGAACACAACCGCCGCCGTGACGAACCTACTCATAATAATAAAGCTCGTGCCATACCCGGCATCGATTGCGATCTGTGTAGCGATGAAGCCTGTCCCCCACAGAAACGCCGCGCCGAACAGCAAAAGCGTAGACAGACCCGTTTTTTTATTCAAATAAATAACCCCTCTCGTTGATTTACCGCGAAAGAATCGCGTGAATTTTTCAAACGAGGGTTAGTATAACATAAAACAAAAAAATTTTAAACTCCGGGAGGAATTCTAATGAAATCAGCAACACTTGTAGTAATGGCCGCGGGAATGGGCAGCCGCTTCGGCGGGTTAAAGCAGCTCGAGCCGATAGGTAAAAACGGCGAGGTAATCATCGACTTTTCAGTTTACGACGCAATGAAAGCGGGCTTCGACAAGGTCGTTTTTATTATCAAAAAGGAAATCGAAGCGGATTTCAAGCGCATAGTAGGTTCGCGCGTCGAGAACAAAATAAAAGTCGATTACGTCTATCAGGAAGCCCCGTCGAACCGAAAAAAACCGTACGGCACTGCTCAGGCTGTTATGCTTTGTAAGGACGTTGTCAATACACCGTTTGCCGTAATTAACGCCGACGATTATTACGGTAAGGAAGCCTACGTAAAAATATACGAGCATCTTACGACGTCGCCTGAATTCGCGATGGTCGGTTACTACCTGCGAAACACCGTAACTGAAAACGGAACCGTAACACGCGGCGTATGCAAAATCGAGGATGGCTATCTCGTCGAAGTTATTGAGAAGATGGATATCGCCAAGGAAAACGAGTACCCGACGGATACTATCGTATCGATGAACATGTGGGGCTTGCATCCGTGGATTTTCAGTGAGTTTGAGGCAGGTTTCAAGAAGTTCGTCGAGACTACGCCCAACATCGAAAAAGACGAGTTTTATCTGCCGATGGCTATGGACACCTTCATTAAAGCCGGTAAGATAAAGGTCAAGGCGCTTTCGTCGTCCGACAAGTGGTACGGCGTAACATACAAAGAAGATAAAGAAGCCGTAGTAAACGCACTCACGAAAATGGTAAACGAAGGTATGTACGAGGGAATGTAATTGACAAAACGACGTATTAAGTATAAAATTAATAAAATTTCAAAAATATTTTTCGTTTTTTTATTAATTTTTTATGATTTGGGTATACTAATTAAGAATTTGTTCTGACAAAAACTATAATGGGAGGTTTGTTTATGGATTACTCGATCGAATCTACATATTCCGAAGAAAAAAGTAGATGGGAGGTCGCGTTAAACGGCGAAGTAGATATTTTCAGCTCGGCGGAACTCAAAACCACGCTGACAGAACTGGTCACGTCAAAGAACGCCGATTTGCGTATCGACTGCAAAAACTTGGAGTATATAGATTCTACGGCTCTCGGCGCACTCGTAGCCGTCCTTAAAACGGTAAAAAGCTACGATCATCAGATGATTTTGGTAAGCGTCAAGCCGAATATCAGCAAGCTTTTTAAGATTACGAATTTGGATAAAGTATTCGTGATAGAGGGTGAGAAGAATGAATAGCGAGAATATGGAAAAGGAAAGCATCAAGTTGTCACTGCCTGTTAACGCCGCGTACGTGTCGGCCGCCAGATTGACCGCCTCCTCTATCGCAAACCGTATCGGCTTCGACATCGACGAAATCGAGGACATAAAAGCAGCCGTTTCGGAGGCGTGTACTTATATTATCAAAAAACTCTCGCAGGATAAGCTGCTCGACTACAACATCAACTTTCATCTGTTTGACAAAACACTGCAAATCGATATCAAAATCGACAGCACGCTCGACTTGGTAGAAAAAGATAACGAGATGAGCATCATGATGATAAAGGCTCTGATGGACGAAATTTCTGTCGACACCGTAGGTAACAACGCCACGCTTATAAAAATGGTCAAAAACCACAAGAGAAATATATTTAACTAGACAAGCGTTATTACTGTGTTCTGAGGGAACGTTTTTGCAGGGAGGGGATATAATGAGTATTGTCAAAACAGAAATCAGCTTTTGTAGCGAAGTACATGCAGTTAAAAAAATCGTAACCGATATCCTCTGCTTTTGCGCAGAGAACCTCCCGAGCTTATCCCCGGAGGACAGAGGGGATTTGAGGCTGATGTTCAGCGAGCTGTTGTTTAACGCCGTAATACACGGGAACGCGTCGGACGCCGGTAAGTCGGTCTTTATCTCAGTCGAAATCGACGGCGCATCGCTAACGGCCGCGATAACGGACGAAGGCCCCGGCTTCGATTACGACAAGCTCATCTCCTCATTCGGACACGATAACATTACCGAAAGCGGGCGTGGAATACAGCTGGTGTATTCGCTTGCCGATACCGTCACTTTTAACTCGCACGGTAACAAAATTGTCTTTACAAAGA
Source organism: uncultured Eubacteriales bacterium (assembly GCA_964546895.1). Taxonomy (GTDB): domain Bacteria; phylum Bacillota; class Clostridia; order Lachnospirales; family CAZJLW01; genus CAZJLW01. Next base: position 35,366 of record CAZJLW010000004.1, on the reverse strand, counting down.
AAGTAATAAATTAGGTGGCCTTTAATGGATAAAATTTTAATAGTTGACAGCTCGACGCAAAGCACAGAACTGATGCTCCAATGCCTAAGCACCAACTGGTACGAAATATACACGTCAGAGAACGGTATTAACGCCCTTGCAAAGATCTCGCTATTTAAGCCCGATTTGATTATTATCGACGTCAATCTGCCCGATATATCCGGCTTTGAGATATGCAAGCGCGTTAAGGCCAACCCCGACACGCAGTATATAATCTTCTTGTTCCTATGCTCGTTCGAAACAACAGAAATGAAAATACGCGCGCTCGAAGTCGGCGCGGACGACTTTATTGAGAAGTCATTCGACTCGTTCATCCTCATATCAAAGGTGAAGTCGCTGCTGCGCCTTAAGCATCTAAGCGACCAGCTAAAGCAAAAGTACCTTGAAATCGAGGAAAAAAATAATCTGCTCAATTTGCAGCTGAAAATGAGCAGACAGGTCCAGAGTGCTTTTCTTAATGACGTCGATCTAGCGTTTAACGATATCAGAATCGTCAGCAAGTACATGCCGGCGCTCGATATCGGCGGCGACTTCTACGGTGTCAACAAAATTAACGACACATGCGTTTCTATCGTTATCGGTGACGTTTCGGGGCATGGTATTTCGGCCGCGCTTCTGACATCGATGCTTAATATGATGTCTAAGAACCTCTCGAACCGCTATTTTAACCCCGACCAGTTTCTGTTCTACATGAACAACGAATACTGCAACGTATTTTCGAACAACAACTCCGAAATGTACGCGTGTGTGTTCTACGCCGTTATCGACACCCGCGCCAAAAAGATTTATTTTTCGAACGCCGGGCAAACGCTGCCGATTTTCGTAGACGCCGCGAACGAAAACGCCGTCGAGCTAGAAGCTGTCGGGCTGCCGATCGGTCTTATGCGTAACTCGCTGTACGAGTTTAAGGTAATCGAGTATAAAAAAGGCGACATGCTGCTATTCCACACTGACGGGCTGGTCGACGTTTACTACAAGCAAGAAACGGACGAATTTACGCGCAAAATAAAAGAACTCCTTCTGGACGCTAAGTCCACGGAGGAGCCCGACGAAATTATTCAACTTATTTTAAACGCGTTCTATAATCTAGACGCGAACGAAACCGACAAATTTCAAATGGACGATGTAAGCCTGCTTTTATGTAAGCTGTAAAGGCAGGCTTATTCTTTTTGCGTCGCCCCAGATACGTTCCAGATTATAAAAGCCCCGCGTGTCCTTATCAAAAATGTGTACGATTATATCGCTAAAATCCAGCACGACCCAGTTGCCCGTCTGCGTACCTTCGGAGTGTGTCAGATTCATTCCGGCCTTGTACAGCTTTTCGATTGCTTCGGAAGCCATCGCATTTATCTGGTTCGGGTTATTCCCACCCGCTATTACAAAATAATCCGCAAGCACCGATATCTCCCGTATATCCAGTATCACAATATCCTGTGCAAACTTATCATCCAATGCCTTATAAATAATTTCAAGCGCTTTAGTGCTATCCATTTGTTTCCTCCTCATAAAAGTGTTGCTCAGTAAATTTCCGTTCAATATATTCAAGCGCTTCCGCGCTCAGCGGGTGAACGAGCCGCTTCTGTCCGGAGTTGTAGGCTATCGCCACGCGAAGCGCTTCCGCCATCGCCGCGTCTATATCCGTACTCGCAAGCGCGCGAATCTTATCAAGCCCGTTGTAGCGCTCGCGCCCCGGCTCGATAGCGTCTGCGATGTACACGATTTTTTCAAGCAGCGACATATTGCCGCGCCCCGTCGTGTGGTAGCGTATCGCGTTTAGTATGTCTGTATCCGTCACGCGGTATTCCTCACGCGCAATCTCCGCCCCGATAAAGCTGTGGCACAAATCCAGCCGCGCCGACATTATATCATCAGGTGTGAAGCCGTATTTCTTACATAGCTTAAGCATTTCCTTATCGCTAAGGTTCTTCGCTATATCGTGAAGCATCGCCGCGACGTACGCCTTTTCCGCATCGGCGCCGAATATTCCCGCAAGCCTGACGGCTTCGTCCGCAACACCAAGCGTATGCTTGTATCGCTTCTGTGTAAGCGTCTTTTTTATCTTCGCATTCAAAGCTGCGAATTCCGCGCTCTTATCCGTGCTTCTATACAGTCCATTTTTGAGAATGTACAGCTCGACTTCATCCGGCAACAGATACTTTATCGGCTTATCGGCGCTTACGCGTGCACGTATGTCCGTCGACGATATCGCAAGCGACGGTATTTCGAGAAAATGAACGTTCTCGACCGTCGGCTTCTTATAACCCGGTCGCGTCACCGCAATAAACTTGCACAGCTTCAGCAGCTCGGCGTAGTCCTTCCACGTATGAATCAGCGAAATCGCGTCGGCACCCGTTATGAAGTAAACATCCGCGCCTTCCCTGCACATCCCGATAATCTCCCGTACGGTATCTATCGTAAACGAAGGTCCCTGCCTGTCCATCTCAAGCCGCGATACGTCAAACGCCGGATTCGCCGCAGTCGCAAGCACCGTCATAAGATAGCGGTGTTCTGCGTCCGAGACGGATGTGTTGTCCTTATGCGGCGGCTGTCCCGACGGCATGAATATAACCTTGTCCAAATTAAAGCTATGGCGAGCCGTCTCCGCCGCCACCAAATGCCCGTAGTGTATCGGATCGAACGTCCCGCCCATAATAGCCACGCTGTTTACATTCCCAAGCTTAAGCATTGGTTTTCCCCTAGCCTATTTGTAGTTTCCGTTTGAAGCCCAGTTCGGCAGCTCAATAAAATTGATTTGCACGCGCTCCGGCGGTATCGCTATAACCTTTTCCATAACCTCGAACAGCTTTTCCGAGAACGCCTTTTTGCCTTCCTCCGGCGAGTTTTTGTAGAGCCTTACATCTACGAACACCGCTTCGATTGGCTCGCCGTTCTTGAACATCGTCCGACCGTCGTCTATCGTCATAAGTGTGTTTGCGATTGTCTTGCTCGGTATTAAGGACATGATATTCCCGACTTCAAGCTGCAACGCGTTTTTATCCGCATCACTAATACGTTTCCCAATACTAATAGTTACATTCGGCATTTGCGACACTCCTTCAAATTTTTATTCTCTAGCCGTTATAACGAACAGCAGCCCGCCGGTGATTTTCACTACGGCGTTATTTTTTGTCAACCGGTTGCTTAACCCGCGCCCGTACCCGGCGTGCAGCGTTTCGTCGACGAGCGGAAACTCCAGGCCGTCCGTTACGACGCCCGTTACCTCCGTAGTCAGCGGTATAAGCGAAACGATATCGCCTACGTTGCCGGTCACGGTGAATTCGCTGTCCGTCAGCGCAACCGAATGTGTCTCGTCGATAACGCGCGCCTGCATATTCTGGCTAAGCGCCTGACGCAAGACATGTACGTTCGTAAGCGTATGGTCAAGCCGACCGCCGATTGCACCAAAAATAAGCAGCTCGTCCGGGTGTTGGCCGGAAGCAAGCTGTATACACGTTTCCAAATCCGTATAATCCTTTTTCACAGGATATTTTACAAGCGGTACGCCCATGCGCTTATATTTTTCGATAAGCGGCGGCGGCGCGGAATCAAAATCCCCGACGATAATGTTCGGGGAAATATCAAGCTCGTCAGCATGACGCAGACCTCCGTCGCAGCAGATGATATAATCACCCTGCGAAATAAACCCGCGGACGAACCCGTAATCCTTGATTCCGGCGTTGCAAAAAATAATTACATTCATTTTTTTGCTCCATATTCCTTAAAGACGGAATAAAACTCGCGTACGGCTTCGCCGGGGTTCTCCGCGCCGAACACTGCCGTCCCAGCCACGACTACGTTAACACCCGCGTCAAGCGCTTCGGTGACGTTGTTAAGATAAATGCCGCCGTCCATTTCGATATCGACCAGCAGCTTGTTGTTTGCGATATACGTCGCGAGCTTCTCGGCGTTCTTAAGCGTCTCAGGTATAAAGCCCTGCGCGCCGAAGCCCGGCTCGACGGACATAACCAGTACCATTTCCACATCGCCCAGCACGTCGAAAACAGCCTCCGGCGGCGTAGACGGTTTTATCGTTACAGCCGCGCGCTTATTTAGATTTTTGATTAACCGTATTGTATCTTTCAAATCGTCGCAAGCTTCGACATGAACATTAATAATATCCGCGCCCGCGTTTACGAACGCCTCCACATACCGCTCCGGCTTCGCTATCATAAGATGAACGTCGAACGTCATCGGCGTTGTTTTACGTAGGCTTTTTATGACGGGTATGCCGAACGAAATATTCGGCACGAACATGCCATCCATAACGTCCAAGTGAATATAATGCGCACCCGCGTTTTCTATCTGTTTAATTTGCTGACCCAATATCGCAAAATTCGCGGCCAGCAGTGAAGGGGCAAGCTTATACATAAATCAGCCTCCTTTCGGTTAAATATTAAAAATTACTATCACTCAAAACAAGCTTAACGTAACGCTCGTACCTGTCGCGGTCAATTGTCACACCGACATTGTTTTTAACGGCGCAGTCAGTTTCCTTCACGTGCATACAATCATTAAAGCGGCACTCATGCAAAAACGGTCGGAACTCGCGAAACAGATAGGCGAAATCCTTTTTATCGATATGGTTTAACAATAACGACGAGAACCCGGGCGTATCTACGATAAAGCAGTTTCCATCTCCCTGCAAAAGCTCGACATGGCGCGTTGTATGCTTGCCGCGGTCGATCTTGCGGCTGAGCGTACCCATTTGCATGTTGGCGTGTGGGACTGCCGCGTTTATTATGCTGGACTTGCCGACGCCGGACGGCCCCGCCAGCACGGTAACGCTGTCGCGGAAAACTTCGGCCAACGCGTCAGGATTCTCCGCGCGCAGCGCTGACGACGTCAGCACAACGCGATAACCTATCCGCTCGTACAAATCCTTCAGCCTAATAATTTCCGGCTCGTCAGCCAAGTCCATTTTATTAATGCATACCACGACGTCAATACGCTCGTTCTCGCATAAAATAATAAGCCGATCGAGCAAATCCACGTTCAACTCGGGACTTGCAGCCGCAAAAACCAGTACAGCCTTGTCTACATTACATACGCGCGGGCGTATCAATTGGTTTTTGCGTTCCTTTATTGCAGAAACCGTACCCTTTTTCTTGCTCTCATCTATAACCGTGACCGTTACGTAGTCGCCGATCGTAGGCGTTATATTTTTGTTGCGAAAAATACCGAGCGCCGAGCACTCGTAAACGCCGTCCGGCGTGGAGACGACGTACAGGCCGCCTACACCTTTAGTTATTATGCCGTCCAGCATTTAGTCCTCCTCATTAAAGTTAACGGAGGCTACGCCTTGGAAAATGGCGTCCGTGCCGTTATTCGCCATGATATAAACCTGATAGTCCACCTGTCCCGTACCGCTTACCTCGATTTCCAGCGGGAAGCTCGACACGCTGACAGCCTTGTCGTAGAAAACCTCCGGCTTGTTAGCCGTTATCTTCAAAATACGCAGCTGCACGGTAGTCGCACCGGCCGGTATATTCGACGGGTAGACGGTTATGCGCTTAGTCTTGACGGT
>CAZJLW010000004.1:24243-29703 GCA_964546895.1 uncultured Eubacteriales bacterium | reverse complement strand
ATAACATACGTAATAATGCTGCCCCTGTTTACCTCCGTGCCGGGGTTAAGCGACTGCGATATTATTAAGCCCTCGGCGTACGTGTTGCTGGACGCCTTCGTCGCCTGCCCGACTACCAAGCCTACGCCCTCGAGCTTTTTAAGCCCATCAGCTTCGGCGGAGCCGATTACACTAGGCACCGTTACCCTTTTCGGCTCTGCGCCAAGGCTTACTTTTACAGTTAAAATACTGCCGGGTGCTACCATCGTCTCTGCTTTCGGATCCTGCGATATGACCACGTTCTGCGCGACCGTATCGCTAAAGCCGTGTTCCTCGTTTAATATAAGATCAGTTTTCTTAATCATTTCTTCGACGGTGCGGATATCCTTGTTCGTCAAGTCCGGCGCGGGGAATTTGTTCGTACCCAGGCTGGTTTTGACGTTGACGTTACTGCCGCGCGGCACTTCCTTTTCGAACGGGGTATCCTGCTCGACTATTCCGCCCACCGGTACTACGTCGTCGTATATCTTTTCTGTTTCCGTTACCGTTATCTTCATTTTGCTAGCGACGCTCTTAGCCTGTTCGATAGTCTTGCCCTTGAAATCCGGCATGATTATCGTCTTATTCCTGCCCTGCAAAATAAAGTAGTTACCCAATACGATTATTAGAAAAATAATTGCGAATGACAATAATACAGCCGCAATTATAACCTTTCGCTCAGTAATCTTATAATCGCGTTCGTCCGGAGTGTCGTAATCATCTTCGTCGTCGAAATCGCCCTCGTAGCCGTCCGGCTCGTCTTCGAAATCGTCAGCGAAGAAAGAATTACGCGCTTCTTTTTTTATGGCCTCGACGTCCTCCGGTGACAACTGTATCGTCGGAGAATCCTCAATGATATCTTTCGCGTACGTCCCGGACGTATTCGTAAGCGCGCGCTTTAAGTCGTCGAGCAACTCGTTAATCGTCTGATACCGTGCGCTTGAGAGCTTTTCGGTTGCTTTAAGAATAATACGCTCAAGGCTCTCGGCAATATTCGGGTTAATCTCGCGCATAGGCGGCAGTGGGTCGTTAATATGCTTAAGCGCGACGGATACCGCCGTATCGCCGTCGAACGGGATTTTGCCGGTGGCCATCTCGTACATTATTATACCGAGCGAATATATATCGCTCTTCGTATCGACGTAGCCGCCCCTCGCCTGCTCCGGCGAAAAATAATGCACCGAACCCATCGTGTTACTCGTCGTGGTTTTCGTAGAAGCGTTCGCCGCGCGAGCTATGCCGAAGTCCGTAACCTTCACTACACCCTTCGTCGTAACTAATATATTCTGGGGCTTTATGTCCCTGTGAATAATCTTGTTCTGGTGTGCGTGTTGCAACGCGTAAGCTATCTGTATCGCAACGCCCAGCGTTTCGTCGTTCTCAAACGGCGCGCGCCGCACTATTAAATCCTTTAGCGTAACGCCGTCAATATACTCCATAACAATATAGTTTATAGAACCCTCGTTGCCGAAGTCGTAAACGTTAACGATATTTTGATTGGACAGGCTTGCCGCGGCGCGCGCCTCAACCTTAAAGCGCGCCTTAAAATCCTCGTCCGTGACAAATTCCTCACGCATAACCTTAAACGTAACGTACCTATCCAGCTTCAAATCCTTAGCCTTATAAACGACGGACATACCGCCCGCGCCTATCTTCTCAACTATTTCGTACCGTCCCGCCAAAACGGCTCCAGGAGAAAGTCTCACACTATCACCTCAAATCAATCAGAATTAAAGAAATATTATCACAACCGCCGTTGGCGTTAGCCCCTGCGACAAGTCTGGACGCGGCCTCGTCACAGTCCGGGGCGTCGGAAATTATCTCAAAAATATTCGCGTCGGAGAGCATGTTTGTAAGGCCGTCCGTGCAGAGCAGTATCTTATCGCCCTCCCCGACTGCCGTGATTATGCCGTCCATCATCAGCTCCGTGCCGATCCCAAGCACCTTCATAAGAACGTTGCGCTTCGGGTGGGTTTTGGCTTGTTCGGCTGTTATTTGCCCGCTTTTCACCATTTCGCAGACGAACGTGTGATCGTTCGTTACTTGCGTTAATTTACCGCCGGAAACGCTGTAAACCCGCGAATCACCGATATGAACCGTATACATCTTGTTCCCGGCGATAACACACGCCGAAAACGTCGTACCCATGCCGTTAAGCGACGGGTCGCTCTCCGACATGTCAAACACAAATTTGTTGGCATGACCGGCAGCGCTGATTAAGAAGTCCAACACATCAGCGCTTTTGTTTTCATTGCTTTTGAGGTATTCCAAAAAAGACTCGACAGCCGTTCTGCTTGCGACTTCGCCGCCGTTATGCCCGCCCATACCGTCCGCCACAACAAAGAGGTTGGGCAGCGAGCCAATTGGCTCGTCCGTCACGAAAATAAAGTCCTCATTGTTGCTTCTTACGATACCGACATCAGATTTTCCCACCGAAAACACATAACCACCTGACTTTTACTGGAGTATTTTTTCTCTACGGCGAAGCTGCCCGCACGCGGCGTTAATACCGCTACCGAGCTTGCGCCTTATAGTTGTTTCTATTCCGCAGCTCTTTATTATATCTGCGAAACTCTCTATCTTTTTATTACTGCTGCCCTTAAAATCGCGCTCGTTTAGCTGATTGACCGGGATGATATTCACATGGCTGAGCGTACCGCGAAGTCGCGCGCCCAGCTCGCGCGCGTGTTCCGTCCCATCGTTCACGCCTTCTATCATCGCGTATTCATACGTTACGCGGCGGTTCGTTTTGTCTGTGTAATATTTTACGGCAGTAAGCAGTGCGTCTATGCCGTATTTTTTTGCAACGGGCATGATTTTTGTGCGAATTTCGTCGTTCGGCGCGTGAAGCGACACAGCAAGGTTGACCTGTAGCCCCAAGTCTGCGAACTTATAAATGCCCGGAACGATTCCGCATGTCGAAACCGTAATATGCCGCTGGCCGATGTCTACGCCGTCCTTCGAGTTAATGATCTCGATAAACTTAACAAGATTGTCAAAATTATCGAACGGCTCGCCGCTGCCCATGACGACCACACCGGAAACACGTTCGCCGCAATCCTTCTGAATCTCGTAAACCTGCGCGGCCATTTCGCCCGCCGTCAAGTCCCGTTCCAGCCCGTCGATTGCCGACGCGCAAAACGCGCAGCCCATTTTGCAACCCGCCTGAGACGACACGCACACCGTATTTCCGTAGACATATTTTAACAAAACACTTTCTATTATATTATTCTTTCCGATATGAAACAAGTATTTTGTTGTGGAATTTTCAACAAGTCTTTTCTCTAACTTGAACTCACCGAAGCTGCAAGCCGCCGCAAATTTCTCGCGCAACGGCTTTGAGATGTTCGTCATCGCGTCAAAATCTGTCGCCAGTTTTTTGTTAACCCATTCGAAAACCTGCCGTCCGCGAAACGCCGGTTCGCCCAGCGACACTGCTAGCCGCCCCGCTTCGTCAAGTGTGAGTGAGCGTATATCAATACTGTCCATAAATCCCTCCGCAAAAAATAAAAGCACACAGGCTGTTAAAGGCATGTGCGCTTTCTGATTGGTTACTTTTTTTCGTCGTTAAAGAACACAATTTCGTCCTGACGCACAAGCCCTAAGCGCTCGCGAGCCAGCTTTTCAATATACACATCGCTGTTGTTGAATCTCAGTTCTTTTTGAAGCTCGTCCCGAATCTTAGTTTCTTTTTCGATCTCGGCGAGAAGCATGGCTTGCTCGGAATCGTACTTGCGATACTTACCAAACTGCATAACCATTACGCATATAAACAACGCCACTAATAAAACCCAGAACGCCGCATAAACTCTTATACGCTTGTCCTTAACGGCTTTCTTTTTTTTTAGAACGCCGCGAGCCGACGGCCTGTGGTTTGATTGGTTTTTTGATTTTGCGTGCATAAGCTTCACCCAAGCCCTTAAGTAAAATATGTATTCTCATTTTCACATAACGAGTGAAATTTTGCAATATTTTTTTTAGTGGGCGCAGCAAGATTTTATCGACAATGTTATACGCGAGTTTCAGCGGGAACAGTATTAGATTTATGAGCGTCATGACTATCTTTTTGATGAGATTGACGGCAAAAACGGATACGCTTATTACAACAATGCTAAGCGTATAGAAGTACAAAATCATACCGAGCGCCGCTCCGGCTATCGAAAAAAATCGTATTTCGCCGTAGTTTTTGTTAAGCATGAACAGGCACATGACGCCCGTCACAAAAATCCAGAACAGCACGTCCTCGATTTGCGTTAGAAAATCAGGATGCGCGAACGTTTTGCGGATGATTCTGAACACGTCGTAGACGAATCCGAGCGCATAACCCACGGCTACGGTCGACATAAACAAAACAGCTTGGCCGGACATAGACAGTATCATACGCCCACCTATTTAAACAGCCGCCCGAAGAACGATGACTTGCCCTTCGGAAAACCCGACTGTTCCTCATACAGCAGACTGATGAACTCGCCGTCGACGGATAGCTCGCCGTTTTCGAGATTGAGCTTGTTAACGTGCAGGTTTATTCCCTTTAAAATAAGCATACCCATTTCGGTTTCGGCGATAATCGTTTCGTCGTCGAAAGAAACGACGTCGATAACGCCCGTAATCGTGGCGCTGCGCCGTTTGTCCAAAACTACGGTATGCTTCGCTGTCGTCCTCTTGTCCTCAATCATGAAAAAACCCCTTTCGTAAAGCTTGATTAATATACCTGTTATAGTATATAAGCTTACAAAAGAGGTTATGACAAATATTATTAAGTTACTAATTAAGTTGCTAAGTTACAAGCTTTTAAACATATCGTGCGCTTCGTCTTTCTTAGCTGATTCCTTAACCGATAAAACTTCGACTCTTGTAGTGTTGCTACCGAACCTGATTTCGATAATATCTCCGACGTTAACCTCAGCACCGGCTTTGGCTGTTTTGCCGTTTATTGTTACGCGTGAAGCGTCGCAAGCATCATTAGCTACGGTGCGCCGCTTTATCAGGCGCGATACCTTCAAATATTTGTCTAGCCTCATCTCTTAACGTTTACAGCGTCCTTCAAAGCTTTACCGACTTTAAAACGGGGTGCCTTAGAAGCGGGGATCGGCATAACTTCGCCAGTTTGGGGATTTCTGCCTTCACGGGCAGCCCTCTCGGCTACGTCAAATGTACCAAACCCTACGAGCTGAACCTTTCCGCCCTTAACGAGTTCTTCGGTTACTGCATCCTCGAAAGCCTTAAGCGCCTTTTCGGAATCCTTTTTGCTAAGCTCAGATTTTGCGGCAATAGCTGCGATAAGTTCGGTTTTGTTCATGATAACTCCTCCTTAAATAATAAAAATGATGTTGGCACGATATTTGTATTAATTATTTTGTTACAAAATTTATGCCACGTTCGATTTGTTCATACTATTTATAAACGCTAGTCAGGCTTTTGTCAAGGAAAATATCAAAAAAA
>CAZJLW010000004.1:3989-24143 GCA_964546895.1 uncultured Eubacteriales bacterium | reverse complement strand
TACTGTTCCATCTGTTTTCCCAAAAATCCAGCGGCAGTCTGAGCCAGCTTGCCCTCGACCTCGCCCATTTTTTTGTCGCTCGATAAAAAGCATATCGCGCCCAATACGTCGCCCTCTGCTATGATCGGCGTTATCAGCTCGTGTGAATAAATGCTCGGGTCGTCGTCTTCCAGTATCGGCACAAAGCCCGCTTCGTTCCTATTCGCGACGACGATATTGCGCTGGTTGATCGCCTTCTCAAGCGCGCCCGATATATGCTTCTCTATGAAATCCTTTTTAGCGCCGCCTGAAACGGCGATAATCTGATCCTTATCAACAATACACGTAATATGTCCGACCGTTTGCGACAGGCTCTCTGCGTATTCCTTCGCAAACGCTCCCAGCTCGCCTATCGGGGAGTATTTTTTTAGTATTATCTCCCCTTCTCTATCCGTAAATATCTCTAAAGGGTCGCCTTCCCTTATACGTAGCGTCCTTCTTATCTCCTTTGGGATAACCACCCTTCCCAAATCATCTATTCTTCTCACAATTCCAGTTGCTTTCAATCGAATACCTCCTTAGAAGATTTTGGCTTTCATATATGTCTAAGTAATTGTCATTACTTTATATTTCCGTAACTAGTATTAATCCCTTGCAACATTTTTATACATTTTTTTACCGAACATATACAGTTTTGTAAACCAAAAACTCCTAAGGCTACGCTGAGTAATCAGCGAACATGTACATCATATCGGAAACGCCATATAATCCATAAATAAGTCGTTAAATTTCGAATGGGCTGACAAATTTATTTCCTTGGCGAGCGCGGTAATCTCCGCGGCTTCGCGCCTTGCGGCGCTGCTAAGCAGAGCCTTTACGCAGCCGCCAAGCGAGCTGTTGCCTACGGAATGCACCTTCGGTTTCAGCTCCGGCGGGATAATACCGATCGCGATGGCACTGTCGAGATTCAGCCGATTCCCGAAGCCTCCTGCTAAAAACACACTGCCGATGTCCTCATACGACAGCCCGGCATCGTCAAGCAGTATCTCAATCCCGGCTCGGACTGCCGATTTCGCGAGCTGCAGCTCGCGTATATCCTTCTGTGTGAATGTAACCCCATCCGCAATATTTACGTCGTCATTGATATAGCCCGTGTCCTCCACAATCCCATTCTGCACAAGGCAAGCCGCCGCGTCCAGCACGCCGGAACCGCAAATGCCAATCGGCTTTGCGCCGCCTATCGTCGTAACGCGAAAGCGCCCGTCCTCGTACGCAACACTGTCTATCGCGCCTTTAATGCTACCCGTGCCGCACGAAATATTGCCGCCCTCGAACGCAGGTCCTGCCGCCGTAGACGTACACAGCACAAAATTCTTCGAGAAAACAGCCATCTCCCCGTTAGTACCCAAGTCAATAATAAGCGACGGCTTTTCGCTTTTCAACCCGCCGCAGAAAACTATGCCGGATGTGATATCCCCGCCGACGTAAGCCGAAACAGCCGGGATAACCGAAACATCACAGTCAAGCAAGCCGCTGGCGAACACATCGTAAAAGCTATACCGCACCCAATCTGTCAGCGTCGGAATAAACGGCGAACGCCCAAGTGAGCCGCATTCCAACCCAAGCAGCAGATGCGCCATCGTCGTGTTACACGCGACGACCATGTTGCAGATACACGCCGGTTCGATACTATACTCGGCGCACATGTCCGTTATCCCGGACACGATATCGCCCGTAATGCATTCGCGCAAGGTGTTAAGCTTGCCCGCCGACGCGCCTTCGATACGCGATATTACATCCGCGCCGTACTCGCGCTGCCGGTTTATTTTAGAATGGCTTGCGATTTTTTCGCCGGTCAACAGATTTACTATCAAGAAGCATACCGTAGTCGTCCCGATATCCACCGCAAGCCCGAAAATTTCGCGGCTGCCGTCCGCTTCAACCACGTCGTAGATTTTTTCGTCGTCGGCTGCCAGCAGCACATCTCCGCCGCCAGTCCGGCTGTTAAAAATCCGCGACAGCTTTCGCAGCGCACCAAGCGTTATGTCTCTGCCCGGAAGCAGCTTTTTCATATACCTGTCGGCGCTGCCGGTGATGTCTTGCAGCCGAAGGCTATGTAAAAAATTTTCACGCGGCTCGTTCGACCAGCCGAAGCCGTCCACTATTTCGAAGCCGTTTTCGCCGGGGACGGTTATTTCCGTATCGCCCGTCAGCATTTCATTACAGGCAAGCACTTCTGCGCCGTCCTTGATAATACGGCACTTACCGCACGTACCCCGCCCTCCGCATATCGCAGGTACATAAATTTTATGCTCCCTCAAAATATCCAAAATCGACCTGCCGCTTTGTGCGGTCAGCGTCGTCTTTGGCTTGCCACTTATATTCACCGTCAGGCTAAAAACTCCCGCGTTATTCATACTCCCAAACCCCCTAGTAAGCTGCAAGCAGCTTATAATTGTACAAAAGCCGTACCCTATTGCTGGGGTACGGCCTCTCAGTCAGCTTATTACTTGCTGCTGCTATTGCTGTTGCTGTTGTTATTGTTTCTGTTGTTCTTCATATCCATGTTGATCTCGTCAGCAAATTCTGTTCTGTCGGTCTTTTTGGTATTGGAATCCTGAGCGTTCTTGTTGTTTTTGTTGTCCATTACGATTAACCTCCCTTCAAAGCCGCATTTGCGGAATGAGTTATATAGAGTAACTCTCTACGGTTATTATTATTGAATGTATTGCTTAAGTTTATACATCATTATAAAAATTTTCCTTTTCGCAATACATTTAAAATAAGCTGTCAGGCTTGTAACACTTTTTAGGCAAGCCTCATAATATACATCAGAGTGTACAACTCCATAGGAATTAAACGTTTCTATATAACTTATATAAGGAGGCAATATTTATGGAAGGATTTATACCATCAATGGTAGAATCAATGTGCCGTTATATCGGCCAAACCGTTACTGTTTTCACTACAAGCGGAGGCGCTTCTGGCTGCGGCTTCACAGGCGTTTTGCTGTCGGTTGACTGCAACTGTGTTAGACTCTTAACAGATATCGGCGCACCGCCGGCTTGCCCGATCGGTAGCACTTGCTGCTGCCCGAGCGGTTGTAACGAATTCTGCGGCAACCCGCTTGGTTCCGTATGCGTTATTCCGACTTGCGCTATAGCATGTTTTGCACACAACGCAATCTAATTGACATTTGCTAATACAAAAAGAGGCTGCTCAGTTCTCAATCAAGCTGGGCAGCCTCGCTTTATTTAGAAACCAAAATCAAATCCTGTGATGTTGTATTCCTTAATAACATCCTTAATGTTCTGCTGGAGCTTATCGTTAAGCGGGACGCCTTTGTCCTTGTTTTCGATGTAGTACAAGTATTCCTTTTCGCCGGCCGTGTAAATACGGTCGTGTCCCGGCATTTTCGCAGACGCGCGCAGCTCACGCAAAATATCGCCGGTCGTCTTTTTGAACTCGGCAACATCCGTGAACGCATCGATGTCGACTGCGATAAAGAAATGACCGAGGTGGTGCTTGCGCTTCTCACCGTTCGGGCCTACACCTGCCAGCGCTTTTAAGAAAATACCGCCTTGCAGCGCCGCAGACAAAATTTCGACGACTGTTGCGTAGCCGTAGCCTTTGTAACCTGCCATCGAATCGCCGATGCCGCCAAGCGGTGTCAGCGCGATGTTGCCTTTGTCAAGCTCGTCTAGCATTCCGTTGATTTCTGTTCTGTCTTTGCCGCTCTTGTCGATTACCCAGCCGTTCGGGACGTCTTTACCCGCTCTGTCGTAAACTTCGATTTTGCCGCGTTGCGAAACAGACGTCGCACAGTCCAGTATGAAATCAAAATCCTCGTCCGTCGGCATACCGAACGTCAGCGGGTTCGTACCAAGCATCGGCTCTACGCTAAATGTCGGTGCGATAGAAGGGCGTGCATTCGTGCCGGTTATGCCTATCATATTATTTTTCGCGGCCATCATAGCGTAGTAGCCCGCTATGCCGTAATGCGTCGAGTTCCTGACCGCTACCATACCCATGCCGTACTTGGCGGCTTTGTCGATAGCCATTTGCATAGATTTTTTTGCTATTACGTGACCTACGCCGTCGTTACCGTCGACAACCGCCGTCGTCGGCCCTTCACGCACGATGTCGATTTTCGTTATCGGGTTAATAATCCCCGCCTTCATGCGCTCAATATATACCGGCTTAAACCGCCCTATTCCGTGGGATTCTATGCCGCGCTTATCAGATTCGATAAGAACTGCCGCTGTAATCTTCGCGTCTTCCTCCGGCATACCCGCCTTTGTAAACGCAACCTTCATAAACTCTTCCATCTTTTCAAAGCTTACATAAACCGTTGCCATACTGTTCCCTCCGTATTATTTTTTACAATTATATTGCCGCGCGCCGGACATTGCAAATGTTTTTGAAAATTGTCAATAATTATGTTAGTATGTATGCCCGGAAAATTTTCATAGACAGGAGTGCCGCTTTATCAGAATTAAATCGGAAATATCGTTTTTGAACGCGCTTTTTTGCGTTCTCGTAGTTTTTATCCACGTTTCGTCGGCGCCGATAACGTATCTACAGAAAGACAGCTGGCAATACGCCGCCGTATTTGCGCCGTGGAGACTGTCGGCTTTTGTTGTGCAGGGTTTTATTTTTTTGAGCGGTCTTAAGATGTTTTTGAGTTACTCATCTGGAAAGGACTATCAACGAGATTACAGGAAGTTTTTCGCTTCGCGTTTTATTAAGATTATTCTGCCTTATGTGGTGTTCAACATCATTTATTATTTTTATTTCCTTTTTATGGGATATCTCCCGACGAGTACGTTTTCACTCACTGAGCTTTTAAAATATATCTTTAACGGAACGCTGTCCGGGCAGTTTTATTTTATTGTGGTTATCGTGCAGTTTTATGCGCTTGCTCCGCTTTGGGACAAGGTAGTGAAGGCTATTGACCCTGCGCTTGTGCTATTGTTTTCGTTGCTTGTTATGATAACACTTGGGCAGTATTTGCCGGATATTATCGGTATGTTACGCCCGGGCAGCACGTTTATTTATAATGACAGAGTTTTTACGACGTATTTGTTTTACTGGATAGCGGGTTGCTATGCGGGTCGTTATTATAAGGAATTTAAAACGATCGTGCTTAGTAATGCGCTGTTTATTTCTATATGTTATATGTCCGTCGCGGTTGTCAACTTAACACTCAGCTATTTATTATTCACGGGCAACATACGTATAAACTGGCTCGAAAACATCCACTACCTGTACTGCGTTAGCGCAATATTATTTTTCTACGCGGTTTCTTTACGCAAATACGAAAGCAAGCCGATTGGATCGCGTCTCATAAAGGTAATCGATAACACAAGCTACTATATTTATCTGCTGCACTGTTTAATTATTTTTATGACTAACGACCTAATGGCGCGAGCCGGTATCTATAAAATCTCTACGGCGTACGCCCTGCGTATTGTTGCTGTTTATACAGTCACGATCGGTTTGTGCGCGTTGTACGCAAAAATCTCCGCAACAAAAACCCGAACCCGTTAGAAATTGTCCGGCAAATGTCGGACGCCGACCTCCGCTGTTTGTTATCATGTATTCGAAAGGAAGGGGTTAATGTGGATTGGCTGACACGCATGAACAAAGCACTGGACTACATCGAGGCAAACCTCGACGGCGACATCGACTATAAAACACTCGGACAAATCGCGGCTTGCTCGGCTGGGTTATTTCAGCGAGTATTCGTGAACTTAACGGGTGTCGCGCTGTCGGAGTACATTCGCCGAAGGAAGCTTACAGTCGCGGCGTTCGAGCTGCAATCGACGGATTGCCGCGTTATCGACATCGCCGTGAAATTCGGCTACGATTCCGCCGATGCTTTTACCGTTGCGTTCAAGCGTATGCACGGCGTTACACCGGCCGGAGCGAGACGTCCGGGCGTCGTACTAAAGTCCTATCAGCGCCTCACCTTTACTATATCAATCAAAGGAGTCGTCGAAATGAACTATCGCGTAGAAGAAAAGGAAGCGTTTACGGCAGTCGGTAAGGTTATTACCGCATCGCAGAAAAACAACCCCATTCCGAAATTTTGGGGAACATGCAATAAGGACGGCACATCAGCAAAGCTGTGTGAGATCGGCAAGGGCAAGCCGTTGCTTGGCATCTGCTACGATATGCGCCCCGACGAGACATTCAGCTACATGGTCGGGATCGAAGCCGAACCGGCAGACAGCGGCAGCTTTGAAACTGTAAACGTACCGAAGTCAACTTGGCTAATCTTTGAGTCGATCGGCCCGATGCCGGATGCTATTCTCGATGTCTGGAAGCGTGTTTGGTCGGAGTTTATGCCGCAGAGTATTTACAAACATGCCGGAACGCCCGACATGGAGGTTTATTATGACGGCGATAACTCCGCGGCGGATTACCGCTGCGAGGTTTGGATACCGGTTGTAAAGAAATAAAAAACGGCGGCTATGCTATGGTTTAACCGTAGCTCAGCCGCCGTTTTATGTTTTAAAATTTTATATACCGAACGAAATACCAAGCGCCTTCGCCGCCATAACAAGCTCATCGTCCGAGTGAACGATTTTCGACATGCCGATGACGTTTTCAAGCGTTACATAATCCATCTTGCCATCCTTAATACAGACCATGTTGCCGAAGCGTCCCTCAGCTATCAAATTAGCCGCCGCAACGCCGTATCTTATTGACAGAATTCTGTCGGCTGCCGACGTTTCGCCGCCGCGTTGAATATGTCCGAGCGTACAGCTTCTGATTTCATGCTTTATAAGCGGCTCCAAATCGGCCGCGATTTTCGCTGCGATACCGCCGTAACGTATCGGGTCGGGGCTGTCGCTTACAACCTTACCTACTACGGTGCTGCCTCCCTTTTCCTTGGCGCCTTCTGTTACTACGATAACGGTAAAAGGCTTACCGGCCTTATCGCGCGTGTTTATCTTCTCGACGATTTTGTTAAGCTCGTACGGGAACTCAGGGATAAGAATAACGTCCGCCGAACCGGCCATACCCGCATGCAGCGCGATCCAACCTGCGTTACGTCCCATAACCTCTACTACCATTATACGGTGATGGCTCTCTGCCGTTGTGTGCAAGCGCCCGAGATTCTCAGTAACGATATTAACGGCCGTATCGAAGCCGAACGTCACGCCCGTGGCTACCAAGTCGTTATCGATAGTTTTCGGGACGCCAACAACATTTACGCCCTTCCGTGCGAAATCCCTAGCGCTCGTAAGTGTGCCGTCGCCGCCGAGTACAACGAGTACGTCCACGCCGTCCTTCTGCAAAGTCTCAATGGCGAAATCTGAAACGTCCTTTTTAACCTTAACGCCGTTCTCTTCGACGGTATAATCAAACAAATTGTCCTTGTTCGAGCTGTAAAGAATTGTGCCGCCGCGGTGCAAAATACCGGACGTCGATTCCGGCGTAAGAGGAATGTAATCGTTGTTGTAAAGCCCTCTGTAGCCGAATCTGTAACCGATAATTTCACAGTTCATTTTTGCATAGCAAGCTCTGACTAGCGCGTAAATAACAGCGTTTAATCCGGGTGCGTCGCCGCCGCCCGTTAGGACCGCAATTTTACGTTTGTTCAAGCAAATCCCTCCATTTAAGTTATTGTTATAGTTAGTATATAAAAACAGACAATATTTAACAAGTATAATTTGTAAAAATATTCCAAGTATTACGCTAATCCGTACCTATTCCGAAAGATTCTTCCAAGCTGTTTCCGCTCTTATTACGCTGCCTTCGGCCAGCGTCCGCACGCCGCCGTCTATGAGCAGCGTAATCGCGTCAACCCCGTCAATATTTAGCGCCGTTCGGATAATCTGACTTTTCAGCGCAACTTCATAATAAGCGCCGCCGTACTGGTTTATATCGGAGGAAACGTTAAGCGTCAGATGCCCGTCTCTCACATCAGTGCCGATAACCCGCACTCCGTCCGGCTTAAAACTTATATCCTCGTCCGCAAAAAACCTCTCAAACACGGCAAACGCCGCATCGCTCAGCCCGTCAGCCACTACTTTTACGGACTTGTCCGCCAAATGAAGCCGTCCGTCCGAATCGAACGTGTAGTAGTACATTTTATACTCCGGCTCACGCCGCGCGGCAAAGCCGGTCGCAAAAACCAAAGCCGCCGCAAAACAAACTATTCTCTTTAGCATACACTTATTCATTGTAATTATCACCGATGTAATTTTATTTTAGTTTACACACATCGGGCAATAAAATTCGTATGCAAATAGCGATAAAAACAGTTAAATTTTAACATGCTTCGGGCAAAGTGAACTATCTGGCCGGTTTGTATTTTCCGAACGCATCTCTTATCCCGTTAAAAATTGCTACGGCCGCCTTCTGCCTGAACGCGTCCGTACCCAAGCGCGCCGCGTCGGCGCTGTTCGTAATAAAAGCCGTTTCGCAAAGCACAGCCGGTATCGTCGTAAACTTAATTACATCGAACTCCTCCGTCTTAACCTTTCTGTCGGCGGTACCAAGCTCCGCCAGCAGCGACTTGTGCATAATATCGGCGAACTGCTTGCACGTAAACCCTAACGCCTCATCGTTCGAATGCGGGTAATAGTACGTTTCCGTACCGTTGGCGGCAAGGTTTTTATCGCCGGAGTTTACGTGAATCGAAACATAGATATCCCCATAGCGATTGCCGAAAGCAATACGCTCGGGGCGCGAAACACTTATATCCGACAGCCTTGTAGCGTAAGCCTTGATAGTGCCGGAAGCCTCGATTAGCGGGATAAGCTTTTTGGCGATGTCAAGATTTATATCCCTCTCGACAAGACCGTTCCCTGCTGTGCCGGGGTCGTCGCCGCCGTGACCGGGGTCTACTATTACAATGCGCTGGTATTTCTGCTTCGGCATCAGGACGTTGACGTACACGTATTCGTTGTCCTCCGTCACGGTATAGGCGAGTATCTGCCGTTCGTTAAACGTTATTTCCGTATTACCTACGGCGTTCGTCCCGATTGATACAGATGTAATGTAGTCATCCTTAATTATGTAATCGCCGTAACCGATAAGCCCCGAGTAATTTCCTTGGAACGTAAGTGTGTACTTGAACTCGTTGTAACGGTCGTTATGTACGACGGTGTTTATCGGTATGACTACACCGCCGGATTTTTTGAGTTTGAGCTTGCGCGCGGCGCTGTCGTAAACCATATTTTGATATGTTACACGCGACAGCTTAACGGTGACGACGTTACCTTCCGTCTTTACGTCAAAACTGACGGCTGATTTCAGGTTAAGCGAAATACGCGCGACGTTCTCGTTGGGCTGCAGCGCCGTTACGAGTGTTGTAAACTGCCCAATCACCGAAATCGAACCGCTTCTTTGCAGCGTCGACATCGGTACGTCCACAATAAGCATATCGGGATTCGTCAGCGGATAAATATTTACGCCCGCGGGCTTCGAAAAATATATGGACAAATAATCGCTTACGCCGTCCGTGAAAAACCTGTAGTCGGTTATCTCGCCTTTTTCAAACGAAATAAAAATCGTCTTGCGGTCGGCTGAAATATTGACGCTGTAGCGCACCGCTGTTTTTAAATCGAACACAACACGCGTAATCTTCTCGGGCTTCACCTGATTCTGCGCGGCGCGTATAGTAGACACCGCCGGGTTGCCGTCCACGCTGTATGCACTCTGCAACTCGCACACGGCGTTATATATGTCCAGTATGAGCCGGTTGTCGGGAAGCAGATGCTTTACAACCTTGCTTATCGGCGACTTGGCTTCGATTGAGAAATTCGGCGCGGCCAACGTCGACGGCAGGTTCAGCTTAGTAATCGCCGTTTCCGGATATGACATATCGGGTATGTCGGCGGCCGACACATCTTTCGCCAGCTCGAACGCTTGCTCCGGCGGCTTCATGATAGAAGCATTAATCGTATCCGCGCCGTTATCGACCGAAATAATCGGCAACCCATTCGTCGTCGGCGCAGTCGGCTGGACGGTTGTCGCAGCGGTCTGAGTTGGCGGCGTAAGAATAAACGACGGCGGAAACGTGAATGTCGGCACGGGTGTCTGATATATAAATGTAGGGACAGGCGTCGGGTAAAACGGCGGTATGTATGGGGTCGGCAGCGGCGTCGGCACAGGAGTAGGCGCGGTGGATGTAACCGTCACTACCCGGTGCGTATTGTCCCACGAAACGCCGAAGCCCAGCGCCTCAGCCGGAAACCTAACCGGCAGCATCGTTTTCCCGTTAATAATCTTAGGCGGAACGGCCAACTCGAGTGTTTTTCCGTTCACGTTAGCTTTTTTGTCGTTGACCTTAAGCAGTATGAGCGTGTTCCCGTGCGAAATAAAAATCTCCTGCGAAGCCGGTTTCCAGTCCACGACCGCGCCAAGCTCCTCAAAAACCTCGCGCGCCGGAACAAGTGTGTAGTTATCTATAATTACCGGCGGCATCTGTAAGCCCGCCAGTTCCTTTCCGTTTATATAAAGCCGTATCGGCTGCTCGTTATATGTAACCGTTTTGCCGTCGTATGTAATCTGCATCGCGGAAGCGGCGTTTGTTAACGTCACCGCCACTATTAAAACAATCGAAATAAAAACTCTTAATCTGCGCAAACTGTATTGCATAACATCCTCCGTAACATGCTGTGAAATTTTCCGAGGATTCATTATAACAGATTTTTCTACAAAAAATCTGATTTGCCAATAAAAATCTAAATTTTTTTAAAATTATTGCAGATAATTAGTAGATACCAACGGGAGGTGCTTTACATGGACATAAATTGCACGGACAGATGCATTTATCAGCGCGACGGAAAATGCAATTTAAACGAGTTAAAGAACTTTACGGACGCGTCCTATAAGAAAGGACATTCGGACTGCCCTTATTGCAGGGATTCCATACTCACATAGGAAAATTAAATGCCCCTCTTGCTACAGCTGAAAACGCTGGTGTAAGAAGGGCATTATTTTTAGCGCGGCTTGAATTTTTCCAAGGCCGGTGTTATACTGTGCGTATAAAATGAAAAAATCTAGGGAAAAAATTGTAACGGAGGTATTCATATGCGCCTGAAAATAAATTTATTTGCGGCAGCACTCGCGGCGGTTATGGTGGTTGTTTCAGTTCCCGCAACGACATTCGCCAAGACGACCGCCCCAAAGTACACGATATCAAAAGACGGTTACGATTTGATTCGTGAATACGGCGACGGGCTTATCCCCGTGAAACGCTTCGGCAAATGGGGCTTCGCCGACGCAGGCGGCAACCTTAAAATCAACTACAAATTCATAAACGCCCGCAAGTTCAGCCAAGGCTTCGCTGCCGTTCAGGACGAGAACAACCTGTGGGGCATCATCAACAAAAACGGCGATTACGTTTTGCAGCCGAAATACTTGGATGCAAAATTTTTTACCGAGGGCGTTATTCCCGTAAAATCACCCGCGAACGGCAAATGGGGCTTCATCACATTTGACCGCTACGACGCAAAATATTTTAACGCAGGTGTAATGCCTGATCCCGCCGGTATCGTCGCGGACTGGGGTTTTATTGTCAACAACTCCGACCGTGTCAACGATATTTTCGAAAGTCAGGTATCGCCGTTCGATTTCGACGAGCTTGATGTGCTGTGGCAAGGCAGAGCCGCCGCGCGCAAAGGCGCGTGGGGTTTTATAGACAAATTCGGCAGGACGCTCATCAATTTTACATACGCGCAAGCCGACACCGTCGCTCCGCTTAACGATAGCGACTCGCGCTGGCAGCAAACCTACAACGAGTACCTCGACGCGAACGGAAACTTCACGTCTTTATTTAAGGAAGGGTTTGCGCGCGTAAGCACCGGCGCGGGCTACAGCTTTATTAACGGCAACGGCGTCACGATGTACGCCGGTATGAATTATGAAGATGTTCGCCCGTTCAACAACAGCCTTGCTGCCGTAAAAACCGGCGGCGTATGGGGCTATATCGATTTAAGCGGCGCATATGTTATCTGGCCGACATACGTAGGCGCGGAATCGTTCAACGACGGCTACGCAATCGTTTCGAAATACGACCCGCAGCAGAATCTGAACGTTTCGTTTTTTATCGACCGGGTCAACAGACCGGTGTATATAAGCGGCTTTGATGTGAAAGGTATAACGCTTGGTTCGCAACCCGGCATCTCGAAACAGACGATCGTCGCGGATATGATTCCGGCGAAGAATCTTTTCTCCGGCTCGTACGGCTTCGCGAATATGTCGGGTAATATCGTTATCAGTGATAAGTTCTACTCCACGTCGAACTACGGCGCGAACGCTCTCGCACCGGCTGCCACATGGGTAAACGGCGCTGTTAAATACGGGCTTATCGACAAAAAAGGCGCGTGGTACGTCCCGGCAGTCTTCGACGAAATATACTGGCAAAGCCCGAAGGACAACATCTACTACGTAAAAAACACCGGTAAATACTTCGTCATGTCCGTCAAGGGCGTAACAGTTAAAACTACCGACAACTATACATCTTCGCCGTACGGCGAGGACAAACGCACAACCGATGCGAACTCGCTCATCCCGACGATACCGAAGGCCGACCCGCCGCGTACGAAATCATCTAAGCCAGTCACGGGCTTCTCGACGGACGTTCAGCGTATTCAGAAGGCGCTTACCGAAAAAGGCTTCTACACGGGTGCTACGGACGGCTTAATGGGACCCGCAACGACGAACGCCGTAAAAGCTTTCCAGAAAGCGAACAACCTAACGGCAGACGGCATTGTAGGTCCGGTTACAAGAAAAGCGCTCGGCATTTAGGGCTTTAGGAGAGATAGTCAATGTCAACAATGAGAAGTCTCATGGAATTATATATTTCCTTCTTCAAAATCGGCGCGTTCACGATAGGCGGTGTTTACGCGATGATTCCGATAATGCAAAGCGAAATCGTAGACGTCCACCACTGGGCAACGGATGAGGAAATGACTAACTTCATTACTCTATCACAATCCGTTCCGGGTATTATTTCCTCAAGCATCGCTACATGCGTCGGCCACAAAATCTGCGGCCTTAAAGGCTCAATCGTCGCGGTGTTAGGTGCGCTTACGCCTTCTATCGTCGTTATTATCGCGATAGCTTCAGTGTTTGACAGGTTTTTGGAATGGACTGTAATGCAAAACGCGTTCAAAAGTGTTCGCGCTTCCGTCGTCGCGCTGATTATAGTCGCAGTCATACGCCTTGCGAAAAATCTGTTTGACGGCCCGTATAATATTATTATTCTGTTTGGCTCCGCCATCGCCATTCTCTTTTTCAAGATATCCTCGCCGTATGTACTACTCGCCGTCGCAGCCATCGCGCTGGTTTACACGCAGGTTACGAAGCGCGAGGTGTAACGCTAGCCGGGATTATTAATGAAGGGAATGCTTATCGATGATTCTAGATTTGTTTTTAACTTTTTTTAAAATCGGTATTTTCAGTTACGGCGGCGGTTACGTCGTGACTTCGTTCTTACAGCAGGAGGCGCTGGCTAAGGGCTGGCTTACTTTGTCGGAGTTCTCAAACATTGTAGCCGTCTCGCAAATCACGCCCGGCCCCATCGGTATTAACATGGCGACTTTCGTCGGATACAAACAAGCCGGTATACCGGGTTCGCTCGTGGCTTCGCTCGGCGTTTGTCTGCCTTCTATATTAATAGTGCTTGTAGCCATCCGTTTTATCGAACGGTTCAATAACTCAAAGACAATAAAAACATTATTCTGGGGGCTTCGCCCGGCTGTTACGGGTCTTATTCTTGCCGCAAGTATGCAAATAGCTTCGTCGCAGTTCTTCCCGGAGGGCTTCACGTCTCAGATAGAGTGGCGCTCGATTGTTATCAGCATTATCGCATTTATCGCTATTTTTAAGTTTAAGGTCAACCCTATTATTGTCATATTGGTAAGCGCGGTCGCCGGTATTTTTATTTTCGGAGGTTTCTATGCTTGATGTTTCACTAATAGGCACAGGCGGAATGATGCCGTTGCCAAATAGATTTCTGACGGCCATGCTTTGCCGATTAAACGGAAGCTTTTTGCTGCTGGACTGCGGCGAATGTACGCAGGTTACGCTTAAGCTGCTCGGCTGGGGCTTTAAAAACATCGACGTCATATGCTTTACGCATTTTCACGCCGACCATATATCGGGGCTGCCCGGGCTCCTGCTGACTATCGGTAACTCCGGACGGACTGAGCCTATGAACATCGTAGGCCCTCCCGGTTTGTACGCTGTGCTTAAGGGGCTGTGCATTATCGCGCCGGTTCCGTTCGAGATACACGTGACGGAGCTGGAAGCCGACAAGGAACAGTCGCTCACCGTCGGCGCATACAATATCAGTGCATTCCCGCTTAACCACAGGACGGCGTGCTTCGGCTATAAAATCGACGTAAGCCGCGCCGGCAAGTTCGACGTGGAACGCGCGGCGGCGCTTGACATTCCGAAAATGTACTGGTCTAAGCTGCAAAAAGGCGGCGAGGTAACATACGAAGGCAAGCTTTACACAAGCGACATGGTGCTTGGCAACCCGCGCAAGGGCATCAGGCTCTGTTACGTAACTGATACGCGTCCCGTCGACGGACTTGCGAATTTCGTAGCGGACGCCGACTTGTTCATTTGCGAAGGAATCTACGGCGACAACGAAAAGTTGGATAAAGCCGTCGAACATAAACATATGGTTTTCAGCGAAGCGGCTGCGATTGCAAAAAAAGCCGCCGTAAAAGAGCTGTGGCTTACGCATTACAGCCCCGCGCTGACGAACCCGAAGGAATTTTTAAGCTACGCCACAGATATTTTTCCAAACACCGTGGCTGGCTACGACAGAATCTGTAAAACACTGCTTTTTGAAGAATCATAAAAATAATGAAACTACGGAGGTGACTGAAATGACGGATTACGAACTTATTCAACGTGTGTTAAGCGGCGAGGATTTTCATTTTGGTGAGCTTATTACGCGCTATAAAAACCTCGTCTACTCCATCGTGCTCAGAATGGTCAACAACAACGAGGAAGCCAACGATTTGGCGCAGGAAGTATTTATTAAGGTTTACAGGAACTTAAAGAGCTATTATCCGGACTACAAATTCAGCACATGGATAATGAAAATCACGACGAACCACGTAATCGACTACCGCCGCAAAAAGCGCTGCGAAACCGTTCCGTTCGAGCTGGCCGAGACTGAGCTTAGCGTCGAGGATTCTCCCGAGACTGCGTATCTTACGAAGGAGCGCGACGAGCATCTCAAAAAGGTCGTCAACAGCTTGCCGGACATGTACAAAACACCGATTGTGCTGTTTCACGAAAAAGGCTTGAGCTACCAAGAAATCGCGGATATTATCGACGAACCGCTTTCCAAGGTGAAGAACCGCATATTCCGAGGCCGGAAAATGCTTAAGGAAAGCTTGAAAAAAGGGTGATATGTATGGATTGCAGACAGGCTGATTTCTACATCATGAAATATCTGGACAACACGATAACGGAGCAAGAACGCGAGCTGCTCAACAAGCATATCGACGTCTGTGAAAGCTGCAAGGCCGACTTTCTTGTTTACAACAGCGTCGCGGCTGAGCTTGACGGCATGGAGATAGTAGAAGCGCCCGAGGGCTTTGAAGCTTGCGTCATGGAAAAGGTTTACGAAGAAGCCGCGCTTAACAGCCCCATACGGCGTACGCTCGAGAACGCGCTGTGCTTTGCGTGCGGACTTTTTTCTGCAGCTTCCGGGTTGGTGTTGCTTGTTTATTTGTATATTGATGATATTACAGCATTTATACGTAACAGCGGCTTACTAGGAACCTACGCGAACGCGCTTACAAAGGCTGTCGGCACAGTTTCCAACTTTGCTGGCAACATTTCTAATATCCTGAACAGCTTCACCGTTCGCGCTTCGGATTTTCTGCCGTTCGTACGTTATGCGTGCCTATTGATATTCGCATTGCTGGCTATTTTACAGTTTTTGAATGTCAGACGAATCAGGGAGATGGATTTATGCAAGATGACGAGCAAAAACGAACCGATAAGCTAAACGAACCCGAGCGTAAAATCGACAACGAAGCATACGAACGCACATTGAACAGATTCAACCGTATCGCCACTCCGGCTAAGAAGCAGAAGAACATCACCGGTCTGTCGCTGGTATTTGTGCTGGTTATCATGGCTATAGTAGGCATTGCGGGCATGTATTCTTCGCAGAAGAGTAAGGAGCCTATTATCCTCTCGTCGATTGACCAAGTCGCAGCGCTTGATTTAGTCGCCAAGTACCCCGGCGACCCGGCCGGTGTGATATCGACTAACAATCTGATTATGACGGCGCTATACGGCGGCGCGATAAAGCCCGACGAAATAAAAATCGCCGTAGATGCACAGCGCAAGCTGCTTTCGGAAACGCTTCTTAAGCTTAACACCGAGGACGACCAGACAAAAACGCTGGCGATGGAAATAGAAATGCTGAACAAAATGCAGCAGCGGATTATCTCAATCGACGCTGAGCCGCCCGTGTTCGGCGATAACAACGACGAATGCTACATTAACGTAAAGCAGTACACGAATACTAATATTAACAACTACGTAAAATACAATCTTGTTCGCGAAAACAGGCGTTGGAAGATTAAATCATGGGAGTTTGCAAAGCTAAATGGATGATATTTTGGTACTGGCTATAGAAACATCGTGCGACGAAACATCGGCGGCCGTCGTAAAAAACGGGCGCGACGTGCTGTCAAACGTAATCTCTAGCCAAATAGATGTACACAAGCGCTACGGCGGCGTCGTGCCTGAAATCGCGTCGCGTAAGCATATCGAAAACATCAGCGCCGTCGTAGACGAAGCGCTGTTGAAGGCGAATACGAGTTTTAAAGACATGTCCTGCATAGCCGTCACTAACGGCCCGGGGCTTGTCGGGGCGCTGCTCGTCGGCGTATCGTACGCGAAGGCGCTTAGCTTTGCGCTCGGTACTCCCCTCACCGCCGTCAATCATATCGAAGGGCATATTTACGCGAACTTCCTCGGGACGGACTTCGAACCGCCGTTTGTTTGCCTTATTGTGTCGGGCGGGCATACGCATCTGGCCGTCGTAACCGACTACGGTTCCTACAAGCTGCTGGGCAAAACCCGTGACGACGCCGCAGGCGAAGCGTACGACAAAGTCGCGCGCGCACTGTCGCTCCCCTACCCCGGCGGCCCTCAGATAGACATGCTGGCCGCGTCGGGTAATCCCGCAGCGATCCCGTTCCCACGAGCCGCAGTAGCGGGCAGTCCATACGATTTCAGTTTCAGCGGCCTTAAATCGGCCGTTTTGAATTATATCAACAAATGCGGCATGACCGGCACGGATTTCTCGAAGGCGGATGTCGCGGCGTCGTTTCAGGAGGCCGTCGTCGATGTACTCGTCGAGAGGTCGGTGAGCGCTTGCCAAGCCTCCGGGTTTAAGAAGCTGGCGTTGGCGGGCGGTGTTTCTTCGAACAGTCGCTTACGCAAAAAAATGACCGACGCTTGTAGCGCGGTCGGTATATCGCTTAGTATGCCGCGCCCGGTCTATTGTACCGACAACGCCGCTATGATTGGTGCTTGTGGTTATTATCAGTTTAAAATTAACCGGTTGCATACATTGGATTTGAACGCCGTACCTAATCTTGAGTTGATAGTTTGATAGTTCAGGAGGGATTCGTAATGGACTTTAATAAAGATATGCCGGACGATATGCTCTCGTATACAAAGGCGTTGCTTGATAATTTCCCTGTGTTTGTACTGTTTATCGACGGCTCCAGCGATGTCGTAATCAGCAGTAATAACCCGGCTAAAAAAATTTTGGGCGACATCGACGGCAAGCATTTGAAAAGTATTTTTACAGACGAGTGGATTGCCGCGGATAGTAACTCCGACGCGGCGGATTTACGCACGGACTACAGCACGTCCATTAACGGGAAATGGTTCCGGCTGTCGAAGATCAACGCCATTTCGGAAGCTGCCGCAACCGCTTACGTACTCGTGGGTATCGACATTACCGAAATGATTAAGTCCGAGAAGCAGCTTAAAGAAAACGTGTACACCGACAAGATGACGGGCATATACAACAGAAACGGCGGTCTGTCGCTGCTACAGAAGCAAATCAGCGAAGTCAAAACCGGCGGCGAGTTTACGGTCTGCTATATCGATATGAACGGTCTAAAAAAAATCAACGACACGTACGGTCATAAAGAAGGCGACGATTATATAATGGCCGTTATTACTACGATAAAGAATTCCGTACGGCAGTCGGATATTTTTGCGCGTCTGGGCGGCGATGAGTTCATCGTTATTTTTCCGCACTGCTCAATGCGCATCGTCGAAAACATTATGGCTTCCGTTAATAAAAAGCTGGAAACCAAAAGCCAATCTGCCGCGAATGATGTCAGATACTCGATTAGCTACGGCGTAATGGAGGTCAACTCCGAGACGAATTTGGACATGGAACAAATTTTAAATTATGTGGATAATAAAATGTATTATATGAAGGAAGAATATTACAGAAGCATCGAAACGGAGAATAAAAATGGATAATAGAAATTTGACACTGCTGACGGATTTTTATGAGCTTACAATGATGCAGGGCTATCGCTCTGCCGACGTAACCATGAAAACCGTCATTTTTGATTTGTTCTACAGAAAGAACCCTAATGAAAACGGCTATGCCATCGCCGCCGGGCTTGAGCAGGTTATTAACTACGTCAAGAGCATCAGCTTCTCGGAAGAGGACATTGAATTTTTGCGTTCAATCGGCAACTTTACGGAGGATTTTTTGAACTATCTGCGTGAGTTCCGTTTCACGGGGGATATTTACGCCGTGCCGGAGGGTACGGTTGTGTTCCCGCACGAGCCGCTGCTCGTCATAAAAGCGCCTATTATCGAAGCGCAGCTGTTCGAGACTGCGTTTCTTAACATCATAAACCACCAGAGCCTCATCGCAACCAAGGCCGCCCGCGTAAAATGGGCAGCCGGAAACGATCCCGTCATAGAGTTCGGTCTGCGCCGGGCGCAAGGGCCTGACGCCGGAATTTACGGTGCGAGGGCTGCCATCATCGGCGGGTGCAGCTCGACCAGTAACGTCCTCGCCGGAAAAATGTTCGGCGTCCCCGTACGCGGTACGCACGCGCACAGTTGGGTCATGAGCTTCGACGACGAGCTTGAAGCTTTTCGCAAGTACGCCGAGTATTTCCCGGAGGCGTGCATACTGCTCGTCGATACGTACGACACGTTAAAATCCGGCGTGCCTAACGCCATTAAGGTTTTCACTGAAATGAAAGAAAAAGGAATCCCGCTCAACAGCTACGGCATAAGGCTTGACAGCGGCGACCTGTCATATTTATCGAAGGAAGCCCGCAAAATGCTGGACGAAGCCGGTTTTGGCGACGCTATGATAAGCGCGTCGAACGATCTCGACGAGCATCTTATTATGGAGTTAAAAAACCAAGGCGCGAAGATTTCACTTTGGGGCGTCGGCACAAACTTGATTAATTCCAAGGACTGCCCGGCGTTCGGCGGGGTTTACAAGCTCGCCGCCGAGACCGACCCCGACGGGAATCTTGTGCCGAAAATAAAAATATCCGAGTCGCCCGAAAAAATTACGAACCCCGGCTTCAAAAAACTATTCCGTCTATACGACGCCGTAACGCACAAAATAAAAGCCGACCTAATCGGGCTTAACCACGAGACTATAGATAGCAGTAAGGACTTAACGATATTTGACCCGCTCGCGACGTGGAAACGCATGACGCTGAAAGCCGGAATGTATTATGTGAAGGAGCTGCTAGTCCCGATTTTTCTGAACGGGCAATGCGTGTACGAATCACCGTCCGTCATGGATATAAAGCAGCACTGCAAAAACGAGCTGAACACGCTGTGGGACGAACACAAACGTTTCCTGAACCCGCATATTCTGCCCGTAGACTTATCGCAGGAGCTTTACGAGCTTAAGCAGCGGCTTATTACAGAGGTTCGCGAACAGTAGGAAGGTACTAGTTATCTAAGGAGAGGACATAGTATGAAGGTCGGACTTGGCATCAGAGGAAACAGCCGTACAGACGCCGCTTACCTGCGCTACGCAAGGCAAATCGGCGTTTCGCATGTGATAGTTTTTATGCCGGATGAGCAGATTATACCGTCCGCTAAAGGCGGCGCACCGTGGTCTGTTTCGGACTTGACGGCGCTGAAAGAACTTTACGC
>CAZJLW010000004.1:0-3889 GCA_964546895.1 uncultured Eubacteriales bacterium | reverse complement strand
CCGAAAACCGAGCCGCTGCCGCTCGGCTGGGCGTGGAACCGTCAGGTTATCGAGAACCCGCCGGAGGGGACGCTTCCCCGCATTACATTAGAGGATATGCATGAGCGCCGCGATTATTTTCTGCGGGAGCTGTTGCCTGTCGCCGAGGAATACGGCGTGCAACTCGCCGCGCACCCGGAAGACCCGCCCGTGCCGGTTATGCGTGACGCCGCGCGTATTCTGATTAATCCGGAGGCCTACGAGGATTTGTTCCGACGCTTCCCGAGTACGAGCAACTGCGTCGAATTCTGTCAGGGTACGTTTACGGAGATGGGCGTCGACATTTACGAAGCGATACGCTCGTTCGGTTCGCGCCAAAAAATAAGCTATGTACATTTTCGTAACGTCAAGGGGCGGCTGCCGGATTATACGGAAGCTTTTATAGACGAAGGCGACGCCGACATGGTTAAGGCGCTTCAAGCATATAAGGACTGCGGCTATACCGGACTGCTAATGCCCGACCATTCGCCGGACATAACCTGCGCCAACCCGAACGAAACGGGCATGGCATTCGCAGTCGGCTACATAAAAGGAATAATGAGAGCGTTAAATATAGAAACGGAATAATACATACGGAATAAGACGCAACAAACGGAGGGGTTTTCATGACAAGTATAGAGCGCATGACGCGGATTCTTAAACGACAGAAGGCAGATCGCATCGGACTGTACGAGCATTTCTGGAGCGATACGGAAAAAACATGGCGCGCGCAAGGACACATCGGCGAAGACGAGACACTTGCTACACATTTCGGCTTCGATATGGATAGGTCTTGGGCGTTTAATATGATTGGGGATTTGGATTTCGAGCCGGTAATAGTAGACGAGGACGAAGATACGGTTACGACGAAGAACGGAAACTTTGCCACGCTGCGTACGCACAAGCTGCACAACGCAACGCCCGAGCATATCGCATTCGACATAACAACCCGCGCCGCGTGGGAGGATTTTAAGAAGCTGCTTACGCCGTCGGAGCGCCGCTTGCGGATTGATTCATACGTCAAGCACCGTGAGCTGTGCAAGAAGAATAACACGTTCTTTGTATGGAGCGGCACGAATGTTTTCGAGCTGATGCACCCGGTGTGCGGGCATATGGATATGCTTATCGGCATGGCCGACGATCCGGAATGGATTACAGATATGGCAACGACGTACGCCGACCTCACGATTAATCTTATGGAAATACTGTTCTCAAAATGCGGCAAGCCGGACGGTATATGGTTCTACGAGGATATGGGCTTTAAGGAACGCCCCTTTATGTCGCCCGCGATGTATAAGGAGCTGATCTTTCCGGCGCATAAGAAGACGATTGACTTCGCCCACAGTCTCGGGCTGCCTGTTATCATGCACTCGTGCGGATATGTCGAGCCGCTGCTTCCCGGCATGGTCGAAGCCGGTATTGACTGCCTGCAAACGATCGAAGTCAAAGCCGGTATGGATTTGCTGCGGATTTTCAAAAACTTCGGCGACAAAATTTCGCTCATGGGTGGAATCGACGTGCGCGAGGTTATTTCGAACGACCGCGCCCGTATCGACGCCGAGCTGGAACGCAAAGTCCCGATTGTTAAGCAGGGCTTCGGCTTTACGCTTCATTCGGATCATTCGATTCCGAAGGATGTCGAGTATGATAATTATAAATATTTTATTGAAAAGGGTCTTGAGTTAGGTAGGCTGTAAGCGCACACGAGAGGTGTAGCCAAGATGGACGGAAATAGCACGTACTATAGTTTTAGTCATAAGGGGATACAGTCTGACTGCACATTCGGCATGTCATACGAACCATGCGGCGCAAAAGCCGCATTGGTTCAGATGAACCACGTAAAAAATACGCACTGCGAATATTACATACTTGCGAACGACGATATCGAACTGTGTTGGACTATCGGCTTTTCGGGGAGAGGCTATACGACGTTTTTGGTTACGCTTAAAAATATTTCCGGCAGGGATTTATATATTGACCATTTATCACCGTTTGTTACGGAAAAGCTAGATATGAACAGCGAGCCGAGCGAGCGGTGGATTTTTTTTAGACAAGGGCGTCATAAGAACGACTTGCCGTCGGTCTGCACACTCGGTATACACGATGAACGATACGAGGACGCACTCGGCGGACTGACAGAAACCGGCATCAAAATGGAAGCCACCGACGGAAGCAAACATTTGATAAGCGATCAGCTTACGGTTATAAAATCTTCCGAGGACGGTGTCGGGTTGCTGCTGAGCTTTGATACGGGCGACAGGCTTCTTACGGAAACAGTATTGCAAACCGACAGCCACAACGCGTTTGTATCGCTGGAAGCTAAGTGCTTATGCAACTTCGTCCTGCGTAACTGCCATACGATATGCTCTGAGACGTTGCGGTTAAAAGCCGGAACGGATATGACTGAAGCGATTTATTCCTTCGCTCACGACAAAGCACTGCTCTACAACGCCAGAAAGGGCGACACAATACCGTCGGTATATTCCACATGGTATTACTACGGCTCCACGATTACCGAAGCGGATGTCGTTGAGAATTTGCAAGCAATCGTTAACTGCGGTATACCGTTCGATGTATTTCAACTCGACGACGGTTGGGAAATAAACAAGGGCGATTGGGCTGCCAACGAAAAATTCCCGCACGGCATGAAGCATGTCGCCGACAAAATAAAAAAAGCCGGGCTGATACCGGGGATATGGACGAGTCCGTTTATTACTGCGGCCGAGTCTGTGCTGTTCAAGGAACACTCAGACTGGTTCCTGTACGACAGCAGCGGCAAGCCGTGTATTTTCCCGATGAACCAGCGCCGGTATAACGTGCTTGATATTACAAACCCCGATGTTATTTTGTGGCTTACAGATTTTTACCGGACTCTTACGTTCGACTGGAGATACACGTACCACAAGCTTGACTTTACACGAGCCGCGGTAATACAGAAGGACACTACATATTTTAATCCGCATATACCGCTCGCCGCCGCGTATCGCCAAGCGATCGCCGCTATACGGCGCGGCATGGGCGAGAGCAGTTATTTTCTGATGTGCGGCGGGCTGTACGACCCGATTATCGGCTTGGTGGACGGGCAGCGAACCGGTTCCGATGTACTTAGCATGTGGAGCAACATGCGGGGCATCGCCGGAAAAGTCGCGCCGTTTACTATTAAGCAGAATGCACTGCGGTTTTACATGAACGAGTGGTGGGACAATGACCCGGACTCGCTAATGGTACGCCGCCAAACCGAAATGACACGAGAATTGAAGCTGTCGCTGGGCTTGCTTAACGACGAGGAAGTAAAGACATCGGCGTTGAATCAGTACCTAGGCGGCGGCATCGTATGCTCCACCGAGCCTATGGCCGTGATTGACGACAACAGGCTCTCGATACTGCGGCATATTATGCCGGTAACCAAGACGAGAACGTTTTTGCCG
The DNA here is from genome assembly GCA_964546895.1 of uncultured Eubacteriales bacterium. GTDB lineage: Bacteria > Bacillota > Clostridia > Lachnospirales > CAZJLW01 > CAZJLW01. Next base: position 443 of record CAZJLW010000004.1, on the reverse strand, counting down.
GGTATGTTCGGAGACGAGCGCTATCCGTCTGTGTTTACTACGGAGCTGCGCGATAAAGGCTGGTCTACTGTTAGCTTTATTAACTGGTCTGATACTGAGCAAGGGACTTTTTCGTTCGAGCTTGACGAGCATTTTTTAGGGAGCCTTGTTACGCCTGGTAGACGGTATGTAGTCAGCTCGTTCTTTGGAAAATACATAAACACGAATGCGCATTACGGCGACATTATATCGCTGCCCGGTATACTGCCGCACGGCTGTGAGATAGTTAAGGTCGCGCTGTACACCGGACAGCCTGTCGTAGTCGGAAGCAATGGACATTATTCAATCGGTAGTGAGTTCGAGCGGCTTGAGGTTTGCGGAATGATGTTGTATGTCACTCTGCGTTCTGCATTTGATTATGCACTGGAGTGTTCTGTTTATCTGCCGGACGGGTTAATGCCGGA
>CAZJLW010000003.1:51035-56415 GCA_964546895.1 uncultured Eubacteriales bacterium | reverse complement strand
ACGCCGTACAACTGAACATCAGGTTATAACCGAAAAACCTTTCGACACGGATATTTGCATAAACCTTGAAATTTTACAATCAGAACGTATAATATTATCCAGAACTGCAAACTACGAAGGGGATCGCTATGCAACTGATAAACGTATCAAAAACATTCGGCGTTAACGAGATATTGACGGATATATCTTTTATTTTGGAGGAAAAGGAGAAGGCGGCGATAGTCGGCGTTAACGGCGCGGGCAAGACGACGCTTTTTAAGATAATAACGGGCGAGTATGCGCCGGACGGCGGGACGCTTGCGATGGGCGAGACGGCGAGCATAGGCTACCTGCCGCAGAACTCGGAGATCGACTCAGAAAACACGCTGGAAGCGGAGCTGCTCACTGTATTCGACGACATAATCGCACTCGAAGCCAACATACGCACACTGGAAAAAGAAATGGGCGGACTACAAGGCGAGGCGCTTGAAGCCGCACTAAAAAAATACGGCGAGATGACGCACTCCTTCGAGGAGCGCCGCGGCTACGAATACAAAAGCCGCGTCCGAGGCGTCATAAAAGGACTGGACTTCACCGCGGCTGAGGAAAACCAGCGCGTCAACACGTTTTCGGGCGGGCAAAAGACGCGCATCGCGCTTGGTAAGCTCCTACTGTCCGAGCCTGACCTGCTGCTTCTGGACGAGCCGACCAACCACCTAGACGTATCGAGCATCGAATGGCTTGAGGACTACCTAAAAACTTACGCGGGCGCGATACTCATTATTTCGCATGACCGGTATTTTATAGATAAGGTAGCGACGAAAATAATCGAAATCGAGAACAAAAAATCGACAGTATACATCGGCAACTACACAACATACGCCAGAACAAAGGCTGTCAACCGCGAAATTGAGCTGAAGCATTACTTCGACCAGCAAAAGGAAATCAAAAGACAGGAGGAAGTAATAAAGCAGCTGCGTTCATTTAACCGCGAGAAGTCAATCAAACGCGCCGAAAGCCGCGAGAAGCTGCTCGACAAGATCGAGCGCGTAGAGAAACCGGAGGACTTACCGGAAAAAATGCGCATCGCCTTAAAGCCGCGCATCGAATCCGGCAACGACGTGCTGTTTGTTGACGGCGTGGCGAAGTCGTTCGGCAAGAAGCATATTTTTTCGGACGCGACGTTTGATATAAAAAAAGGTGAGCGGGTTGCGCTTATTGGAGTGAACGGCGTCGGCAAGACTACGCTGTTTAAAATTATCATGGGGTTGCTGACGGGCGACGCCGGACGCGTGACGTTCGGCACGAACGTAAAGACCGGCTACTACGACCAGGAACACGAGGGACTAGACTTAAGCAAGGACGTGTTCGGGGAAATCGCCGACAGCTACCCGCGCCTTACAAACACGCAAATCCGCAACGTACTTGCGGCGTTCGTATTCACGGGAGAAGACGTGTTCAAGCCGATGGCGGCACTGAGCGGCGGCGAGCGCGGACGCGTCGCGCTTGCGAAAATTATGCTTAGCGGCGCGAACTTCCTCATATTGGACGAGCCGACTAACCACCTCGACATGTATTCGAAGGAGATTCTCGAAGAAGCGCTGCGAAATTATACGGGAACATGCCTGTACATTTCGCATGACCGCTACTTCATAAACAACACGGCGGAAAAGGTAGTCGAGCTTACAAAGGACGGCGCGCGAATATATCTTGGCAACTACGATTATTATCTCGAGAAGAAAAAGGAGCTGCCGGGAGTAGGGGAGGCGGTGGGGGAGAGTACCGCGGCCGTGTCCGCCAACAAGGACGGCTGGGTCAAACGCAAGGAGCAGGAATCATCCGCGCGCAAACGCCAAACACTCATCACCCGGCTGGAAAAGGACATCCACGACACCGAAGCCGCAATCGAAACGCTCGCGCATAAGCTGACGGACGAAGCGATATGCCGCGACGCGGATGCGCTGAATGATGTCTACAGCGAAAAATCCGAACTCGAAGCGCGACTCGAGGAACTGTATGAGCAGTGGGGAGAGTTGCAGGAGTGATGTGGCTAATCGCGTGTGTTGTATTGAAAATTTTGTATAAATAATGTAGAATAATTTCAAAAACTAAGGCGGGGATTTAATGAGTCTGGATATCGAAAGGTTTTGGGCGGACGACGAGCTTGCTCATAAGGATAACTGTTTTTCGAAGGACGCGCCGCAAGTGGCGCTCGGTATACGCATGAGCGACGAGTGCGTTTTTGCGGAGCTTAACGAGGAGGGCGCACAGTGGGGACATACTCCGCGTGATCGCCGGATTGACTTGAACAAGCGTTACAACGACATAGCCGAAAAAATTGTCGGCCGCAGACTGCTGAACGAGGATTTCTTGCCCGACGACGCAAAATTTCCGTACGTTAAGCGCATCGGCGAGGTGTTCGGCGGCAGCTACGTCTGGGCGAACGACACCGAGTGGCTTGAAGGCTCCATCTCAACGCCGCAGGAGCTTGAAAAATTGCTAAACGGCATCGACAAAATGGATATGCGCGAGTTCATGCTCCCGCCGAATTGGGAAGCCGAGTGCAAGCGCATTTACGAAGCGTACGGCCTGAAACCAAGCCCCGTTCATCACGTGCGCGGCCCCGTTACGCTCGCCTGTTCGGTTTACGGCGCGGAGAACTTTATTTTTCTGCTAATGGACGAACCTGAGCTGGCGGCGCGCTTTTCCAAAACGATCGGCGACGTAATCATAAAAATGGCCGACGTAATGGACGCCGAGCGCGGCGAAGTCAGAAACGGCTTCTCGTTCGCCGACGACAACTGCTGTCTGCTTAACGCCGAAATGTACGAAGCGTTCGGTTATCCGATTCTTAAGCGTGTTTTCGAAAAATACAGCCCGAACCCCGGCGACAGGCGCTTTCAGCACAGCGACAGCGCGATGGGGCATCTTCTGCCTGTTCTCGGGCGGCTTAACTTCAACGGCGTAAACTTCGGCCCCACGGTTCTAGTCGACGAGATACGCAAATACATGCCCGAAGCGCGAATCGACGGCTGTATCGCGCCGTTCACGTTCATGCGCGACGACAAGGAGCAGCTCATAGCGGAGGTGAAGCGTGACTGCGACGCGGCCAAGCGCTGCGGACGCGGCGTAAACATCGCCACAGCCGGTTCGATAAACAACGGCTCATCGCTGGAAAACCTGCGTACGATCATGGAGGTTATCCAGAACTACGGAAGGTACGGTGTGTAAATGACCTCGCGACAGAGGGTTTTAAACGCCATTGAACATAAGCCTGTCGACAGGGTGCCGATTGATCTTGGCTGTCATTCGTCGACGGGGATTTCGGCCTTCGCGTATAAAAATCTACGCGATTATCTGGGGCTTAACAGCAGTAATATTGAAATGACCGACTTGGTGCAATGTCTGGCACGGGTTGACGACGATATCATCGACATGTTCCACATCGATACGAAGCTGCTCTGGTATCCGCAGGTCGCGCCGTACAAATACAAATTCAGGGAGAACTACGAATTTTTCGTACCGGAGACGTTCAAGCCCGTAGTCGGCGAGGACGGAATGACCACGGTCGAACGAAACGGAACCCGTCTGGTTATGCCGAAGAACGGATTCTTCTTCGACGGAGGCTGGCCGGATTTTTATTCGGGCAGAATGCGCAGCAATATAGACATACTGGTTCCCGAGGCCGAGCGGATTTATAAGGACACGGACAAATTTACGATATTCAAGCAGTTCATGGCTTTTTTTGGTGATATGGATTTCCTGTGTGATATGTACACTGATCCGGATAAAGTTATCGAGAGACAGAAAAGATCGCTTGAAGAGTCAAAAATAAATATGCGGTACATGGCCGAGCAGATGGGCGACTACGTTCAAGCCGTCGCATTAAACTCCGACCTCGGCGCGCAAAACGGGCCGCTGTGTAACCCCGATATGTACGCGGAGTTCGTCGCGCCGTATCTGAAAGAGTTTTGCAAATTCATAAAAGAAGTGTCAGATTACAAAATATTCCTGCATTGCTGCGGCAGTGTGGAGCCGCTTATACCGCAGCTCATCGACTGCGGGATAGAAATACTAAACCCCGTGCAGATAAGCGCAAGCAACATGGATCCGCGCACGCTGAAACAAAAATACGGCGACAAAATCTGTTTCTGGGGCGGCGGCTGTAATACGCAGCAGGTACTTAATATGGGGTCGGTGGGCGACATCAGAAGCAATGTAAAAGAGTTGGTAGGAATATTCGGTAAGGGCAGCGGCTTCGTGTTCAATCAGGTTCACAATATCATGGGCGACATCGCGCCCGAAAAAGTTGTGGCGATGCTTGAAGCCGCTTATATAGAAGGCAAGGCTGTAGCCGAAATTTGAAGTGGAGGTATATCATGGGTAAGGAAATAGGTATATTACTGGTAGGTGCGGAAGGCTTCGGGCGCAATTATGTAAACTGGCTCGGCAGCTACGACGGCCCCGGCAAGCCGGTACTGCGCGGCGTCGTGAACGCACGCATTGATAATTTGAAGGACGACGAGCTACTGAAACGTCTCCAGCCGTCGTTTTATACGTCGATGGAGGATTTCTATAAAGATAACAGCGCGGATTTGGCGATTATAGCGACGCCTATTCACATGCACCGCGAGCATGTCACGTGCGCGATTAATAACGGCAGCAACGTGCTGTGCGAAAAACCGGCTGCCGGATCGCTTGAGGACGCGCTGTACATGGCTGATTTGCAAAAGAAATCGGGCAAGCTGTTGGGGATCGGCTTCCAGTGGTCGTACGACCCGACCACACTTGCAATCAAAAAAGATATCCAGAGCGGAGTATGGGGGAAGCCAGTGCTGCTAAAAACCATCGTCCTGTGGCCGCGTAACACGGAATACTACAGCCGCTGGACGGGCAAAAAATTCGCGGCGGACGGACGCGCGATAATGGACTCCGTTACGCAAAATGGTACGGCGCATTACTTACAGAACATGCTGTTTTTACTCGGTGACAAGCTTGATACATGTGCTGACATCGTAGATGTGCGGTCGTATTTATATCGCGCGAACGATATCGAAACATTCGATACGGCGCAGATAAAGCTTACGACGAGAGACGGCGCGACGCTTTTGTACTACGCATCGCATAGCCCGTCGACGCGCCTTGACCCGGTTTTTGAATACCGGTTTGAGAAAGGCACGATAATGTACACACTGGACGACGGCGAGGTCGTCGGATATTTTAACGACGGAACGGTAAAAAAATACGGACCAATTAACGGCAGACAAGCCCCTCTTCATAGTGTAATGGGCGCTTTAGACAGCGGCACGACCGAGCTTCCGTGTACGATACACACGGCGCTTACGCACATGCGCGTCATGGACGTCGTCAACAGCCGTATCGACGACGCATATGTGTTTGA
>CAZJLW010000003.1:48271-50935 GCA_964546895.1 uncultured Eubacteriales bacterium | reverse complement strand
ATTCGCGAAAAATATTTAAAATTCTTTGAAGGAAAAGAGCATTTGCGGCTGAAAAGCTTCCCGCTTGTCCCGATTAACGACAAGAGCCTGCTCATAATCGGTTCCGGCATGGCACCGCTTAAGCCGTACTTCACGGGACAGGAAACGCCCCCGAGTAAGCGCGTCACTACCTGCCAAAAATGCGTCCGCGTCAACGACATCGAAAACGTCGGCAAGACGTCGCGCCACGGTACTTTTTTTGAAATGCTCGGTAACTTTTCGTTCGGTGATTATTTTAAGGCAGAGATAATACCGTGGTCGTGGGAGTTTTTGACGGAGGTTATGGGCATTCCGCAGGAGCGGCTGTATGTTACCGTGTACACGGATGACGACGAAGCCTACGACATCTGGAGACATAAGGTCGGCTTGCCCCCGGAAAAGATTTTCCGGCTTGGTGAGGAGACGAATTTCTGGGAGGTTGGGCTTGGTCCTTGCGGTCCATGCTCGGAGATATATTTTGACAAGGGTGAGAAATACGGCTGTGGTCAACCCGGCTGTAACGTCGGTTGCGAATGCGATCGATATATTGAAGTTTGGAACCTAGTGTTCACGCAGTTCTGTAAGGAAGAAGACGGCTCGTATTCAAAACTAAAAAGTTCTAACATCGACACCGGCATGGGGCTTGAACGTATTGCTTCCGTAATGCAGGATGTTGATACATTGTTTGACGTCGATACGATGCTTGCCATTCGCAACCACGTATGCGAAATCGCCGGAGTTAAGTATAATGAAGATTTAAACAAGGATATTTCCATCCGTATCATTACGGATCATATACGTTCGGTTACGTTTATGACTGCTGACGGGATTCTGCCGTCTAACGAAGGCCGTGGCTATGTGCTGCGCCGTCTGCTGCGCCGCGCCGCGCGTCACGGTAAGCTGCTCGGCATTAACAGCATTTTTCTCCAAAAGCTGTGCCAGACCGTTATCGACGTATCGAAGGACGCGTACCCCGAGCTGCTCGAAAAGCGTGAGTACATTTTTAAGGTGCTGTCTGTCGAAGAAAATCGCTTTTACGAAACGCTTGACACCGGAATTACGTTGTTGAAGGGGTTTGTTTCGAAGCTGCGCGCGGAAGGCAAGCAGATGCTCATCGGGCAGATGGCGTTTAAGCTGTACGACACGTTCGGCTTCCCGATTGAACTGATGCGCGAGATGCTGGAGGACGAGGGCATGACCGTCGACGAGGAAGCGTTCACCTCCGAAATGGATAAGCAGCGCGAACGCGCCCGCTCCGCCCGCGAGGAATCTACGTACATGGGTGCGGACGAGACGATTTTCAGTAAGCTTGATGCTTCGATTAAGACCGAGTTCGTCGGGTATTCGAAGAATACGGCTGATGCGAAGATTACGGCGCTTGTTGTAAATAAAAAATCCGAGAAGGAAACGGCTGGGGTGGCGGTTGAATCGGTTATCGCTGAAAGCGCCGCCGAGGGCGACGAGGTTTCCGTAGTGCTTGATGTTACGCCGTTTTATGCGGAGTCCGGCGGACAGAAGGGCGACAGGGGTGTAATAAAAACTTCAGGCGGTGTTATAGAAATATCCGACTGCGTAAAAGTACCGGGTGGGCGCTTCGCACATAACGGCGTAGTGAAGTCCGGCACGGTTAAGGTAAACGAGGCGGCACACGCCGAGGTGGATATTGAAAATCGTCTCGCGACCGCGCGTAACCATTCGGCGACGCATTTGCTGCAACGCGCGCTACGCGATATATTGGGCAGCCATGTAGAGCAGTCCGGTTCGAGTGTTTCGCATGACCGCCTGCGGTTTGATTTCACGCATTTTTCGGCGCTGACTCCTGCGGAGATTAGGACGATAGAAGATATTGTTAATGATAAAATACTGGAAGGGCTGCCGATTTCAGTAGCGGAAACGAGTATGGACGAGGCACGCAAACTGGGCGCTATGGCGCTGTTTGGCGAGAAGTACGGCGAGGTCGTGCGTGTTGTTTCTATGGGTGATTATTCCGTGGAGCTGTGCGGCGGTACGCATCTGGCTAGTACGAATCAGATCGGGCTGTTTAAGATTGTATCGGAAGGCAGCGTAGCGTCCGGCGTGCGGAGAATCGAAGCGCTGACCGGCAAAAATGCGCGTAATTATTATAAAGAGCTGGACGAGCGGACGATGGAAATATGTACGATGATGAAAACGACACCGGCTGCGCTCGGTGAACGCATACGGACATTTTTGGCGAACGCAAAGGACTTGGGTTCGCAGCTTGAAAAGCTGAAATCGCAAGCGGCGCTTAATATTGTCGACGAAATCGTAAACGAGCGCGAGACGGTTAATGGTGTGAGCGTTATTGTTAAGCAGCTGGACGGGCTGGACATGAACGGGCTGCGCACGATGTGCGATAAAATAAAGGACAAACTGAGATCAGGAGTAATAATACTTGGCGCGGCGTACGAGGGTAAGGTTAACTTCGCCGTAATGGCGACGGACGATGCCGTAAAAGCCGGGGTTAACGCCGGGGCGATCGTTAAAGAAGCCGCGCAAGCAGTCGGCGGCAGCGGCGGCGGCCGTCCGAACATGGCGCAAGCCGGTGGCAAGGATGTATCGAAGATTAAAGAGGCTCTTAAGAAGGGTCGGGAAGTGCTTGTAGGACAGGTAACGAAGTAGGTGTGA
>CAZJLW010000003.1:38937-48171 GCA_964546895.1 uncultured Eubacteriales bacterium | reverse complement strand
GATTTGTTCAGCAATAAATCGCTTGAGTTCTTAGGCGTGGATATTCCGGTTGAAATAGAAAGGCCGCTTCCGACAGAAAATACAGAGGTGGTTATTGAAAAAACGTATGAGGACTTTGCGTTTTTATTTAAAGACGGAACGGGTATTCATATGGAGGAAGAGACTGATATAAGCCGAGATGATTTGTATAGGTTTATTAGCTACAATGCAGATTACTCACGTAAGTATAAGACGGATTTTTTGACGGCAATTATTACGCATAAAGAACCGAAATTGAAAGAGATTATAAGCAAGTCTATATGCTTCAAACCGCTCATAATAGATTTAAGCAAGCGCGACGGCGACGCATTACTTGAAAAACTTACGGTGCAGTTAAATAATGGTGAAGAGCTGAACGAGCTTGAACTGATATACTTGTCATTATATAATAGTAAGGACAAAACTATAGCTCAATTATTAAACGAAAGTATAAAGCTTCTTAGCCGTTCGTCATATAGTAAGGATAAGAAGGAAAAGATATTTGCATTGTCGATTGCGCTGGCAGATAAGTTTTTAGGCAAATGTGAATTAAGTCAATTGTGGGAGGCGTATCATATGATGGTAGAGGATTTAAAATGGGTACAAGTGGCTAAAGAGAAATATACGGAGCAAGGCAGATCAGAGGGCGTTTTGTCTGCCGCAAAAGAATTTATTAAAAACGGCTTTTCACCCGAACAGGTCGCTAACATATTGAAGCTTCCTATCGAGACAGTGAAGAATTTATAAAAAACCAAAGGCTGGTGCAGATCTGATTATAAAAATCAGTTCCCACCAGCCTTTTATATTACACCTCACCGCGTAACCAACAACGGTAAAAACAACTGCGCCAATCCCAAAAACACAAAGAACCCAAACACATCAGTAGCCGTAGTCAACAAAATCGACGAAGCCAGCGCGGGGTCAATCTTAAGCTTCTTAAGCACAAGCGGAATAAGAAAGCCGAACGTACCCGAGATAATCAAGTTAGCGATCATCGCAGCGAAAATAATAAACCCGAGGTAAACATTACCGAACATAAAGTACAGCACTATCCCCGTAATAACACCCGTCGCGAAACCGTTAACAATACCAAGCCCCAATTCCTTAAACACAAGCTTCCAGCTGCGTTTCAAGTCGGCTTCGCCAAGAGCTATGCTCCTAATCACGATAGAGAGCGTCTGCGTACCGGCGTTGCCGCCCATGCCCGCGACTATCGGCATAGCCACGGCGAGCGCTACGACCTGCGCTATCGTTCCTTCGAATATAGATACCGTAAACGACGCCAAGAAAGCAGTCGCAAGATTAATCATAAGCCACGGCAGACGCATTTTCACGGAATCGAATACGCTGCTGTCGATTGTTTCTTCTTTGCTCGCGCCGCCGAGACGGAGCAAGTCCTCCGTGTGTTCCTCGACCATTACCTCAATAACGTCGTCGACGGTGATGATTCCGAGCAGCCCGTTTTTCTTATTAACAACCGGAATAGCCTTCAAGTTATACTTCGAAACGAGCAGCGACACTTCTTCCTGATCCATGTCCGGGTCTACGGAAATAACGTTGCTGTTTGTAAGGTTAATAAGCGATTCGTCGTTCGGGTAAGTCAAAATATCGCGCAAGTCGACCGTCCCGACCAGCTCGCGTTTGTCATTTATTATGAATATGATGTCGATTACCTCGGTCTTCGGGGCTATTTGCTTAATCGCGGCGATGGCGTCCGCTACCGAGAGGTTGCTTTTCAGAGCGATGTACTCCGTCGTCATTATGCCGCCGGCGGTGTTTTCGCCGTAGCCGAGCAAATCCTGTATAACCTTCCGCTCGCCTGATTTCATCATGTTGATGATTTCCTTGCGGCGGTTCAGCGGGAACTCCCCGAGTATATCGACGATGTCGTCCTTCGCCATGTAATTGAACAGAAAAATGACTCGGTAGTTGTCGAGCAAGTCGATGATTTGTTCCTGAACGTCGTCGTCGGCTTCTTCCAAAATCCCGGCAAGCGTCTTGTCGCTTAAGGAACGGCACACGAATATAACGTCGTCCTCTTCGAGTTCTTTTATCAGCAAAGCCAAGTCGACCGGGTGCAGCTCGTCCACTAATTTGTTCAGACGTTTCGCGTCCCGCGCCGAAATAGCCTCGAGCAGCTCGTCGCTCAAACTCAAGTTCTTTTCGTCCATTCTAACCGTCCCCTCCCGCTTTTAGATTATAAAAAAATCCTCGCCAAAGCTTAAACCTTGACAAGGATTCCACAATCAATTCGTTCAAGCTTTAGCTCCTTAGGGCAGTGAAATTGAATTAGTTTACGCCTTCGCGACATAAACTGCTGACCTTCTCATAGTGTCTCCACTAATCTGCGGCATCAATCCGTATCCCTATGGTAGCCTCACCTACCGATTTATATTCAACTGACATTATTATACAGCACCCACACCCCATAAGCAACAAAATTTCCTCATAAAATTCACATACAATTCCGTTGTACCGTCTATCCCTTAAGCGCCCCAACCATAACGCCCTTTACGAAGAACCTCTGCAAGAACGGATATAGTAGCAGAATCGGACCGGTCGATACGACGATAAGCGCGTATTTAATGAGATCGGCCAATAGCGCCTGATCGCCCATGTCCATGCTGGCGTTCATTTCGGGGTTTTGGTTCATGATAAGTATCTGCCGCAGAACAAGCTGCAACGGGAACTTCTTAGGCGTCTGTAGAAAGATCGACGCGTTGAACCATGCGTTCCAGTGCGAAACGCCGTAGTACAACACCATTACGGCCATAGTAGCACCGGTGAGCGGGAGTATAACGAGCGTCAGTATTTTGAAGTGCGTCGCGCCGTCAAGAATGGAAGCCTCGATAAGACTGTCGGGTACGGCGGCGAACGACGAACGCAACACGAGTAGGTTGTATGTACTGATCGCCGACGGAATAATGAGCGCCCATAGGGAGTTCATCATGCCTAGCTGCTTTACGTTTAAGTACATGGGAATCAGACCGCCGCTGAAGTACATCGAGAACAGAATCAGCATCGAAACGGGCTTGTGCAGCATCGAGCCTTTCAGCGTGAGGAAATACGCACCAAGAATCGTGAGAATCAGATTCACAATCAGCCCGAAAACGAGTACAAACAGCGTGTTCATATACCCCGATAAAACAAGCGGGTGCTTTATAACCATGCCGTAAGCACGCAGTGTCATCGGGAACTTCGGTAGCATAATAAGACCGTAATCGGCCGCGAGCTTCGTCGGATCGCTGAACGACGCTATGAGTACGTAGTATACGGGGTAAGCGGTCACGAGCAAAATTAATACAAGCAGTATTGTGTTAAAAACTGTAAAAACTTTATAACCGGTGCCTTCATTGGCAAACGTTTCCTTGTTTTTCATAAGCGTCCCCCCTTACCAAATACCCATGCCGGATACTTTATTACTAAGCTTGTTGGCGAGTACGACCAGCGTGAAGTTTATGACGGAATTGAACAGACCGACGGCGGCACTGAAGCTGTAGTCGCCGTTAACAAGACCGCGCCTATAAACGAACGACGAAATAACATCGGCCCTATCCATAACGAAATCGTTATACAACAGAATTATTTTTTCGAAGCCAACGTTTAGAATCGTGCCGATACGCAGAATAAGCAGCAGAATTATCGTACCCAAAATGCTCGGGAGCGTTACGTGAATCGTTTGCTTAAGGCGGTTCGCGCCGTCGATTCTGGCGGCCTCATACAGCTCTGGGTCAACTCCGGCAAGCGCCGCTAGGTATATGATACAGTTCCAACCCGTGTGCTGCCAAATGTCCGACGCGATATAAATCGGAACGAAAGCATTCGGCTCGTTCAGCAGGTTCTGCTTTGGAACCAAGCCTAAGCCGTTAAGAATCGTTACGATAAACGCCTTTTCGGATGTGAACAAGCGTACCATCGAGCAAACGACGACGAGTGAAATAAAGTGCGGCATATACGAAACAGTCTGCACGGATTTTTTGAACATCGCACTGCGAACCTCGTTAAGCGACAGCGCGAACAAAATCGGTATCGGAAAGCCGAAAACCAAGCCTGTAAGACTTATCGTGAGAGTGTTGCCGAGTATCCGCACGAAGTAGTACGACTTAAAAAAGCTGATGAAGTGCGCAAAGCCGTAATTAGCCGCCCATTTGCTACCCCATATGCCGCGTACGACAGAAAAGTTTTTGAACGCGATAATCGCTCCGGCCATCGGCTTATAAGCGAATATAATAAAAAATAAGAAAACGGGTAGCGCCATTAAATAGGCGCTACCGTACAGTTGTAAATCTTTTTTTACGCGGTATCTAAAACTGGAAGTCTTTGAGGAGTTCAAGCTTTACAACCTCCCGTCTAATACTACTTGTTAAACTTGTCGTAAGATTTCTGACGAATCTCAATATATCTGTCCATGTTCATTTTCTTAAGCGTATCGATATACTTGTCAAAATTCGCGAGCGGCTCTGTGCCGGAGATGAACTTTGCACGGCTTTCTTTGATGTATGTATCGATATCAGTCCAAAGCCTTGCGCTTTCGTCTACAAATTCAGGCAGTAAGCTGTCGTTTTGAATTTTGTATTTGTCCGCGTCGTTTTTAGCCCAAACTTCGTATGCAGTGACTTGCTCCTTCATCGGGAAGCGTTGCGGAGACATTACGTCATCCATAATACCGCCCCAGTTGATTAAGCCTTCTACACGCAGGATTTGGTCGATTGAGTAACCTTTTGCGTTTTTCGTGATGTGTTCGGTGAATGTCGGCTTGCCGTCTACATATTTGAATGAAACGCCTTCAGTACCGAAGTTTCTTAATGTGTTACCTTGCTCAGTGTACATATAGTTGAAGAAGCGCATAACTGCTTCAACGTTTTTGCACTTTTCGGTGATGTACGACCAGTAAGCGGGAGTTATGTACGGATCCATCTGACCGAACATCGGCACGTCGCCTTTGGCTTTTACAAGCGATCCAACCGGCGTCAGGTTAAAGTCCTTAGAATTCGCAGCTTTATACATAACCTGTATTCTTGAAGCCTGAGCGTAAATAGCACCCGTGTCGCCCTTAATCATGCTGGACTGAGCGGTGGCTTCGTCTGTTACGGCGAAGTTATTGTCGAGCAGCTTCTCGGTATACAGCTTGTTCATATATGTAAGGAATGCTTTGTATTCCGGATCGTAAGCACCGATGTGGAACTTGCCGTCCTTGACATACTCGCCTGCGCTTACAAGGCCGAAGCCGGACGTAAAAGCACCTTCGTTAAAAAACGATGTGAAGTTGTTTTTTTCCGAAGCGAACGGAAGCGAAGCGTTCAGTTGAGTTTTGATTTTGGAAAGGTAGTTGTAAAGGTCGTCCGGAGTATCAATGCTCTTTATGCCGAGCTTATCCATGTACTCTTTGCGAACCAGCAAGCCTCTCCAAGAACGGTAAATTGAACCGATCGGGAAAGCATAGCTGCCGAACGCACGGATGCTTCCGTCACCCTCTCTTATGGAGTTCATAAAAAACGGCGAGCTGTCTAAGAATTTCTGGTAATCAGGCGCCCAATCGGCCAACTTATTCTTGAAGTCGATAGCAAGACCGTCGTCGGCCATTTTGAGCGAACCGCCGGGATACGAGCCTTTCGTGAACAAAATAACGTCCGGAATAGTTCCGCCTGCGAGCAGCAGCATAAGCGCGGGCAAATCGGCCGGCTCGGTCAGGTCTACGTTAATGCCGGTTTGTTTCTGCCAAGCTACGAAACCGGGTGCCTCGCTGTAGGATTTCAACCCCGCCTGCGTAAGCTCGGTACCGAATGTCTTAACGAGTGAGAATTTTGGGCTGCCCTTAACGGGGTACGCAGTGCTTTTGGCCGGTACGAACGGTTTGGTTGCAGTCGTGCTTGCACCGATGGCCGGAGACGATACGCTAAGTGTCAACGCCGAAGCCATTGCCAGAGCAAAAAACTTTGTTGCTTTACGATTCATTTTCATTTCTTTTCCTCCCTTTATAGAATTTATTTTGATATGTAAATGTTATCAAAAATTGAGATAAAAGTAAGACCCAATTGGTAAAATTTTAAGATATTTTCTCTTTTTGTCCCATATGTTCTAATTTATCCCTACGAAAATTCTTTGAAAATTTTCAATCGTGGTTTATAATGTTGGTATTGGTAATGCCGCATTGCGTGGGGTGGAACTTATGCTTGATTTTGTTAAGCTCATATATTTAAAACGCAACAGCATATTAAAAAAATGGTTCCTTTCATATTTGCTTATATTACTTATTCCGCTTGTGGGAGCGGTATGCATTTGTCTGACCGCGTACGGCATTATCCGCGACGAAATCATCACCACCAACTCAATCGACCTGAAAATAATGCGTACATCCATCGACAATAAGTTAAATCAAGCGCGCGAAATCTCGGCTTCCATTATCGTTGACGAGCGGTTCCGGGATTTGGTGCTGATGAGCAACACGCGTCAGGATATCGTCGAGAAGCAAACCGAACTTATAAAGATAATCTCAAACTTCAAAGGCACTTCGTCCGTAAACGATATTTTTATTTACATACCCGCTATCGAATACTGCATTACGTCGACTACGGCGAATGATTTGTACAGGCTTTACTACGCGCTGTTTTATACGAAACGAATACAATCCGGCTTGGCTGAATGGCGTGCAAAGCTTTCGCCGGACATCCCTCCGAACAGCTACATGATATCGCCGTACCTATCGTACGAAAAGTATGACTCGGAGACGATTCTGTACTACACAAATTCTAAGGCGTACATACCGCAGAACGCATATGGCACGAACGTTTTTGTTTCGATGCGCTTCGACGAGCTGAACGAATACGTCTCCTCGCGCGACGCTTCTGCCGTACTCATACTTGACAAAAACGGCGGCATACTAAAACGCTACGGCAACGCGGCCGCGGCGGCTGCACTTGACGAAGCGGCTTTTGATGTCGGCGGGTCGGCCGACTACCAGATAGTAAGAAGCGGCGCGGACAAGTACGTGTTTTCGTATATCGATTCGACCGTCAGTAATTTTGTTTACGCCGTAGCGACGCCGTACAGGATTTTTTGGAGCAAAAGCTACATCGCTACTTCTGTGTTTGTAACCGTGTTTCTGATTGTGTCGATGCTTGGGCTGTTTATCGCGACGGCGCTGCTTTTTCGCAACTACACACCACTGCGGCAGACACTCAGCCTGTTCAGCAACTCGGACGACGTGCAAAAGAACGAGTTCGAGCTTATTAACGAGCAGATTTTAAATCTGCACAGCAACGAATTTCGTATGAAAAGCAGCTACGTTAAGCAGCAGATATATATGAAGGAAAAATATTTACTCTCGCTGCTCGAGGGCAGCAACTGGGACTTGACGGACAACGAAATGCTCGAGACGCTGACGAGCGATTTCAGCGGCAAACTGCTCGCGCCGGTGCGCGTGTTCATCGAAAACGAGCAGGAATCTTTTTTGGCGAAGCGCGACGGAGATGACGAAAAAATTTCGCTGGAGTTCGTAATCGCGAACATACTAGATGAGCTGCTTAACTATAAATTCGATTACATCAAGACCGGCTCGAAAACGGGAGTTATCGTTATTTTTTCGCTCACGCCCGAAACGAAAGCTGACTTCGACGCGGTTATCGTCGAAAAACTAGAGGAGCTTCGCGCGTTTTTGAACGAGTTCTTCAAGCTGTCCGTGACGGCTGTTATCGGCACGTATACGATGAGCTTAGAGAGCCTTTCGGATATTTACGCCGGTATAAAAAGTGCTCACGACCTGCTTTCGAAAACAAACGGCGGCGTAATAAGAACGGAGCAGTTCACGGAAATCCCGAACACGCTCGAAATCAGCATGGACGCATACACCGTGCCGCTTTGCAAGGCTGTGCAAATGAGCGCCTACAATGACGCGGTGTTACTGACTGACGCGCTGTTCGGCGAGCTTGGCAGACAGGATATTCCGTTTCAGTCGATGCGGTTTCATTTGTTTGCAATAGTCAGCAAGCTGCAAGGCGTCTATTTTTCGGCGCAGGGCGAGGACGATCGCTCGAAGCTTTTTGCGTTAATGGACGGCATTACGGATGCCAAAACGCCCGTCGCGCTAAACGCCGCGTTTCGGGATATTATGAAATTTCTTTGCGGCGCGGACGGCAGCCGCGAAAATTATGACAATGATATTCATATGCTTATAGAGCGGTACGTGCAGGAGCATTACGGCGACAGCAACCTAAGCCTGACGCAAATCGCCGAGTATGTCGGGCTGTCGGCGAAATACGTATCGAAGCTGTTCCGCCTAAAAACGGGGCAGGGCTTGCCGGATTACATAAACCTAGTCCGTGTACAGAAGGCGAAGGATATTCTGAAAACCGAAAAGCTTACGGTCAACGAGCTTTCGGAGCGCGTTGGGTATAATAATGTGAAAACGTTCAGGCGGGTTTTTCAGAAGGTCGAGCGTGTTAACCCCAGCGAATATGGTATGTGAGGATGGTTTTTTTTGGCTGATTTTATAAAAGGTAAGGACTTGTGCAGGCGGTTTTTTTTCGAGGCTGCGCAGCCGGTGTTGACACGGGAGTTCCCGGGGCTTGAATATTCGGCGGGGCTTGTCGGTTATGGGTCGGATGTGCTGGGGTATGATGATTTGACGTCGACTGACCATATGTGGGGGCCGCGGTTTTATTTGTTTCTGCGCGAGGAGGATTTGCGGCTTAAGCCGGAAATACTTAGCGCGTTTGCGAATGGGTTACCGTATACGTTTATGGGATGGTCGGTTAATTTTTCTGCGCCTAATCCTAATGACAACGGTGTAAGGCAACCGGTATTTATTACGGAAGGCGCGGTGTCACCGCTAGTTTTTATTAATACTGTGAATGGATTTTTGAAGGGGTATTTGGGGATTGATGGGGAGCCGTCGTGTTTGGATTGGCTTTCGTTTTCGGAACATAGATTGCTGGCGCTTGCTTCTGGAGAGATGTTTGTTGATGGGTTGAATATGCGTCGCAAGTTGGGGAAGCTGGCGTTTTATCCTGACGATGTAAGGGATTATTTGTTGGCGTCAAGTTGGTCGCTTGTTGCGGAAGAGCAGGCGTTTGTAAAACGCTGCGCTGATGTTGGCGATGAAGTGGGTTCGGTGTTGGTTTGTGCGCGTATTGCTGAGCGGCTTATGCGATTGGTGTTTTTGTATTGCGGGCAGTATGCGCCTTATAGTAAGTGGTTCGGGACGGGGTTTCGGGAGTT
>CAZJLW010000003.1:36655-38837 GCA_964546895.1 uncultured Eubacteriales bacterium | reverse complement strand
GGGCTGCCGCTTATCGGTACGCTTAGCGCGGTTGCTAATTTTACGGCGATTTCTGATAAGCCGGGGTTGAGGGAGCAGGTAAAAAATTTGTACATCACAAAAGGTTTGAATTTACGAGGAGACTGACATGCATTTATATAAAGAGACAGAAACGGTTGAATTTAAAAAGTCTACCGGAGAGTTGAAAGAAGGCATTATATCTATTGTTGCGATGCTCAACAAGCATAATCGCGGCGAGCTTTATTTCGGAGTTCGTAACGACGGCGTGGTCGTTGGACAAGATATCACCGATAAGACATTACGTGATATAAGCCAAGCTATATCCAATCATATTGAGCCGGAGCTACGCCCGTCGTGGGACAGCTCTCCTTCAGATAAATGCATAGACGACATCGACGAAGCGGAGCTTGTCAGGTTCATAGAAAAGTCTAACGCAAACGGTAGAATGGACTATTCGTATGTTTCAATAGAAGATGTTTTAACCCGGCTTGATTTAATAAAGGAAGGGCGTATAACAAACACTGCCAGAATAATGTTCTGCCGAAACAGCGGACTTGAAATGCAGATGGCGATATTCGCCACGAACGAGCGGTTAACATTTAACGATATAAAACACGAAAGCGGAACGGTTACAGAGCTTGTTTCCGTTGCGGAAAAGTACATTAAAAACAACATAAAATGGCGGGTCGAGTTAAACGGCTCGATTGAGCGCAAAGAAATCCCCGAGGTTCCGGTGGATGCCGTACGCGAAGCACTAGTCAATTCGTTCTGCCATAGGGATTACCGTATGTCGCAAAATAACGAGGTATCCATATATAAAAATCGTATAGAAATATATAATCCCGGAACGTTTCCTCACGGGTTGACACCGCAGGATTTTATTGAAGGCTCGGAGCGATCGGTCAAACGAAACCCGCAGTTGGCGCAAATGCTGTATTATTCGAAGGAAGTTGAATCATTCGGGACGGGCTTAAGAAGAATAACGGTCGCTTGCAAAAACGCGGGAGTTAAGGTCGAGTTTCAAATGCTTAAGACGGGATTCGTAGTTGTGTTTTACCGCGCTGAGTAAAAATAAATAACATATAAGGGGTGTATTAAATGAAACTATCTTTTACAACACTGGGTTGCCCGGACTGGGATTTCATGAAAATCCTGAAGAACACGAGGGAGCTTGGAATTGACAGCATTGAAATCAGAGGGCTGGACGGGCAGATGCGCGCCGAAAACATATCATGGTTCAGCGAGCAGAACGCAGTCGAAACGAAAAAAATACTGGCCGACCACAAGGTAAGCATATGCGGCTTTGGGACGTCCGTAAATTTTCATGACGCGCAGAAGCGCGCGGATGCGATTGTAGAAGGCAAGGAAGCAATCACGGTTTGCGCGCGCATGGGCATACCGTACATACGTGTGTTCGGGGATAAGCTGCAAGGGCTTGACCGCGACGCGGTTATCAAAAGCGTAATCGACGGCATCTCCGAGCTGTGCGCATACGCGAAGGGTACGGGCGTCGGCGTGCTGCTCGAAATCCACGGTGACTTCAACACACTTGACGCAGTTCTGCCGGTTATCGAGGGCGTAAAGGCGTCGGGCGCGGACAACTTCGGCATACTGTGGGACATCGAACACAGCGACAAAACATACGAGGACAATTACCTAGAGTTCTACGAGCCGATAAAGGATTACGTTAAGCACGTTCATGTTAAGGATCACAAAAGAGACGGCGGACAATTCAACCTATGCATGATAGGCGAGGGCGATATACCGATACCGGCGATTTTGAAAACGCTTAAGCAAAACAACTACAGCGGCTACTTGTCGCTCGAATGGGAAAAGAAATGGAAACCTGAGCTGCCGGTGCCGGAGCTTGCGTTCCCGGCGTTCGTGGAATATATGAAGAAGGTAATGCTGTAAGACGCGGGCGCGTTTACGCAGCATGAGAATGTAGAGGGAGATTGGCAATGAAAATAATTGATGTGGAAAATGTATTTGTGGATAATTTTTTGTTCGTGAAGGTGCATACAGACGAGGGTATAACGGGGCTTGGCGAGTCGGGGGCGTGGGCTTTTCTTGAGGCTTCGGCGGCTTGCGTCAACAGCTTTAAGGATTACCTGATCGGTAAGGACCCGCTGTTAATCGAACATCACTGGAACTGTATGTACAGGGCGTTTCATTTCAGGGG
>CAZJLW010000003.1:32190-36555 GCA_964546895.1 uncultured Eubacteriales bacterium | reverse complement strand
AAAATCGACAAGGCGATCGACCGCGTGCGCCAGTACCGCGAAGCCGTCGGCAACGATGTCGACTTGTGTATAGAGATTCACCGCCGCCTGAAACCGTTCGAGGCGATAACGCTTGCGAAGGGTATCGAGCAGTACAATCCGTTTTTCTATGAGGATCCGACTATGCCTGAGAATTTTGACTCGATGCAGTACATCGCCGAGCATATAGATCTGCCGATAGCGACGGGTGAACGGTTCAATAACTTGCAGGAGTTTGCGATGATTCTGAGCCGAAAGGCCGCTAGCTTCGTCCGTCCGGATGTGTGCATGTGCGGCGGCATCAGCGCGACGAAAAAGGTCGCCGCGCTCGCCGAGGCGTTCGATGTCGGCGTAATACCGCATAACCCGCTCAGCCCCGTCAGCACGGCGGCGTGTCTGCAGGTCGGCGCGGCAATCCCGAATTTCGTCATTCAGGAGTACCCGAAGGGCGAGGGCGAACCGCCGCGCACAGAAATACTGGAGAACTCTATCAAGCTTGAAAAAGGTTACTTAATCGTACCCGACACTCCTGGTATCGGCATTGAGCTGATTGACGGCGCAGCCGAAAAATTCCCGTTCAAACGCAGAAAAGTAAGCGTCTGCCTAAATTTTGATGGTGCTATGGAGGAAGTATAATTAATCATTCATTTTCTATACAATTATATACTTCCCTCTTAGGAACATTGCGCTGCTTCGCGCATAGCTTGATGGCGTCCATTTTTGCAAGACCGTGCGATATGTGAAACTGCACATGCTCCTCGACGGACATCGCAAGCCACGGGGCGGCTTCGCGTTCGGTTTTTTCGAGCAGGCTCAGCCCCTCGACTACGATTGTGAACTCGCCCTTCGGCTCGGTTTTGTCGAAGTGCTCCCGTATTTCGGCAAGCGTTCCGCGCAGTATTTCTTCGTGAACCTTCGTAAGCTCACGCGCTACAGAACAGCGGCGGTCGCCGAGTGCTTCGTGCAGCTCGGAGAGCGTCTCACGCACCCGGTGCGGCGATTCGTAAAATATCAGCGTGCGGGTTTCGTTTTCGAGTGATTTTAGTAATTCGCGCCGCGGTTTTTTTTCGCGCGGCAGAAAACCTTCGAACGCGAACCGCGCCGACGAGATACCCGATACGGCTAGCGCCGAGATTGACGCCGACGCGCCCGGTACAGCGACGACATGTACGCCGTGCTCGGAGCAGAGGCGCACAAGTTCGTAGCCCGGGTCGGATATGCACGGCATACCTGCATCCGTTACAAGCGCGACGTTTTTGCCTTCGAGTAACAGCTCAAGAATTTTGTTTCCCCGACCGGTCTTATTGTGCTCATGGTAGCTCATAAGGCCGGTTTTTATTTCGTACCGGTTAAGCAGCTTGACGGTCTGGCGCGTGTCCTCGGCGGCGATGATATCCGCTTCGCCAAGCACGCGTACCGCGCGGAACGTGATGTCCTCCAAGTTGCCGATCGGCGTCGCCACCACATATAATACCCCGCTCAATTAATACCCCATCTCTTTCAAAATAGCCGACAGGCGGCTCAAACGCTCGCCTAGCAGCTCGTCGTCCTTAGCCAAGCCCGCGAACAGCAGCTTTATGTCCTCGTCCAGCATTTCGTTGCCGGTGCAGACCGACACGTTCATAGCGCCGCCCTGTATTGCTATACGGTCGATTTGCGGATCGTTTTCGTTATACAGCTTCGGGTATTTATACGCGTCGCGGAAGTATTGCCGCGTACGGCATACGAATATCGCCAAGTCGATAACCCGGTGCAGTGGTATTTCTTCCGACTGACGCGACCATTTTTCGCCGGTGTAGCGCCAGATTTTCGCAGAGACATCGACTTTGCCGCGGTCGTTCCACTGCGCAAGCCCGATAGACAGCCCCTTCGCGTCGGAATCCTCGATGCGCCCATCTATAAGGTCGTAGTCCTCGGATACGATTACGGGTTTGTGTTTTAGTGTTGTTGGTATTTTCATTTCATTACCTCGCTTCTGAAAAAAATTAGTAAATTAGTAATTTACTACGCAAATATATTATAAAATTTCACGGCTGTCAACAAAAACATTCACCCCGCATAAGCTTTTTATAAATATTAAAACGGGAGGGCTGCTATGTTCAGGCCGGATTATTTGAAAAAAGGCGACACAATAGCGGTTATCGCGCCGTCCAGTCCGATCGCGCCGGATTTGGTGCAAAAGACGGCCAAGGCGCTTGAGGGCTTCGGGCTGAATACAATCGTCATGAAGTCGTGCTACTCGGTAGGGACGGACGGGCTTACATATTTGGCGGGCGACGACGCGCTGCGGGCTAAGGATTTCAACGACGCGTTTAAGAATAAAAATGTTGATGGGGTTTTTTGCGTAAGGGGCGGTTACGGCGCGCAGCGTATTATTGATAAGATTGATTTTGGTTTTATCCGGAGAAATCCGAAGCCTTTTTTTGGTTATAGCGACGTGACGGCGCTGCATATTGTTATTAATGAGCGTTGTCGGTTTGTTACGTATCATTCGCCGATGTTTGAGATATCGGGCGGGCTTGATGAATATACGCGCGCTTGTTTTTTGGGCGCGGTTTTTGGAGAAGGACGGGACGGAACGCCGTGGTTTTTTGAGAACGCCGATGGTGTGCCGATTAAGACGCTTGTTGGAGGGCGTTGTCGCGGGGTGTTGACGGGAGGGAATCTGTCACTGGTTGCTTCGTCTATCGGGACAGGTTACGAAATTAATACAGGTGGTAAGATTTTATTTCTCGAAGAGACAGACGAACCGCCGTATAGAATAGACCGAATGCTGCTCCAATTAAAGAACTCTGGAAAGCTGCGCTCGTGCGCCGGGATAATTCTGGGGAGTTTTAACAAATGCGACGGTGCGGAGGATGTGTTTAAGGCGATTTTAGGCGGGGAAGGCAAGCCGTGTGTTTATAACGTGGCGTGTGGACATACGATGCCGACGATGACGCTACCGCTTGGCGAGACTGTTGAGTTGGATGCTGAGGCGGGAAGGTTTTGCTGTGTTTTGTAAAAGCTGGAGGTGGTTTTGATGGAGAGGGGCATAGTGACGGCGGCAGTCGCGCCGCTAATGTACGAGCCGAACGAAAACTGTATCATGGCCGACGAAGCGCTTCATGGTATGGATTTTACGATAATTGGTGCGGCGGCCGGGGGTTGGCTGCATGTGAGTATGTCTTATGGGTACGAAGGGTTTTTGCGTGAGCGTGATGTTTCGATTGGCGGCGGTGAAGGGCGTAGGGTTTTTGTTGTTGGAAGCTTCGCTGACGTGTTGGCCGCACCGGATATTAAGGCGAGGGTTAATATGACGCTGCCGCGCGGGGCGATTGTTGTCGTGGAGAACGCGTCGTGTGAGACGGTAGGTCGTGACGGGTATACGGAGGTTTTGACGGCTTGTGGGGATAAGGGATTTGTTAGGTCGGCGCTACTTGGCGGGAACGTGGTTGTTTCGACGGCGGGAAAATTGTTGGCGGGCGAAATTGCGGCAGGAAACTCATCGGTGCAATATAAAATAAGAGAAGTCGCGTTCAGGGATTCGGTCGTCAACACGGCGTACAAATATTTAGGAACGCCGTACCGCTACGGCGGCAAAACACCGCTCGGTATCGACTGCTCGGGGCTTTGCTCGATGGCGTATTTGTTAAACGGCGTGTGTATTTACCGGGATTCCGTGATGAAAGATGGCTTCCCGGTTAAAAAAATCCCACGCGAGCGCCTGAAAAAAGCCGACTTGATTTATTTCCCTGGACATATTGCGATGTATGTCGGCGGTGGCAGGTTTATACATTCTTCGGTGGCGAACGACGGCGTTTATGTAAACTCGCTCGACAAAGGCGACGCTGGTTATAAGCGTGAGCTGGTCGAGAGCATAACGGAGTTTGGAAGTGTGTTTTATTTGAACTAACCCATTTTTTGCTGTATATTAATAGTTAGCACCCCGACACAAATCGGGCGAATCAGGAGGTATATACGTATGAAATGGGACTACCGGTTTATAATAGGCGTGCGTCCGTCCGTCGATGACGATTTCCTAAAGTTCGTCTCGCAGCTCGGCATAAGTGACATTCGGCTGACGCTGCCGAACGAGCGGGCCGCCCACACGCCGGAATATTTGAAAGAGTTTCAGGCACGGCTGGCGGGGTTTGGGCTGCGGTTGCACCATGTTCTCTCGCAGGAGCTGTCGAAGAACCCGGCGGTTATTTTGAATCTCGATAACCGCGCGGACGTTATCGCGCGTTGGAAAGAGTTTCTACCGGTGCTGGCCGAAGCGGGCGTAAATCGCGTCGTGTTCACGTTCGAGCAGAACGCAGTATATACGACGCATAGAGACGCCGAGTCGCGTGGCTGCAAGGCGCG
>CAZJLW010000003.1:16941-32090 GCA_964546895.1 uncultured Eubacteriales bacterium | reverse complement strand
ACGGACGTGTTGGGTTCGCTGCGCTGGTGCCTTGAGCAGAAACGCGTCGAGGTCGTTCATTTTCGGAATGTTTCCGCGCCGCTGCCGGTTTTTAAGGAGACGTTTCTTGATAACGGCTACATGGACATGTACAAAATAATGCGCGTGCTGTGCGAAATGCAGTATGGCGGCGTAATAACGCTCGACCATACGCCCGAGATGGCGGGCGATCCGCAAAATAAGGCGGCATTCGCCTACGCGATAGGATATATGCGTGCTTTGGCGGAACGCGCGATGGACGAAAAATAAAAAGGAGATGCTTAAGATGATTAAACACACAACATGGAAGGGTTTACCGGCAGTCAGCTTTGGCGCGGGAGGTTACGAAGCGCTGATAATACCGTCGTACGGAGGTCAGCTTATTGAGCTGCGATATGTAACCGGCGGACTGGATATACTGCACACACCGCATAATGTGCCGCTGCAAGCGTATTTGGATAGGCCGCAAATATTCGGCGTGCCCGTGCTATTCCCCCCGAACCGTATCGAGGATGGTACATTCACGCGCGGAGGTAAGACGTATCAGTTCACCGTAAACGAAACTGCTAAGCACAACCACATTCACGGCTTTCTGCGTACGCGTCCGTGGCGGGTTTTCAGTGAGCGCGACGATTCCGGCGAGGCTGCGGTAGGGGTTAGGTTTGAGTGTACTCGCGAGACGGATTTCTTCCCAGAGTATCAGCATGAGTTTACGATTGATATCGTGTATACGCTGAGCAGCGGCGGGCTGTCGCAGAGTATTTCAATCACAAACAAAAGCGGCACGCCGATGCCGGTTGGGCTGGGCTTCCACACGGCGTTTAACGTCCCGTTTCGTGACGGGGGTAACGCCGACGACTACAGCTTGCTGGTGTCAGTCGGTGAGCGCTGGAAGCTTAGCGACAGGACGTTGCCGGTCGGCAAGCCGCAGCCGCTGAGCAGTTATGACGAGCAGTTCCGCACAGGCGGCGTTAAGCCGCAAGGTCAGCAAGTGAACGGGCATTACACGGCGAAGCCGCTCACGCGTGACGGTAAGCCGTTTAACGGCGCGGTGCTGCGCGACGCGGCGGCGGGTGTGTCCGTTGTTTACGAGGTTAGCAAGGAGTTCGGACATTGGATGGTATGGAATAACTCGGGCGATATGGGGTACATTTGCCCGGAGCCGCAGACGTGGGCGGTTAACGCCCCGAATATTGATTTGCCTGATGAGGTTACCGGGTTTAGGTTTGTGGAGCCGGGGGTGACTTGGGAGGCGGCTACGGGGATTTATGTGGAAAAGGATATGAACTAAAAAAAGAACATCAGGCCTCGGCCTGATGTTCTTTTTTTGCATATCGACCGCATACCGACCACCTGTTACGCCAATACTACGCCAGAGGTGACTTCTATGCTATCCGATAACTATGATAACAATCTACAAAATCTAACGAACAAAATCGGTGTGGGACGGAGCTTTGACGTCGTTGCGAAGTCTATGACCTTCGCGGGCAGACGCGCCGTCCTTTTTTTTGTGGACGGCTTCGCGAAGGACGACGTGATGGAACGCGTCATGAGCTTCTTACTGCGAGTGCCGCCGCATGAGCTTGACGCGGCGGGTTCGGCGCAAGCCGTGGCGGATAAGTTCGTACCGTACGTCGAGACGGACGTGCAAGCCGACGAAGAAACAATCGTAACCGCCGTCCTCTCAGGCTCGCTCGCGTTTCTCGTCGAAGGGCTGAAGGAAGTAATCATGATAGACGCGCGGACGTACCCGGCACGCAGCCTGGGCGAGCCGGAGGACGACAAGGTGCTGCGCGGCTCACGCGACGGCTTCGTCGAGACGCTCATTGTAAACACCGCTCTAATACGCCGCCGGATTCGCGAGCCGCGCCTGACGATGCAAGCCTTCTCGGTCGGCACGAAATCAAAAACCGACGTAGTATTAAGCTACATCGACGGCATTGCGGACGAGCGGTTAATAAAAACCTTAGTACACAAGCTAGAGAACATTTCAATAAATTCAT
Organism: uncultured Eubacteriales bacterium; assembly: GCA_964546895.1. Classification (GTDB taxonomy): domain Bacteria; phylum Bacillota; class Clostridia; order Lachnospirales; family CAZJLW01; genus CAZJLW01. Next base: position 30,069 of record CAZJLW010000003.1, on the reverse strand, counting down.
TAACAATGGGACAGGCAAGCCTAGCCGAATGCCTGATAAAAACCCAGTGGTTCAACCCGTTTCCGCGAGTGCGCTACACGGAACGTCCCGACGTAGCCGCGGCGAATATCCTCGAGGGCAAAATCGTCATAATAGTCGACAACTCACCCGCTGTCATGCTTCTGCCGACGTCGCTGTTTGACTACACGCAGGAGACGAACGAGTTCTACTTCGCACCGATAGTCGGGACGTATCTGCGGTTCGTGCGGCTTGCGATATTTTCGCTCGCGATGTTTCTTACGCCGGTGTGGTATCTGCTCGTGAAGAACCCGACGTGGATTCCGAGCTGGCTCGACTTCATCAAAGTAAAAGAAATGAACGCAGTACCGATCATAATCCAGCTCCTAATCCTAGAATTCGCAATAGACACGCTTAAGCTCGCGTCCCTCAACACGCCCACCGTACTGAGCAACTCCTTCGGCATAGTCGGCGCGCTCATTCTCGGTGACTTCGCCGTTAAGGCCCGCTGGTTCGTGCCGGAGGTCGTGCTGTACATGGCGTTCGTGGCGATTGCCGGGTTTACGCAGCCGAGCTTCGAGCTTGGCTACGCCGTCAAGCTGTTTCGCATGATGATACTTGTGCTTATCGCCGTGTTTAACGCGTGGGGACTGGCCGTCGGAATACTGCTCATCTTCATAATCGCAGCCGCCACAAAAACAATAACCGGACGCTGCTACCTTTTCCCGCTCATTCCATTTAACGGGGGCGCACTCGTCCGGTTATTTATAAGAAAGCCTATTAGTAATAACAACTCGTAAAACCCGGCGTTAGCAAATGTCTGAAAATAAAGTTTACATCTTCGCGGCGCATTTCGCGTAAAACCACCGCAAAATACGCCGCTCGTGTAAACTTAATTTTCAGCCGCATGCTTACGCCAGCGGTTTTGACAGAAACATCTGATCGAACTTAGTCAGCAGCACGAAGTTCCCGCGCACCTTAAGCTTGCCGATCATGAAAGCCTTCTGTGCCGTGAATTTTCCTTTCAACACGTCGTTCCAGACCGACGCGTCGGAGATTATCGTTATGTCCGGATTCGGGGGCGTACCGTCGAAATATTCGCATTCCGTATTTTTTATTACGATGTGACCTTCGAACGGGTCGTCCCCGGATATAACGAACGCGATATCGGCACTCAGCCCGTTAGCCAGCTGCGCTTGATAATAATGTGGTAAGCTCTGCGTAAGCTGCCTGCACGATTTCCCGCGCGGCGCGGGCGTACCGCCCATGTACGGAAGCGGCTCCTTGAGCAGGTTTTTTGTTTCGGGGCTGGACAGTTTTTTAGCGAAATGCTGCGTCAGTTCGGTTATGTCGCGCTCGCCTTCGCCGCTCAGCTCCGTCAGGTTTAGCTTTTTGTAAATATCGGCGACGGCCATGCGCGGTTTTTCGGGCATGTACTTCGCCAGCTCGTCCGGCGTTATGCCGCGCACGGTCGTACTTTGCGCCGGAGCCTCGTAGTCGCCCGGTATGAAAAACTTACGCCCTGCCCTTACCAGCCTATAAAAATCCTCGATTTGCTTCTCTATTACGGTCTTCGTAGTCCCGTCTATTTCTATCTCATTTACAAGAGATTCATTCAGCCCGATTTTCACGCTGTCAAACGCACCGAAATGCCCAACCGCCTTCGACATATATTCCAGCGCAGATTTTTCGCCGCCGTTTTTAGAGACGGCCGCAAGCAGGCAGTTTTTGCCTTTGAGCGGCTTCGGGTTAAGCAGAAAATATTCCAACAGCGTATGCATCATCGCAGACGGCGAGAACAGCCGCACGCTCGTCACAAACACAACGCCGGACGCTTCATCCACTGCGGTCAAGATGTCACCGGCGGCCTTCGTCATTGCGCCGTCGGAGAGCGGGACTTTGCATTCGCTTAAGTGTATTTCGGAAACCTCCACGCCCAGCTCAGTCAATATATCGTTTACGAGCTTCGTCAGCTTCGCCGTATTGTAATCGTAGTTAACCGTGTCGCCGCAAATAATAACTATCTTCATTATTAAGCGCCCTTTCGTATTTTCATTGTATTTCAGTCATATATATAGGTGGCATAAATGTTTTATAAAACAAAACATTCATGCCCTCCTATAATCAGAGGAAAATATTCGGCACTAAATCGAATAAAATATTAAAATGTTTAGTGCCGAATATATTATTATAATAATAAAATTATCGGCGGTTGTAAAGCGCGGGTTGAAATAGTAAAATCAATGGAGTTCATTAAAAATCCGAGGAGAGCTGGAATGAAAAAAATAATACTGACAGGCGGCGGCTCGGGCGGGCATGTTACGCCGAATATAGCACTGATGCCGACTCTGGCGCGCGAGGGCTACGAAATTTTTTATATAGGCAGCAAAAACGGAATCGAAAAAGAACTGACGGCGAAAACAGGTGTGGAGTTTCACGGCATATCGTCGGGGAAGCTGCGGCGGTACATGGATGTTAAAAACTTTACGGATATGTTCCGGGTAGTGAAGGGCGTCGGCGAAGCTTATGCGGTTATTAAGAAAATCAAACCGGACGTAATTTTTTCGAAGGGCGGCTTCGTAATTGTGCCGGTCGTGCTGGCGGCGAAAGCGCTGGGCGTGCCGGTCGTCATACACGAGTCGGACATGTCGCCGGGGCTTGCGAACAGTATCTCGATGCCGATGGCGAAGGCTGTATGCGTGTCCTTTCCCGAAACGCTCGACATTCTGAAATCCAAAAAAGCAACGCTGACCGGTTCGCCGATACGCCGCGAGCTGTTTACGGGAGATCGGACAAGGGGGCTTGAGCTGTGCGGCTTCGGCGGCAAAAAGCCCGTGCTGTTAATCATGGGCGGCAGCCTCGGCTCGGCGAAAATAAACAGGCTGCTACGTGCGGCGCTCGGCAAGCTCATGAAGAGCTACAACATCATACACATCTGCGGCAAAGGTAACGTCGATGAGAATTTGAAAATCGAAGGCTACGCGCAGTTCGAGTATATCTCGGACGAACTTCCGCATATTTTCGCGGCGTGTGATATCGTAGTATCACGGGCGGGCGCGAATTCTATTTCGGAGTTCCTCGCGCTACGCAAACCCGCGCTGCTCATTCCGCTTCCGAAAACAAAAACGAGCCGCGGCGATCAGATGCTTAACGCCGAATCGTTCAGGCAGCAGGGTTTCTGTAAGGTCATCGACGAAACCGCACTGAACGAGGAGATGTTTATCGCAGAGCTGGTCGATCTGTACACAAACCGCGCGCAGTACATCGCGAAGATGAACGAGAGTCAGTTATCGGATAGTATAGAGGCGATTGTGGACGTTATTAAGAGTGTAACGAAGTAATTATTCTTTGTCATAAAGTTAGTACCATGCATTAAATGTGGTTGACACAATAAAAATTTGGGGTATAATATTATCAAGTTAGCTAATAATGTGTGCGCTAACCAGACAGTCAATACCGCATGATAAAGTCATAAACTCCTTTGTTTTGCGGATAACTTATGTAGCATTGCACCTATGATTTGTGCAAACAGAAAGCCCCTAGAGTTGCAGCTCTAGGGGCTTTTGTCTTACTTGAACAAGTCAAGCAGGAATTTCGCAATAACTAAAGCGTTAGCTACGAACTGAACGGCATTTAGTATACTGCTGGTTTTTAAACTCTTTAACTTATGTAACATATTGCACCTCCTTTCATGCAACGCCTAAATTATACCAAATGTCCTATAAATTTACAAAAAAACTTAAAAAGGATATTAATTTCTTTACATATTTTCTCTGTTATGATAATAGCGTTTCCAGCAATAATATATTGGCGATGAAATGCTTCGTAATCAATGAAAAACGGAGAGAATAATAATGAAAAAAATAATTACTTTACTGCTAACATGCATGATGTTATGCGCGGGAGCTACGTCGGCTTCGGCGAGCGAAGGCACGGCGCGCGTACCGATAATCATGTACCACCAGATAACAACGAACAGCTCCTACATTGGCAGGTTCGCCATCTACCCGCAGGAAATGGAGAATGACCTGAAGTTTCTAAAGGAGAACGGCTACACGACGATTGTAATGGCGGATCTTTTGAATTACGTGAACAATGGCGGAGGATTGCCTGAAAAACCTGTCGTGCTGACGTTTGACGACGGCAACCGCGGCGAGTTCACGTACTTGTATCCGCTGCTGAAAAAATACGGCATGAAAGCCGTCTTGTCCATAATCGGCAAGCCGACGGACGATTATTCGAAGGACGGCGTCGAAGGCGTGGTTTATCCTCACTTGACGTGGTGGCAAGTGTCTGAGATGCTGGGCGCAGGAGTAATAGAGCTGCAAAACCACAGCTACAACCTGCACGGCTCGAATGGCAGCGGCAAGCGCAAAGGCGAAGGACGTGAGCAGTACATGTCGCGCCTGAGCAAGGACCTGTTGCAAATGCAATCGCGCACAAAGGTAATGACCGGGATACTTCCGACGACGTTCACGTATCCGCTCGGTGTAATAAGCGCCGACTCGAAGGATGTTTTGCGGGAGTTGGGTTTTAAATCCAGCCTGTCGTGCTACGAGGGTATGAACACAATAACGCAAGGAAACCCCGACTGCCTATGGCAGCTAAAGCGCAACATACGCGTAAGCGGCACCCCTATTTCGCGAGTGCTTGAAAAAATGGAACGCAGTAAGTGATTTTAGACGTATAAAAAGTGCCACAGCCTGACAGTGATGTCGGTTGTGGCATTTTGTTTTGTGTTGGTTAATTTATACGATTTGTATGTGATGAGCAACTAAAAGTGTGAGCGTGTTGTAAGAAATTTATAACGAAGTAAAAAATATTGGAAAAAATATATAATTATTGACAAAAAAGGTGGCGCTGTGTTAAATTAGCTATAGTGAATTAAAAGATATAGATTTGCGGCGCTACTATATGCAATATAAACAAATACAATACTAATTTTGATTGGAGTGTTTATATGGGAAATGCTAAGAAAGTCAAGGAAGCGGAACAAAAAAGGTTTATCAAGCTGGGCTGGGACGATATTGTCGTGTCCGCCGTGTCCTACTTCGTTACGTTTAGCTTTGCGTTTATCTGTGTCATTCCTTTTATTTATGTAATCGTGTACTCGTTTACGCCGTATGAGCTGTATTTGCAGCGCCCGTTTAACTTGCTCCCAGAGAGAGTGATTATGGACGCGTATACTGCTGTATTTAAATACAAATATATCTGGACGGGTTATAGGAATACACTTTTTATCGCATCGGTCGGTACGGCTTGCTCGATGATTCTGCTCGTCATGACAGCGTATCCGTTTACTAAAAAGGACTTAAAAGGCCGCAACTTCATGCTCACTCTCTGGATAATCACGATGTTTTTCAGCGGCGGCATGATACCTAACTACTTCCTTATCAGAAGCCTCGGCCTGCTCAATAACCTTTGGGCGATCATTCTGCCCGGTATGCTCGGCATGTACAACATAGTGCTTATGAAAAACTACATAAACGGTCTACCCGAATCCATCGAAGAGGCCGCCCTTATCGACGGCGCGAACGATCTGCAAGTCCTTTTCTCCATTATTCTGCCGCTTTGCCTGCCTATTATCGCAACACTCGGCTTGATCACGATCGTGGGCTACTGGAACAATTATTTCAGCTCGATTATTTACATCACGAAACGTCCGTTGTGGCCGCTACAGCTCGTTCTCAGAGAGCTTGTGTTCGAAGTGGGCAGCGCCGAGCTTAAGCAAGGCTTGGCCGAGGGCGAACGCCTGACACAACCGTTTACTATTAAAATGGCGGTTATCGTCGTAGCGACGTTACCTATCATGTGCGTGTATCCGTTCCTGCAAAAATATTTTATGACCGGGCTTGTTCTGGGCGGCGTCAAGGAATAATTGTTAAATCACAAGGAGGGTTTTTATGCAGACTAAGCTAAATGATTTGGGTAGATACATCGTAAAAAAACGGTATCTCTACATAATGTGTCTGCCGGGTCTTATATACCTGCTTATTTTTAAGTACATACCGATGTACGGAATAGTCATGGCTTTTCAGGATTTCAACTTCAAGCTGGGCTTGTTCAAAAGTCCGTTTAATAACTTCGCTAACTTCAAACAGCTCTTTGCGGGTGAAATGTTTTACCGCGTTTTTGCGAACTCGATTCTCTTGAGCTTTTCGCGGTTGATTATTTCCTTCCCCGTGCCTATTATTTTGGCCATCATGCTTAACGAAATAAAATCCGTCGCTTCGAAGCGCTTTGCGCAGACGCTTATGTACCTGCCGCACTTTATTTCGTGGGTTGTACTTGGCGGTATCGTTGTTAACTTCCTTTCCGTTAACGACGGCCTCTTTAACATGCTGCTCGATAAAATAACCGGCAAAAGGATTAACTTCCTTGGCTCTACCGAATGGTTCCGTGCGCTCATAATCGGAACGCATATATGGAAGGGTGCGGGCTGGAGTACTATTGTTTACCTCGCCGGGCTTTCCGCAATTAACCCGGAATTCTACGAAGCCGCCACGGTCGACGGTGCCAATAGATTCCAGAAGATCTGGCACATCACGTTCCCCGGCGTTAAAAATACTATTATGATTATGCTAATACTCGCTATCGGCGGCATAATGGGTAACGGCTTCGAGCAGATCTACCTGTTCCAGAACCCGCTTAACCTACCTGTCTCCGAGGTTTTTGAAACATATACATATCGTATCGGTATCGTCGGCGGAAGGTACTCCTTCTCGGCGGCGGTTGGCCTGTTCCAGTCCGTCATTGCCGCGATTCTCGTATTCGGCTCGAATAAAATCGCGCGTATGCTCGGTGAGGCTTCGTTCTATTAAACTAAAATTAGGCATCACTTAACCCAAAAAATTTTGGGAAATTATTATACAGGGAGGAAACTAAATGAAAAAGAAACTAACATCAGTATCAGCTTTATTTTTAGCAGCGGCAGTGCTTGTTACGACATTTGCAACGTCATCGGCAATCACACCCGTAAAGGTAAACGCAGCGGCAGCGAAGCCGGTTAAGGTAACTATGATTAACCGCCTGCCCGCAACACATGTAGTTGAAGACAATCCCTTGTATGTGGAATTGGGTAAGAAAACCAACTCCATCATCGAAGTCGAAGCGCCGCCTATCAACAACTACGCCGAAAGACTTAACATCGTTATGGCTTCGGGCGACCTTCCGGACATCATCTTCCTTAACAACACCGGCGTAATCTATAACACGTGGGCTAAGGATGGCTTACTGTTACAGCTTGACAGCTACCTGCCAAAAATGAAAAACGTTACAAAGGTTCTGACGGAAGACGAGCTGGCGCTTGTACGCGTTGAATCTATGAAAAACGGTCTGTACTCCATACCGCGTCTGCAAACGAAGCCGTGGGACAACATAATTTACCGCAAAGACTGGCTCGATAAAGTCGGCAAATCTGTGCCGACTAACCCGAAGGAATTCGCAGATGTTATGCTTGCCTTCACAAAGAACGACCCGGACGGCAACGGCAAAAACGATACGTTCGGCTTCTCGTACAACTACCCGATGGGTAACATGAACAGAAACTTGATACACGGGTTCGACCTGCGTCCTGTAACCGTACCGCAGGACGACGGCTCATATCAGATCATGCAGCAGCAAAAGGGCTACATGCCTTACATGGATTGGCTTGCCGATATGTACAAGAACGGTTCGCTTGATCCGGAGTGGTATTTGACGAAAATGTACGAGGACGATGACAAGTTCGCCGCCGCTAAATTCGGTGCTATATACACGAGTAAGGTAACAAACCATGTTATTCCTTCTCAGGCGTTCATGGATGCTAACCCGAAGTACGAGTTCGCAGTAGGCGCTCCGCTTCGCCCCGAAGGCACAAAAATCACTAACAACTACTACAACCCGCAGGTTTGGGGTAACTGGGGCGTAAATGTAGACAGTAAGGTTAAGGACAAAGCCATCGAAATAATCGATTACGGATTTACTTCTGAGGCTGTTCACATGTTCTACAACGGAATCGAAGGCATTACGTACACATCCTTCGACCCCAAGACGAAGTTCGTCGAAAGAGCTACGCAACAGGTAAAAGACAACAACACGAAGTACGCTTCTTCTTACGCGTCGTTTAACTCTCAGCTCGCCGACAAGTCGCTCCCGAATACCGGCGGAACAACAAAAGAAGAGAACGCATTCTGGAACAAGTGCTTCGACATGGTAGGCAATCAGATGGTTCTGATTCCGTACATGCCGACAGGTATGGTTCCCGGTCTTAACGAAATCTCTACGAAGCTTGTAGACACTAACGCCAAGTACGACGAGATGTTCACGAAATACGTTTGCGGTCAAATCAAACGCGACGAGTTCGTTAAGTACATCAACGACGTTTATATTCCGGCTCACAAGCCGTATATTGAAGCCGTTACTAAGGCTGCGCTTAACAAAAACGTAAATAAAGAGAGAAAGTAATGACTATGAGGGCTGTCTCAAAACGATTAAATATCGGGTTGAAGCAGCCCGAATTTTTGAAAAATTTTGGAGGGATTGCTATGGACATACCAAGGCCGGAATATCCGCGCCCGCAGTTGGTGAGGGATTCGTTCGTTAATCTGAACGGGAAGTGGGCTTTCGAAATCGATTTTGGCAAAAGCGGCGTGGAGCGCGGCTTAATCGAAGCCAAAACGCTTAACTCGGAAATCATCGTACCGTTCTGCCCCGAAAGCGAGCTGTCGGGCGTTGGGTACAAGGATTTTATGGAATGCGTGTGGTATAAGCGGGATATTACGATACCGGCTGACTGGGCGCGCGACGACCGCAAAACGCTGCTGCACATCGGCGCGTGTGATTACCGCACGGAGCTGTACGTGAACGGGAAATACGCGGGCTATCATATCGGAGGGTTTGTATCGTTTTCGTTTGATATAACGGAGTACGTCGAGCCGGGCGAGAACCAGCTTACGCTGCGCGTGACGGATGACGTACGCGCCGGTACACAGCCGGGCGGCAAGCAGAGTCATCTGTTTTATTCGCACCGCTGCGTGTACACGCGCACGACGGGTATCTGGCAAACGGTTTGGCTTGAGAACGTGCCCTACGCATACATCGGCTCGCTGAAAATGACGCCGGACTTGGAAAAAGAGGGCGTGTTCGTGGAAGCCATCTGTCATAACGCGCACGGGCTGGCGCTCGAGGGGGCGGCGTCCTACGGCGAAGCGCAGGTCGGCTCGGATAAGGCGTCCGTAGTCGGCAGCGTCGCGCGGCTGTTTATTAAGCTATCGCAAATGCATCTGTGGGATACGAAAAATCCGAACCTGTACGACTTGAAGCTCTCCCTCGGCGGCGACAGCGTGAGCAGTTATTTCGGTATGAGAAGCGTTGCGTTTGGCGATGGGAAGTTCTATTTGAACGGGAAGTCCGTATTTCAACGGCTTATACTGGATCAGGGCTTTTATCCGGACGGTATTTTGACTGCGCCGACGGACGAGCATTTACGCGCGGATATTCAGATGTCGATGGACATGGGCTTTAACGGAGCGCGGCTGCATCAGAAGATTTTTGAGCCGCGGTTTTTGTATCACTGTGACAAGATGGGGTACATGGTATGGGGCGAACACGGCAACTGGCGGCTTGATATTTCGAAGCCCGAAGCGTGGCAAGGCTTCCTACCGGAATGGCTCGAGACGCTGGAACGCGACTACAGCCACCCGGCAATAATCGGCTGGTGTCCAGTTAACGAAACTCAGTTCAACCAGAACCCGAATTTCGTAAAAATGCTCGTAGACATGACGCACGCGTACGACCCGACGCGTCCTGTTATAGACGCGTCGGGCTGGACGCATGTCGGGCAGATCACAGATGTAATGGACATTCACGATTACGAACAGAATCCCGACGTATTTAAGCAACGCTACGACAAGCTTAAAAATTACGAAGCGCTCGACAAAAACCGTGCCAAAACGCTTATATGGACGTTCGAAAAAGGTACGCGCGTTATGGTGGAAGCTGTGGTCGATAAAAACAAACGCATGATTTTCGTAAGCGAGTACGGCGGAATCTGGTGGAGCGAAACCTCAGACGAAGGCTGGGGCTACGGCAACCGTCCGAAATCACGCGAGGAGTTCATCGCGCGTTACAAAGGACTGACAGAAGCGCTGCTTGACAATCCGGCTATCTGCGCTTTGTGTTATACACAGCTCACGGATGTTGAGCAGGAGCAGAACGGTCTGTATACATACGACCGCAAGCCCAAGGCCGACCCAAAAATATTCTACGACATAACGAGCAAACGTGCCGCTGTCGAGGATTAATCGGTTATTACAAACTTAAATACGGCTGCTTCGCCTACTTCGGTGGCAGTAAACACCGTTCTGTACACACATTCGCCCCAGACGGCTGAAAGTCTTCCATCCGTCGTGGGGCATTTTTCTGTCTTGACGCATAATGCGTCGTCATAGGACAGCTTGACCGTGCCGCCAGCGGTAGGTAATGTAAGATATCCGGGTACGTGGGTCGGCTCGACGTGGCTCATAAACGTAAACGCCAGTGTGTTGCCGGGTTTGGCGAATGCGAAGCTGTCGGTTATTTCGACGGAGCCGTTCTCGCCTTTGCGGAAGTCGAAACGTCGGTTGTAGGAGACGAGTGCGGCTTCCGGGGCGTATGCGCCTTCAATATTCAGCGAGAAGGAAGCGGCACGCTCGTCGGAGCTGTATGTTACGCCGGAAGCGGCATAGTTCTCGCCCGGGAGCTGCTGCGCGCCGTTGATTTCCGGTAGGTTATGGTACGAGGACTGCATAGTCCAGATGCTGTAACGCTCCGGGCTGAAAGTCTTTTTCGTGTACGTCTCGACGCCCACGTCGATAAAAAGAGGCTTGCCGTTGTAAAAGACGATGAACGAGCCGACGTCGTTGTGGTTATGGCTTTCGGCGTTGTGACCCCCTTTGGCGGCGAGGTAGAAGCCGCGCTCGCCTTCCTCGTATTGTCGTGCGGCAGTCACTTGAATGCCGTCCATCCATACGTCGCGCTCGTAGCTGATTACGTTGTCGGCGGCTGCAAATGTCTCGTAGCCGAAAATAGCGGGCAGCTCGCGGCGTAGCGGTTGCGGCACGTCGCCGGTTCTCTTGCCGATGTGTTGCCTGAATCCGGCGGCAAGCTTCATAAGCTTTTCGTCGTCGATGCGGCGACCGTAGCGGAAAATCATTTCGCTGTCGATGTTGACGGAAGCCGAGCCGTCCGCGAAATTGATGAAGTAACTGCCCGCGATATGCGAGCGGTAAATGAACCGGCCGATTTCTTTTATGAGCGGCACATGCCAGAACGCTATGTTGCCGTCGGACGCTTCATGAAGCTGGTCGAGGCAGTCGAACAATGCGCCGCCCGCGGCATTCCAATACGACGTGCCTTCGTCGCAGCCGCCGTCGTCGTGGTAGACGTCGATAAATGCGTCTAGGTATTCAAGAACTTTTTCGATACAGTGGACACGGCGTACGCCGTCAGGCTCGGCCAGTAGTATGACAGACGTCAGATTCGCCAGAATCCACGGATTCCAGTTGTTCACGCGTCTGGTGAAGCCCATCCACCAGAAATCCTGCCTGTTCAAAAACGGTGTAATAATGCGCTCGTTCAGCTCAATGTTAATGCGGCGGGTAACTCTGTACGCCTCGGCTTTCAGTCGTTCACCGAGCAGATAATTCGTAAACGCCAGCAGCCCGGCGGTTTCGGCGGCGAACAAGTCGATGTAGCGGTTCTCAACATCGGGCAAGGCGTTTGGTTCAAGCCCGTTATGCGCCGACACGCCCCAGAAGCTTTCCTCGCAGATACACCAGACGCCGTTTATTATGTCGTCTAAGTAACTGCCGTCGGCTTTGACGCACTCTCCAAGCACCAGCGCTCCCAGAGCGCGTCTGCGCTCGAAGTGGTTTTTTTCGTACGCGACGCGGTTGCCGGTTCTTGCGAACGCCATGAACGCAGTCGCCGGAAGCGACGGCCACTCGAATCCCTTGTACTCGTCGGCGTGAGTAAGTATCGCAGTCTTTTTTGCTTCGGCGATGGATTCCCACGCGCCGCGTTCGCCGACGGTCGGGAACGGGTGGTACTGCTCCCGTTTTGTCAGTAATGCGGAGATGTCATTTTCCTTTAGCCATTCTTTGAACAAAATAAAGCCCCCTTAGTTATTTTTATTTAGCATTGTTTTTGCTAAATTGTCTGCGTAAAGCTCAAAGCCCTTTGCATTAGGGTGCAGCCGTTGGTCTGCGAAATAAACCGGATCATGCGGCACAAGTGTAAGCCCGTCGATTACATCAAAGCCGTGTTTCTGAGCTTGTTCGCTAATTATTTCTGAAGTTTTGCGAAAGCGCGCCGCGTCCTCCTCAGTGGGTATGTCACCTCGCCATGTAGGCGTAAGGAAATAGGCGGGCGTTCCTTTATATATTGCGGCAAACTTTTCCATATATGCGTGGATTCTCTTTTCGATCTCGCTTACATCGCGCACCTGCGTATAATCGTTCGTGCCGTACGCAACTGTTATGCAATCCGGCTTGAAATCCAGCGTCTCGTCAAGCGACTCGGCGTCGAATACATGACCGCCAACGCCTTGGTTTAGGACTTCTGCGTCCATTGCCCGTGACAACAGCGTCACATAGTTAAGCGAGGTGCTGAATGTCTCCATGCCTTGTGTTATTGAATCCCCCAACGCCAGGTACTTCTTTTTCTTATGCGGCACTGCATCAAAATCGCCGAAGTTCATTTCCTTTATATAAATCTCGCCTGTTACAGGTAAATAAATGGTTATTTTGGTTTTTTCACCGCTGGTTTTTCCGCTGCCTGTTCTGGTGTATCTGACTTCGCCATCCTGTGGGGCTTCCTGAATGAAAACTGTCGTCTGAAACACGTCGTTTTCGTAGATGTCGAACGATATGTGCTGACGGCTCAGGGATTTTACATGGTATGAAAACCAGATCTCGGGCGCGTCGGTTTCAAAAGACATACATACTGACGCGGTACAGCGCGCACGTATCGTCTTGGCTTCGCCCAGTGAGCTGTACCGGGCGAACTGTCGGTCGGTAAACCTGCGCGGGAAAAAACCGTGCGGGGTCTTATCGACCGTGAGACAATTGTGAAATACCTTCTCCATAAAAACACCTCATTGTTTGCGGCAAT
>CAZJLW010000003.1:14475-16841 GCA_964546895.1 uncultured Eubacteriales bacterium | reverse complement strand
ACTACATATTGCAAACCACGATTACGTTTGAGCTGACAGTCCCGACGCGTGATGAGTTCCTGGCGCGGATACGGTCAATATCTGCCACGTACCCGTACATCGTGTACGAAATCGGCGGCAAAATCGTCGGCTACGCATACGCTTCAAGACATGCCGAACGCGCGGCGTATTGCTATGATGTTAACGTGTCGATTTATGTATCGCAGGAGTATCACGGCACGGGTGTTGCGTATGAATTGTACGAGTGCTTATTCGACTTACTGCGCAAGCAAGGCTTTTATAACGCCTACGCGGGTATTACCGTGCCGAATGAAAAAAGCGAGGCCTTCCATAAAAAGTTCGGCTTCACGCCGATCGGGACGTATCGCAATACCGGGTTCAAATTCGGAAACTGGCACGATGTAATATGGATGGAAAAAGCGCTCAGGCCGCACGACGATAATCCGCGGCCCATAAAACCTATTAGCGAAGTATGAAACGGGTAAAATCGGCTCCGCCTCTTTTTAACCCCTATAAAACTATGGCCGGTAGCCCGCAATTTTTGCGGATTACCGGCCTATTTTAGTTTTTTAGGATTACACCGTAGGCGCGGACATTAAACTGGAAACGTATTTCTCGCGCTCGTGGTAATGAGTATGTAACAGCTCGTGGGCTTTGTGACCGTTAGGCTCGCCCAAATACTCGTTGTAAAGTTTTTTGATGAACTCGTTTTCGTGGCTGCGGCGAATCGGTAACGACCGATCCTCGTCATAAATCGCCTTGGAACGCAGCTCCCACACGTTAACATTAGCGTGAGTAAACGCGTCGACGATTGGCTGACCGCCGCCTGTTATACAACCACCGGGGCAACCCATGACTTCGATAAACTGATAGTCGGCTTCGCCGTTTTTAACTTTTTCAAGCAGCTTGCGCGCGTTACCCGCGCCGTTAACAACAGCGCCCTTAAGCGTGGTGTTCGGCAGCGAAACGGTGAATTCCTTAATACCGGCCGAGCCGCGTACGGACGAGAACTCGATTTCTGTCAGGCGCTCGCCTTTAAGAATCTCGGCGACGGTACGCAGAGCAGCTTCCATAACGCCACCGGTTGCACCGAATATCGCACCGGCACCGGAAGCCGAGCCGAACGGATTGTCAAATTCTTCATCAGGCAGATGAATGAAATCGATACGAGCGTTTTTAATCATCTTAGCCAGCTCACGCGTAGTAAGAACCGCGTCAACGTTCATATGGCCGTCGTTTTGCATTTCGGGACGCTGTATCTCAAACTTCTTGGCAGTACAAGGCATTACGGATACGACGAAAATCTTGCTCGGATCGATGCCCGCTTTTTCGGCGTAGTATGATTTTATTATCGCGCCGAACATAGTGTGCGGCGATTTGCACGACGAAAGATTTCTGATAAATTCCGGGTAATACTGCTCGCAGAACTTGACCCAGCCCGGTGAACAGGATGTAATCATCGGCAGTACGCCGTTGTTTTTGATGCGGTTTAAAAGCTCGGTGCCTTCTTCCATAATCGTAAGGTCGGCGCCGGTATTCGTATCGAAAACCTTATCGAAGCCTAAGCGACGCAGCGCGGCGGCCATTTTGCCGGTAACGCGCGTACCGATCGGCATACGGAAATCCTCGCCGAGTGCAACGCGTACAGCCGGAGCAGTCTGAACTACTACGTGCAGGTCGGGATTCTCAAGAGCAGCCCAAACGCGGCTGATGTGATCCTTCTCCGTGAGCGCTTCAACCGGGCAAACCGCGATACACTGACCGCACATGATACATGCGACGTCGTTAAGCGACTTGTCGAAAATCGAACCGATCGTAGTATTGAAGCCTCTGTTCTTCGCTTCGATTACAGATGTAGTCTGGACGTTGCGGCATACCGAAACGCAGCGGCGGCAGAGGATACATTTGTTGTTATTGCGGACGATAGACGGCGACAGGTCGTCGATTTTGCGATCGATATTATCGCCGATAAACGGTATCTCGTCTACGCCTAAGTCACGCGCGAGGTTTTGAAGCTCGCAGCGGCGGTTACGCGTACAAGTCAGGCAGTTTCTGTCGTGGTTCGAGAGAATCAGCTCAAGGTTTGCCTTGCGTGCTTCGCGTACCTTTTTTGTATGCGTAAGTATTTCCATACCCTCGTTAACGGGATAAACACAGCTCGCAACGAGGTTGCGGCTGCCCTTAACCTCAACGAGACACATGCGGCACGCACCGATTTCGTTAATGTCCTTAAGGAAGCAGAGGGTAGGAACATTAATTTTAGCGTGCTTGCAGGCGTCCAGCACGGTAAAATTGGCCGGTACGGAATGTTTTACGCCATCTATTGTAATATTTACGTTTTCCATAATTAGCTATCATTCCTTTCA
>CAZJLW010000003.1:5325-14375 GCA_964546895.1 uncultured Eubacteriales bacterium | reverse complement strand
GAGATCGCCTTAAACGCGCATTTCTCGATACAAGCGCCGCACTTGACGCACTTGTCGTAGTCGATAACGTGGGGCGATTTGCGCTCGCCGGAAATAGCACCGACCGGGCAGGCACGAGTACAAACTGTACAGCCGCGGCAAAGCGACGGTTCGATAACGACCTTCGTAAGAGCCTTACAAACGCCGGCCGGACAAGATTTGTCTTTAATATGCGCCTCGTACTCGTTACGGAAATAACGAATCGTACTGAGGACGGGGTTAGGCGCGGTTTGGCCGAGGCCGCACAGCGCGGAGGTTTTGATTGTTTCGGCAAGGCGCTGGAGCAGCTCGATGTCGCCTTCTTTGCCTTTGCCTTCGGTGATGGCAGTCAGTATTTGGAGCATACGCGTCGTACCGATACGGCACGGCGGGCATTTGCCGCAGGACTCGTCAACGGTGAATTCGAGGAAGAACTTCGCGATGTCGACCATGCAGTTGTCCTCGTCCATGACGATAAGACCGCCGGAACCCATCATCGAGCCGATAGCCGTCAGCGTATCAAAGTCGATCGGTGTGTCAATAAGCTCGAACGGGATACAGCCGCCGGAGGGGCCGCCTGTTTGAGCAGCTTTGTAGCGCTTGTTGTCGGGGATGCCGCCGCCGATGTCGAAAACGACCTCGCGAAGCGTAGTACCCATCGGAACCTCAACAAGACCGGTGTTTTTGATTTTGCCGCCGACGGCGAAAACCTTAGTACCGGGCGATTTTTCCGTGCCGATGCTTCTGAACCAGTCAGCACCGTTCAAAATAATTTTCGGGATATTGGCGTACGTCTCGACGTTATTGAGAACCGTCGGCTTGCCGAAGATGCCCTTAACAGCCGGGAACGGAGGACGCGGACGCGGTTCGCCGCGCTTGCCTTCGATGGAAGCCATGAGCGCCGTTTCCTCGCCGCAGACGAAAGCGCCGGCGCCGAGTCTTATTTCTATATCAAAATTAAAGCCTGTGCTGAAAATATCTTCGCCGAGCAGGCCGTATTCCTTCGCCTGATTAATAGCGAACTGTAAACGCTTAACTGCGATCGGGTATTCCGCGCGGACATAAACGAAGCCCTTTTGCGCGCCGATTGCGTAAGCGGCGATAGCCATAGCTTCGATAATAGCGTGTGGGTCGCCCTCGAGTACGGAACGATCCATGAATGCGCCCGGGTCACCCTCGTCGGCGTTACAGGCTACGTATTTCACATCGCCTTGCGATTTATATGTAAATTCCCATTTAAGACCGGTCGGGAAGCCGCCGCCGCCACGTCCGCGAAGCCCGGATTTCTTAACAGTATCGATAACCTGTTCGGGCGTCATTTCTGTAAGAGCTTTTGCGAGTGCCTGATAACCGTCGACGCCGATGTATTCATCGATGTTTTCGGGGTTAATCGTGCCGCAGTTACCGAGTACGAGTCTCTGCTGTTTCTTGAAGAAATCAATACCCTCGGCTGACGTTACTACGTCCTCGGCCTGAGTTTCCTTATGTATAAGGCGCTGTACTACGCGGCCTTTGAGCAGATGCTCCTCTACTATTTCCGGCACATCCTCAACCGTAACAAGGCTGTAGAACGTTCCCTCGGGGTAGACGATAACTATCGGCCCTTGGGCGCACAAGCCGAAGCAGCCCGTCTTTACGATTTTTACCTCTTTGGCAAGCCCCTTCTTGCCGACTTCCTCCTCAAGCAGTGCCAATATTTTTTCGGACGAAGATGAGGTACACCCCGTTCCTGCGCAAACAAGCACATGAGAGCGAAAAAAATCCATTATCTTAACCTCCACTTATTCATCATTTTTCAGAGCCAATCGTGTATTCGACAACGGGATTGCCGTTTTTTATATGTTGCTCAATAACGCGTACTGCGCGTTCGGGCGTCATTTTTACGTATGTAACTTTTTCCTGATCGGGATGAATAACCTCGACGATAGGCTCGAGCCTGCACATGCCGATACAGCCCGTCTGGCCGACCGAAACATTTGCGAGACTTTGCTTCTGAATCTCGTCCATCAGTGCCGTCATAACGGGTCTGGCTCCGGCTGCGATGCCGCATGTAGCCATGCCTACGACGATTTTGTATTCGCTTGATTCCATCCTGTCTTTTACCTGAAGCTTGGCGCGTTCTCTAATTGCCTGTAATTCTGCGATCGATTTCATAAGCTCACCCCTTATTTATATTTGTCAAGAATATGGAATACGTCGTCCGGGTTCAATTTTCCGTAAACGTCGTCGTTAATAGTCATAATCGGCGCTAAGCCGCACGCGCCGACGCAGCGCGTAGCCTGTACGGTGAACATTCCGTCGTCTGTCGTAAGACCGGCCTTGACGCCCGTGGCCTGTTCGATATTGGCAAGAACCTTGTCGGAACCTTTAACGTAGCAAGCCGTACCTAAACATACCGCAACCTTATATTTGCCGACCGGGTTAAGGGAAAAGCGCGAGTAAAAAGTTACGACGCCGTAAACCTGCGCCAGCGGGATATCCAAGCTCTCCGCAATAATCTTTTGGGCCTCGTACGGAACGTGTCCCAGCTCGTCCTGAACTTCGTTCAAAATAACGATGAGCGAGCCTTCTGGCCCTTGCTCGGAGCTTTCCGCAGATTTCTTAACCTTGTCGATAATCTGTACAACCTTTATCTTTGCGTCATTCGATAACGCCGCGTTTTGTGACATTCTCCAACCTCCTAAAAATAATTCTTTTATTGACTTATGCCTAACTGTATTAAACTGTGAAATTATATCATATTCTTTCAAACATTGACAACTGTTTAACAAATTTAATTTTGAATTGAAGCGCAAAAAAGCGGGGACAATGCAACACTGGCATTGTCCCCGCTTTTCTTTAAATAAATTTGTTGCGTATGTCATCTGGTAAAAATTGTGACAAGTCTTGAACGAGTTCGAAGACATATGTAGCGGGTGCAGATTCAGAATCTGTCAGCCCCTTGCAGTCGTCAATTCTTTTGCGGGCGTGTTTTATTGCTTGCTTAGGGCTACCAAAGTCTAGCAATATGCCGAATGTGTCGGCAGAATTTTTTGCGTAAGAACCTTTGCCTAATGACTCGAATTTTTTGCATAAATACTTTTCGTAATCCTTTCTGTCATTATCAGAAACATAATAATCAAAGTGTAAAATATACCAATATTCAAAGCATTGATTTGACCATGCGGTTTTATACGTTAGGACACTCTGATTGTTATTCAAATTTCTTGCCGTTTCTGCAACAGCATTGAAATCTTTTGGAGGAAAACTGTCTTTGTCATAAACGCACCATATGACAGCGTCTATTAACTGATTTTTCTGAGTGTAAGCCTGTGCGTATTGAATGATTCTTAAAGTTTCCTTGCCCAATCCCTTAATCTCAATATGCACTGTATTCTTATAGACAGCATTGTTTTCGATCAACCTTTTAAAAGCTTCAAAGTATTTAGGCTCTGTTTCCTCTCCCTCGCAAAAGATGTAAATCCTATGTTTAATAGTGTCACGAACGAAAGCTTTTCTTTGTTTTTTCCAACTTGTAACGCTTTTTCTCATTGGGTTAATTCCTCCCAATTCATTATTTTTCTTAAGTATGGGTCAGCGCCATAGCGGCCTTCTAAATACTGCTTATGAAAAACTGCATCCTTCCTAACTGAATCTCCGTCACTGTCTTTAAATTCAACCAATGAATAAAGTGTTGATGATTGCTCGCTATTTTTTGCAACAAACCAAATCTCATCGCGTCGAAATACATCACTCGTCATTGTATATAGATCATGTGATGTAAAAATCAATTGCGCTTTATTTGGGTTGGACTCTTTATTCGTATACAATTCAATAACATATTTTAGGAGTTTAGGGTGTAATTTTGCGTCGAGTTCATCAATTAATAATGCAGAACCTTTTGAAAGGCTTCTTAAAATACGGGGTATTACAGACATAAGCTTTATCGTGCCGCTTGATTCCTCATAGAGTTGAAGTCTTCTATTTAAGTTATCTACCACGTGAGTTGTAACAATCTCGAATTCATTTTCTCTTTCTAAAATTTCATAATCTCTAATGTCGATATCTACTTCTTCCAAGACGTTAACAACTGACTTTTTGTGTTTTTTCAGCCAATCGATATTGAGCATGAAGTCATTTTTCGAGACACCGTAATTAACGGAATCTATTCTGCTTTCAAACCATGAAAATATATCATTTATAATCTCATTATCTGAGTATGTTATAGCTAAGAACGATAGAAGAAGAATACTTTTGCTTTCAGGAGTTTTAAAATTTTTAAACATCTTGCCAAAGGTGTATTCAGGTTTATTGTGAGTGTCTCGGATAAAAAGAGGCATTGTGCGCGAACCACCTATGTTTTTTTTATATAGACTCTCAAAAATAACATTATCGTCTAATAAGCTAAAATTGTACTTATATTCAGTTGTTTTTGTACGGAAAAACAATTCAAACTCGGTAGGTTCACTGTTAGATTCGGAAGAAAATTTAAATGGAGAAATTTTTTGAATTTTAACGCTTTCTTCATTGCAATCTCTATGCGGACAAACTGCGCAGACAGGTAGCATAATTTTATTAAACATACTTACCAAAGCGTTTAAAACGTTGGACTTGCCACCGCCGTTTGGGCCATATATAACAGCCACAGGCAAGAAGCTCTCATTATCAGAACAAGTTAATAAGTGAGTAGGATGCTCGGAGATAGACGTAGCTTGCATATCTAGTGTAATCTCGTCTTTAATACTTTTAAAATTTTTAACAGAAAACTGACATAGCATGTTAACAACTCCTCGTGAGTTAATACATGAAATATGAGAAAAATTCTCATAATTTTAATTATACACATACATTTCAATAAAGATACAGCATATTAAAATATTTTATGTAGCGTGACCATTGAGCGTGGTATTTTCGTCTACTATGTTGAAATTAGACGAAAATGTGAGATACGGACGACCGCTTTCGGCTGCTTTAAAAAAATTTACATATTTTTCCTGACATTTAATATTAGTGAAGAAGTATACGCAATATCGGGTTTTGAAAATTTTCATTCATAGTACATGAAAATTTTCTTTGTTAAAATATTTACTACTTTCATTAATGTGGTATAATACTAGACGATGTTTAATTCACTGATGTAACATTTACAGTTTTTGAAAGGGGTTTTTCAGATATGGGCAAGAAAATTATGAAGACGATGGACGGAAATGCTGCTGCGTCGTACATTTCGTACGCGTTTACTGAAGTGGCTGGGATTTATCCAATCACGCCGTCGTCAACTATGGCTGAACACGTAGACGAGTGGGCAGCTGGTGGCAAAAAGAATATTTTTGGACAGCCTGTTTCCGTTGTCGAAATGCAGTCGGAGGCCGGTGCTGCCGGTACGGTTCACGGTTCGCTTGCGGCCGGTGCGCTCACTACGACGTACACCGCTTCGCAGGGCTTACTGCTTATGATTCCTAATATGTACAAGATTGCGGGCGAGCTGCTTCCGGGCGTACTGCATGTAAGCGCAAGAGCGCTTGCCAGCCATGCGCTTTCGATTTTCGGCGATCATTCCGACGTTATGGCTTGCCGCCAGACCGGTTTTTCGCTGCTTGCTTCCTCGAATGCGCAGGAAGTTATGGACCTCGGTGCGGTTGCGCATCTGTCGGCTATTAACGGCCGCGTTCCGTTTTTACATTTCTTCGACGGTTTCCGTACGTCGCACGAAATTCAGAAAATCGAATGCCTTGACTACGAAGACATGGCAAAAATCGTTGACTGGGACGCTATTGATGCGTTCCGCAAAAACGCGCTTAATCCGGAGCATCCCGTACTGCGCGGCACCGCTCAGAATCCGGACATTTTCTTCCAGGCTCGCGAAGCGTGCAACCCGTTCTACCTTAATGTTCCGTCCGTAGTAGAAAAATACATGGGCGAAATTAATAAGCTGACCGGCAGAAACTACAAGCTGTTCAACTACTACGGCGCACCGGATGCCGACAGACTCATTATCGCTATGGGTTCGGCTTGCGACGCTATTCAGGAAACAATCGACTACTTAAACGCTAAGGGCGAAAAAGTCGGTCTCTTGAACGTTCACCTGTTCAGACCGTTCTCAATTGAGCATTTTATTAAGGAAATCCCCCAGTCCGTCAAGAAGATCGCCGTTCTCGACAGAACGAAAGAGCCGGGCGCTTTGGGCGAGCCGCTGTATCAAGATGTTTGCACGGCTTATTTCGAAAAGAACGAAAGACCTGTTATCGTTGCAGGCAGATACGGCCTTGGTTCGAAGGATGTTACTCCGGCGCAGATTATCGCCGTTTATGACAACCTTAAGAGCAACACGCCGAAGAACCACTTCACTATCGGTATCGTAGACGACGTTACGCATTTGTCGCTGCCGATCGATAAGGAAATCGACGTTACTCCCGAAGGTACAATCAGCTGCAAATTCTGGGGACTTGGTTCGGACGGAACCGTCGGCGCCAACAAGAACTCGATCAAAATCATCGGCGACCATACGGACATGTACGCTCAGGCGTATTTCTCGTACGACTCCAAGAAATCCGGCGGTATTACACAGTCTCACTTACGCTTCGGTACAAAGCCGATACGTTCGTCTTATCTCGTAAGCGTTGCTGACTTCGTTGCTTGCCATAACCCGTCTTATCTCGATAAGTACGACATGGTATCCGACTTGAAGGACGGCGGTACGTTCCTGCTTAACTGCATCTGGAGCGCAGACGAGCTGGAGGGTAAGCTTCCTGCCGACGTAAAGAGATACATTGCGAAACATAATATCAAATTCTATATAATCGACGGTACGGGCATCGCTAAGGAGCTTGGTCTGGGCAATCGTATCAATACGATTTTACAGTCAGCTTTCTTTAAGCTTGCCAACATCATTCCGATCGAGGACGCCGTCAAGTACATGAAAAAGGCAGTTGTTGATTCGTACGGCAAGAAGGGCGAAAAGATCATCAACATGAACTATGCCGCCATTGACAGCGGTGTTGAGAAGGTTCAACAGGTTAACGTACCGGCTAGCTGGGCGAACGCCGTTGATGCTGCACCCGCCGAAAACAAAGAAATCCCGGCGTTTATTAAGGACATCGTTTTCCCGGTTAACGCACAGAAGGGCGACAAGCTGCCCGTAAGCGCGTTCAAGGGTCGCGAGGACGGCACGTTCGACCAAGGCACAGCCGCTTACGAAAAACGCGGTATCGCTGTCGACGTACCTTGCTGGATTCCGGAAAATTGTATCCAGTGTAACCAATGTTCGTACGTTTGCCCGCATTCTACGGTCAGACCGTTCCTTGCTACAGACGACGAGCTTAAGAACGCACCTGCCGGCTATGTTACTAAGCAGGCGGTTGGTAAAGGCTTTGAGAATTTCAAATATAGAATACAAGTAGACGCTTTGGACTGCACGGGCTGCGGAAACTGCGCGCAGGTTTGCCCCGCTAAGGAAAAGGCTCTCGTCATGAAGCCGATCGGCACTCAGATGGAGCAGATGGATAACTGGTACTATTCCATTTCTCTTTCGAAGAAGCAGACTCCGGCCAATAAGAAGACAGTCAAGGGCAGCCAGTTTGAGCAGCCGCTCTTAGAGTTCTCGGGTGCTTGCGCCGGTTGCGGCGAAACTCCGTACGCTAAGCTTGTAACGCAGCTCTACGGTGACAGAATGTATATCGCCAACGCTACAGGTTGTTCGTCAATCTGGGGCGGCAGCGCACCTTCTACGCCTTATACTAAGAACGAAAAGGGTCAAGGTCCTGCTTGGGCTAACTCTCTGTTCGAGGACAACGCCGAGTACGGTTTCGGTATGGCTCTCGCTGTTAAGCAACGCCGTACGAAGCTGGCCGAGGTTATGGCTCAGCTCGCCACGGCAGATATGCCCGCTGAGTGGGGACTTAAAGAAGCTTGCACCGAGTGGCTTGCCAGCAAGGAAGACGGCGACGCTTCGAAGGTTGCTTCCGAAAAGGTTCGCGCGGCTGTTAAAAAAGCTATCGCCGAGTGCGGAAGCTGCGGCTGTGATTTTGATAAGCTTTACAAATTTATCGTGGACAATGACGACATGCTCGTTAAGAAATCTGTTTGGGTATTCGGCGGCGACGGTTGGTCGTATGACATCGGCTTCGGCGGTCTTGACCACGTACTTGCTTCCGGCGAGGATATCAATGTATTGGTATTCGACACCGAGGTTTACTCGAACACGGGTGGTCAGTCCAGTAAGTCTACACCGACTGCTGCTATCGCTAAGTTCGCGGCTTCCGGTAAGAAGATTCGTAAAAAAGATTTGGGTATGATCGCTATGAGCTACGGTTATGTTTATGTTGCTCAGGTTGCTATGGGCGCAGATCAGAACCAGTTCATTAAGGCGCTTACTGAAGCGGAAGCTTATCCGGGTCCGTCGTTAATAATCGCTTATGCTCCGTGTATCAACCACGGTATCCGTTCGGGTATGGGTTGCACACAGCTTCAAACAAAGCGCGCTGTAGAGTGTGGCTACTGGCACAACTACAGGTTCAATCCGTTGCTTGAGAACGAAGGAAAGAATCCGTTCAGCCTTGATTCCAAGGAACCGACGGGCGATTTCAAGGAGTTCATCGGCAGCGAGGTTCGCTACTCGTCGCTTAAGATTTCGTTCCCGGATGCAGCCGAGTCGCTTTTCGATGCTGCCGAGGAAGATTCGAAGCGCAGATACGCCAGCTACAAGAAGCTTGCTGATCAGAAGTAATAATGAATCAATAGCTACGTTTTAAAATAATTTTGGAGGGCTGTCGAAGTGATTTTCAACAGCCTTCCTTTTTTATACACAATTTTATACAAAACTGTTGTGTTGAACCTGCTTATGGGAGGAATCAGATGAATATCAAAATGATTGTTACTGATCTTGACAATACGCTGCTGCATACGGATAAAACGATTTCGCAGTATTCGGTGGACGTGCTGAAGCAGTGCCGGGGGCGTGGGATAAAGGTGGTGTTCGCGACGGCGCGGCCTATACGCGCGGTGCGGAGTTATATTGAGCAGGTGAGTTGCGACGCCGCGGTGTATCATAATGG
>CAZJLW010000003.1:0-5225 GCA_964546895.1 uncultured Eubacteriales bacterium | reverse complement strand
ATAATGCCGGAGGCGAGCATCTCGGCCGAAATCAACGATACGATGTATGCGAATTTTGACGTGCCGCTGGAATGGAATTATACCCCGGCTGTGCGTACGGATTTTACGGATTTGCCGGATTGCGGCGTGGACAAGATTATTGTCGGGGTGACGTGCATGGAGGAGGTCGACGCAATCGCAAAGCTGCTGCCGGATTATTTGTACGCGCAGATGTGCGGCGGTCAGTTGGGGCTTGTTATGAATAAAAATGCTACTAAGCTTAACGGTATTAAGCATCTTGCGGCGCGGTTCGGTATTGAGCTTGCGGACGTGGCGGCGTTTGGCGACGATTATAATGATATTGAAATGCTGCGCGGGTGCGGTGTCGGTGTTGCTATGGAGAATGCGTTACCCGAGGTGAAGGCTGTCGCGGATTTTGTTTGTGGTGTTAACGACGATGACGGTATGGCGAAGTGGATTAGCGAGAACGTACTGAAATAAGGGGGCGTTGAAGTGATTTATTTTTACGCGTCTGAGCGTGATGTGGCGAAGAATGTTACGCGCGGTTACGGAATGAAGCGCCTTATGGATATTAAGAGGTTTGAGGTTTATCGCGGTGACGGTGCGCTGATGGTTGTCGGCGGCGAGGGAGCTGTTAAGTGCGCGGCGGCGCTTGCGTTTTTGTGCGCGGTGTTCTCGCCGTGTGAGGGCGATGTGTTTGTGAATATTGGTGTGACGCGTGAATTTGGTGCGCAGGAGATTGTTTCGGGCGGCGTGTCAGTTTGCAATAAGATAACGGATATGACGGACGGGCGTGATTATTATCCGGACATGTTGTACAAGCATGACTTTTCGGAATGCGCGCTGGTGAGTGCGGCTACCGCTATGCCGTCGGATAGCAGCGCGTTTACTGACGGAGTGTCTTGCGAAGGCTTTGTGTTACATGACTGCGAAGGGGCGTTTGTTTATCAAACGGCCTGTTTTTTCTTTTCGGGGGAAAGGATTTTTATGTTTAGGATAGCGCGGGGGTTGGAGTGTGCGGCTGGGACTCAGAAAATTTTCAAATGGCTGGACAGCATTATGACAAATATCGCCGCGGAGCGTACGAAATCAACAGGACTTGCCGGTGAAATAGGCGGCAGTTTTACGAACGAGGAAGAAGTGGCTATATCCGCTTTGACGGCTAACCTTCGGTTAACCGTAGCAATGAAAGCGGAGCTTACGCGGTTTCTAAAGGCGGCTAAGCTTCAAGGCGTCGATGTGTCAGCCGCTCTATCCGACTGGGCAGATGTGATCACAAATGACAAAACGGAGGGTAAAAGGCTTTATGGAAAGCTTAAGGACGATTTACGAAAAACCGTTTTCGCATATTTACGTTGAGGAACGGGCGGCTGATTACCCGCTTGCGCGACGGCTATTGGATAAGTTTCATGACAGCACCGTCATAGCCATCCGGCACTATAAGGACGTGTTCAACAAGCCCGGACAAAGCTTCGTCGCACAAAAAAACAGCCCGAAGCTTATCCTTGCCGTTAAGGAGCGAAATTTTTTCTATGAAGGCTCGCCCATGTGTGACAGCTTCGGTAACGAGCGTTTTCTTTACACGTCGCATGTCATGAACTGCCCGTATAACTGCCGTTACTGCTATTTGCAGGGGCTGTATCCGTCAGCTAACGTAGTCCTGTTTGTAAATACCGAGGACTATTTTCGAGAGGCTCGAAAGTTGCTGCCCGCTTACATTTGTATATCGTATGACACGGATTTGATGGCGCTTGAGGCGTTGACCGGAATCTTGAAGGCTTGGGCGGATTTTTGCGGCGAGCCGGACAACAAAGGTCGCGTGCTGATCGAGGTACGCACGAAAAGCGCGGCGATTGGCAGTCTTGCCGATGTCGAACCGAACGAGAATATTATATTGGCGTGGAGTTTGTCTCCGGACTCCGTTATACAACGACTGGAACGCGGCACACCGGGGCTGACGGCGCGGCTTCGTGCGATAAACGAAGCGCTTGCGCGGGGGTTCGTCGTACGGTTGTGCGTCGACCCGGTGATGTATTCTGCGAAATGGCGCGACGAGTACACATCGCTTGCCGAAACAATTAAATCCACCGTCGACATTACGCGTGTAAAAGATTTCAGCGTCGGCGTTTTCAGAATGCCCGCTTCATATTTCAAAAAGCTGGCGCGGCTGGACGCGGTGTTCGCTGCCGAGCTGGAAAGTGT
Source organism: uncultured Eubacteriales bacterium (assembly GCA_964546895.1). Classification (GTDB taxonomy): domain Bacteria; phylum Bacillota; class Clostridia; order Lachnospirales; family CAZJLW01; genus CAZJLW01. The sequence continues at coordinate 3,023 of CAZJLW010000003.1, read as the reverse complement.
AACGGAAAACAGGGATGGCTATATCACATACAAGGCTGATATTGAGAGGGAAATGACGGAGTACGTTAAAAATCTTTTATGCATACAGGCTATGCAAGGCTAATACATTTATATAGGTGTTATTTTAACCACGGATTTTAAGGCGTTAAGCTTCTAATCCGTGGTTAATTCAAAAGGAGCTGTAAATGTATGAAGCCATCGATTAACCTAAAACGTAAGCTGCTAATTTTCCTAATAATATTCGAATTGTCCCTGTTCGCGCTTATCGCGCGGGTTTTTTATTTACAAGCGGCGGAAGGGGCGTTTCTACAAAAAAAAGCGTTCGAGCAGCAGACGCGCGACAGGCTCATTACGCCGCAGCGCGGGACGATTTACGACAGGAATATGATAGGCATAGCGCAGACGGAAACGGTGTCGTCCGTCAGCGTCATTCACAACCAAATCAAAAACGAGGAAGAGACGGCGCGCGTTCTGTCTGAAAAACTCGGATTGGAATACGATAAAGTGCTACAGAAGGTTTCAAAACGCGTGGCATTGGAAAGAATTAAAACAAAGGTAGAAAAAACGCTGGCCGACGAAATACGTGACATGAACATGAGCGGCGTAGTCGTGGACGAGGACATAAAACGCGTCTATCCGTATTCGACAATGGCATCACAGGTAATAGGCTTTGTCGGCAAGGACAATCAGGGTATCATCGGGCTGGAAGCGAAGTACGACAGCTTCCTAAAAGGTTCGAGCGGCAAAATCTTGACGGAGACGGACGTGTACGGTCGTCCCGTTAAAGGCAGCCGCGAGTATCGCCAAGAGCCGACGCCGGGCGAAAATCTCGTCATAAGTATAGATGTTATTTTGCAGCAATACGCCGAACAGGCGCTCGAAAAAGTCGTCTCGGCGAAGGACGCGAAGCGCGGCGCGATAATCATCATGAACCCGCAAAACGGCGAGATATATGCGATGGCGAACAAGCCGGACTTCGACCTGAACGACCCTTTCACGATAAACTCCCTCGACTCATCCATATGGAGCGCGTTCTCCGAAAAAGAGCGCAACGACAAGCTGAACCAGATGTGGCGCAACTTCGCGATAAACGATACATATGAACCCGGCTCGACGTTTAAGGTAATAACATCGGCGGCGGGGCTTGAAGAAGGTGTTGTTAATCTTGCGTCTACGTTCGTATGCGGCGGCTCGCGCGAGGTCGCGGGGCGGCTCATAAAATGCTGGCGCTCGCCGCTCAGTCACGGCGCTGAAAACTTCGTGCAGGGCGTACAAAATTCCTGCAACCCGGTTTTCATGGACGTCGCGGAGCGGCTCGGCGCGGAAAAGTTTTACAACTTCATGCTGAAGCTGGGCTTCAACGAAAAAACCGGCATCGATCTCCCCGGCGAAGCCGTCGGTATTTTGCACAAGCTGAAAAACATCGGCCCGGTTGAGCTTGCTACGATGAGCTTCGGACAGTCGTTCCAGATTACGCCGTTGCAGCTCCTTCGCGGGTCGGCGGCTACGGTTAACGGCGGCTACCTCGTAACGCCGCACTTCGGGCTGAAAACGGTCGACGAAAAGGGCAACACGATACGCGAATTCAATTACGAAAAAGGCGAGCAGGTGCTGTCGCAGAAAACGTCGGAAGAAATGAAATATATTCTCGAGAGCGTAGTGTTCGCGGGGACTGGCAACAAAACATACATCGCGGGCTACCGCGTCGGCGGCAAAACGGCGACAAGCGAAAAGCTTCCACGCCGCAGCGGAAAATACATCGCATCGTTTTTGGCGCTCGCTCCGGCGGAAAACCCGCAGGTTATGGCGCTCGTGCTTATCGATGAGCCGCAGGGGACGTACTACGGCGGGCAGGTTGCAGGCCCCGTTATGAAGGAGATTCTGGAAAACACACTGCCGTATTTGAACGTGGACATCGCATACAAAGATGACGAGTTGAAGCTTGATGAGGCGATCGACGTCGATGTACCGAGCTTCTTCGACTCGAAGCTGTCCGACGCAAAAAAGCTGGCGAAGGAAGCGGGCGTAAACGTCGACGCAATCGGCGAGGGTACGGAAGTTTATAATCAATTTCCGCTACCGGGAGAAAAGGTAAAAAAAGGTGCAAAAGTTATTTTATACGTTTATAATAAAGGATAGGAGCTAAGTAATATTCAGAGTAATATTCAGAACAAGGTAAGTTAGGAGGGAACTTTAATGCGGTTATTCGAACTGCTACAAGATATTGAATACACATTGTTGGCTGGCGCGGACGTAGATATTACGGATATTTTTTTGGATTCGCGGAAAGCGGCGCCGGGCGGATTGTTCGTTTGCGCCGAGGGTACGAGTGTCGACAGGCATACATTTATACCGTCGGCTGCCGAAAAAGGAGTATCGGCAGTTATCGTTTACAAGAAGCAGGACGTCTTGCCACCCGGCGTGACGGTCATACTCGTCGAGAACGCACGCGTCGCGCTGTGCTTTATAGCTGCGCGGTTTTACGGCAGACCGGCCGACAGCTTCAAGCTAATCGCCGTGACGGGTACGAAGGGCAAAACATCGACGACGTATTTTATGGAAGCTGTTCTGAACGAAGCCGGGTACAAGGCTGGCGTAATCGGAACAGTCGGCATACGTGCGGGCGGTCGGGAAATCGATATTGATTTCGACACGGCGACGACGCCGGATACGCTTGAGCTGCACAAAATATTCGCGAAGATGAAGGATGAACACGTGACGCATGTCGTCATGGAGGTGTCGTCGCACGCACTCGAACTTAACAAAGTGTGCGGGCTTACGTTCGAAGCGGGAATTTTTACCAATCTGACGCTTGACCATCTGGACTTTCATGGAACGATGGAGAACTACAGAAAAGCGAAAGCGAAGCTGTTTGATATAAGCAAGACGGGCGTAGTAAACGCCGACGACGCGGCGTCGACTGATGTAATGCAGGGCAAGCCGTGCGGCTTCATAACATTCGGGCTGGATGCGGCATGTGATTTGAAAGCGAAAAAAATCGCGTATTCACCGGAGGGTACGTC
>CAZJLW010000002.1:48215-56656 GCA_964546895.1 uncultured Eubacteriales bacterium | reverse complement strand
TTATACTGGTTGTTGGTCTATTTTAAAATGTGTACTTGGGTTTACGCTTACATAAGTTTTTTCAAATTATGAGTTCTTTCCAAGTCCTGAGTTAGAAGATGATGCACTTGCAAATAATGCTTCAAATACTTTTCACATGCCTGCTGGCATTCCCTTCCTACTTTGTTCCACAGTTCAAAAGTACAGTTAGCTTTGGCTGACCTCATGTCGTAAAGCGCTAGCTCCTTAAAGCTGTTCATACAGTACAACCCCCTTTTCATTAATATGTCTATACGCAAAAACATTGCTTACTAATTGTTCTTTTGTGCAGAAAAGCAAATCAATATCTCTATCAATATCGACGGCTTGCTTATACAGCCGTCTTTGTTTAATGTCGGGTAGCACGTTTAACGCAACCATAATATCAATATCACTATCCGGTTGATATTTTTCAATCGCAAAGCTGCCAAATAGAATTGTTTTATTAATATTAAAACTAAATTTCTCCAGCAAGGTGTTAACAACCATTCTTATATCATTTTTTACATCTAATGGAATATCTAAATCCGTAATTGATAGCATATATCCACACCCCACACGATTTTAATACTGCCTTTGCTACCTTAACTAACATTATACCATTTTTTATAATGATTTTAATTATTTACCTCCGTTCGTTCAATAAAAAATTTCGTTACCCCATGAATCAACCCCCTGAACTTTTCACCAACAATTGCATAACCGCCACACAAATGATAAAATCAACACCGAGGTGATACCCTTGTCCATACAAACCCTTAACATATTCAGTGAAGCAACCGAACGCTGGTTTTCTGCCACACTTGGCGAACCAACGCCGGTACAAGCCGAGGCGTGGCCTGCCATATACTCCGGCAAGGACGTACTAGTATCCGCGCCGACCGGCACCGGCAAAACTCTATCGGCCTTCCTAGTCTTCATAGACAAACTAAAGCAACAAGCAAACAACGGGACACTAAAACGCGGACTGCAACTCATCTACATCTCGCCGCTAAAATCCCTAACGAGCGACATACGGGAAAACTTAAACCGTCCGTTAAACGGTATAGGCGGCACGCCTTTCATGATAGACACAGCTATACGCACAGGCGACACGACCGCTGCCGAACGCCGCAAAATGATAAAATCGCCGCCGCATATTCTCATAACCACTCCGGAGTCGCTGTATCTGATGCTAACTAGCGAATCAGGTCAATCAGTCCTAAAAACGGCGTCGGCCATAATAATAGACGAACTGCACGCAATAATTAATTCAAAAAGAGGAACGCACCTGATGCTGTCAATAGCGCGGCTTGACAAACTATGCGGCAAGCCGCTGCAACGTATCGGCCTATCGGCCACGATCGAGCCACTAACCACAGCGGCGGAATATCTCTCGCCCGAGGGCGCAATCATTGTCGCGCCAAAAATGAAAAAGCAAAAAAGACTTGAAGTCATCAGCTCGTTTCCAGAAAGCGGCATACTGCCGGAAGGTACAATATGGCCGGAACTATCACAGAAGGTACTGGACTACTGCGAAGGCGCGCGGAGTGTTATAGCCTTTGGCGACGGGCGCCGCTGTATCGAAAAACTGGCTTTTTACGTGAACAGGATAGCGGGCGATGGGTTTGCGCGGACGCACCACGGCAGCTTGTCGAAGGAGCAGCGGCTTAATGTAGAAAAGGCGCTGAGAGACGGCGAGCTTCGGTTACTGTGCGCCACGTCGTCGATGGAGCTTGGCATAGACGTTGGCGACATCGATGTCGTACTGCAAATCGGTTGTCCGTTTACGATAGCTGGGGCGATGCAACGGCTCGGGCGCTCGGGGCATAATCCCGGACGCGAAAGCGTTATGTATATGTTCCCGCGTTCGGCATCAGAAGGGCTGTATTGCGGTATTACAGCTAAAATAGTACGCGAAGGCGGTATCGAGCAAACAAAACCGCCGCTGAAATGTCTTGATGTCTTGGCGCAGCATCTTGTGTCAATGGCGTCCGGCGATGGTTACACACTAGATGATGCGGCAGATATTTTTGAACGTGCGTACCCTTTTCGGAATATGTCGCGGGATGAACTAAAAAATGACATCCACTCTCTGCTCTGTATGCTGGCGGGGGATTTTGAACATGAGAACGACATACCCGTACGCCCGCGGGTTCTATACGACAGGATAAACGGGCGAGTGGAGGGAGATGCGTACAGCAGAATACTTTCGTTATCGAACAGCGGGGCTATTCCCGACCGCGGAATGTTTAACCTGCGGCATGAAAACGGGGCTAAGCTTGGCGAGCTTGACGAGGAGTTTGTTTTCGAAAGGAACTTGGGCGACAAGTTCCTGTTCGGTTCGTTCGCATGGAAAATAAAATCAATTACCAAAGATACTGTTACTGTAACGGAAACGAATACGGCGGGGGCGACTACGCCGTTCTGGAAGGGTGACATACCGGGACGGTCGCTGGAAACAGGCCTTGCGTTCGGCAGAACCATGCGCGCGCTGCAAGAAGCGATGAATAACGGTAACGCCGACGCTGAACTATCGAAGCTTGGGCTGGACGAAATGGCTGCGAAAAGCGCAAAGCTGTATATTGAACAGCAAGCCCAGATATCCGGAATACTACCGGATGACCGCACAATTATAATAGAACATTTTCCTGACGAGTTGGGTTATCGGCAGATGATGGTTCATGCGATGTTCGGTAAGCGGGTTAATGCGCCGCTGGCCGCTCTCGTTGGGGAAATGGCGAAGCGCTTGCTTGGCGTTGACGTTAATGCATACGATGATGACGACGGGTTTTTACTGCTAAGCTACTGCGATAAGCAGCTGCCGACGGGCTTGCTGACTATGCTCAATACCGAAACGGCAAGAAAAAGCCTTGAAGCAGTTTTGCCGTCGACGCCGCTGTTTAATATGGCATTTCGGTACAACGCGTTCCGGGCGCTGATGCTGGGTATAAGCCGCGGGAAGCGGCAACCATTGTGGTTTCAACGGCTGCGCAGCGCGGAAATGCTGGATTCAATCGCGAAACACAGAAATCACCCGCTTATCCGCGAGACGAAGCGCGAGTGCCTTGACGATTACTGGGACTTGCAGGGCTTGGAGTACGTCTTAAACGGAATAAAATCGGGCGAGATACAAATACGCGAAATATTTATAGACGAGCCGTCACCGATGTCGCTTCCGTTTCGGCGCAAGGTAGAAGCGTCGTTTATGTACGATTACTATACAACTACATCCGGTACGAGGAAGTCGGCAGAAAATGAGCTTTCGGAGCTTGAAATGCTGCCGCCGTCACCCGAACAGCTGCAAAAGGTTTCAGAGCGCGCGCGTAATCCCGAAAACGCCGCCGCGCTGCATTCGCTGCTTATGATTGAAGGGGACTTGGTTTACGGCGAGTTGGATGCGCCTGTAGAATGGCTGACTGCATTGGCAAGGCAGGGGCGGGTTGAATACATCGAGCCGGGGTTATGGATCGCAGCCGAGCAAAAGGAACTTTACGCTGCGGCGCTTGAGCAGGGCGACTCCGCGGCACGGGAACAAATAGTACGGCGGTTACTGCGCTATCGTGGCGGGCACACGCCGGAAATGGTTGCGGAGCGTTATTTCTGGACGACGGAAGCTGCGCTTGCTGTTTTGATGGAGTTGTGCGGACGCAAGGAGCTGACGTTCGACGGGGAAATGTATTACCACGCGCAGCTCTACGACCGGGCGCGGCGTGAAACGGTCAAGAGCCGCAGAAATCAAATAAAAACGCTGCCGCCCGAGCGATACGCGTCGCTTATGGCGAGCCGCGTACGCGTCGCCGCACCGTCTGCCGAGCAGTTACGGGCGGCGTTACTGGCACTTATCGGTCAGGCGAATCCGCCAAATGTCTGGGAGGAAATAATTCTCCCTACGCGCGTGACTGGTTTTCGTCCGGCGTTGCTAGATACGTTGCTTTCGCAAGGGGAGATTTTTTGGCGGCTGGATGCGTCCCAGATAAGCTTTCATTTATATGAAGATATTGACTGGGATAACGAGCCCGCCGTTAACCTTGAACAGCTTAACGAGAGCGAACGGTCGGTATACGAACCCTTGGCGAAACGCGGGGCGAGCTTTGTCAGCGGGCTGTCGGGTTTGCTTCCGGGTGAAGAATTAACGAATACATTATTATCTCTAGCAGAGAAAGGCTTGATTCACGCCGACAGCTTCACACCGATTCGTTACCGCGACGATCAGGAGAAAATAAACAGTGCCACTGCACGACAACGCGTCAACGCTCGTGTAAAAATATTGACGTCGGGGCGTTGGGAGATAACACGACCTTTGCGTGAACTGTCAGTCGAAGCAGCTTTGGAGCGTGAGTTCGACCGCGCGGTAATCGTTTGTCGCGACACTGTTACCGAACTGCCGTGGGCGACGGCGCTGGAGATGCTTAGCCTATGGGAGTACACGGGGCGTGCGCGGCGCGGTTATTTTATCGAGGGCTTGCCGGGCGCGCAGTTTATTCGGGAGCGTGACTTCGCTTCTGTCATGCTGGCGCTAGAACAGCCGCGGGACGACATCGTCTGGCTGTCCGCAACTGACCCGGCGCAGCTTTGGGGAAAGAAGCTTGCTCATTTAAGTGGCAGGGCGTTTATGCGGCTGCCCGGTACGGCGGTAGCACTGAAGGCGGGGTTGCCTGTCGTGGTTTTCGAACAGAAAGGGCGCATACTGAGGGTTTTTGACGAAGCTGGGTTAACCGAAGCTGTATTAGCCGCTGTTGTGTGTACGTTCGTTTCCGAATACAACCAGCGGCGTATTTTTCCGACAGTTAAACGCATAACGGTAAAGCAGTATCCTGAGGGTGCGGAAACGGTGCTTAAGGCGGCGGGTTTTGTAAGTAATATGGATTGCCTTGTGTATCATCAGCAGTATGTGTGAGTATAGAAATGAAATGGCAGTCATGTGATTCGATGCAAGATAAAGTTAAGTTAGGTGTGTACACTTGCGTTCATATGGCGCTTTATTATCTGTAAGTTCAAGTAAGTAATCACTGCTTGTTTCGTGAATAAGAGCCAGCTTTTTAATAATTTGTGTCGGTATATCTACCTCGCCGCGTTCATAATTACTGTATATGCGTTGGCTGCAATTTAATAATTTAGCTATTTGGGTTTGTGTCATGTCTTTATCTTCTCTCAAATCCCTTATTCTTCGATACATTTTATCACCTCACTGCAAGTATAAGTTAGCGAGAATATCGCTATTGATATTTAGCGAAAATATCGCTATAATTTAGTCTGAGGTGATTAAGATGGAACTATACAAAGAAATTCTTACTAATATACTAGAAAAACAGGAAGTAAACGTTGTTTTTCCAAACATGAAATCAGATATAAAGGACATTGTTGAAATAGAATGCTATAAGTTGCTGAATAGAATAAAGATTATCCTAGAAGACGATAACCTTGATGATGAGGAATGCTTCATGAAAATAGAAGCTATTATTTGTTTATTTGAAGAATTAGGAAGTGATTGCGGTAACCGACATGACTTTGGTTGAGTGTTATCGTTGAATTTTTGCAAAATATACATTATAATTTCAAAAGAAAATGTACACACAAAGTGAAGGAGCAGCCAGTATGAGCATTAAATGCACAGTGGCTATTCTGAAAGAAGAAAATTGGTATGTGGCTAAATGCATTGAAAATGGTGTTGCTTCGCAGGGTAAAACAATTGAAGAAGCATTGGACAATCTTAAAGAAGCCATAGAACTATATTATGCTCTATAACTATATAAAGGGGATTTTTATGGTTATTACAATAACACTCAATCCGTGTATTGACAAAAGCCTTGTTATCGATACTTTCACGTACGGCGGGCTGAACAAGGTGCTGGAGAAACGGACGGACGCGGCGGGTAAGGGGATTAATGTAAGCATAGTCTTAAATGAACTGGGTGTCGAGACGCTGAGCCTGGGTTTCAACTTCTCAGCCAACGGCGAACTGATAACTAATCGGCTTGACGCGTGCGCAGTCCCGTATGATTTTGTCAGCGTAGACGGAGAGGTACGCACGAATATAAAGCTGTTCGAAAATAAAACGAAAACAATGACGGAAATAAACGAGCGGGGCGGTTTCGTGGGTGAAGCTTACGTGTCGGCGCTCATTGAAAAGATATCCCGGACGGCTGGTAACGCGAGCAATATTTATGTCATGAGCGGCAGCGCTCCGGCGGGAATCGGTGTCGATATTTATCGCAAGCTGACGGAGCTTTTGCGCGGGCATAGGGTTATCGTGGACGCGGACGGCGCGCTTCTGTCGGAGGCGGTTAAGGCTAAGCCATACGCGATAAAGCCTAACCTGTTCGAATTGCAAAACGCGTTCGGGTTAAAGACGAACAGCCACAGCGACATAATCGCCACCGCGAGAAAAATTATCGACGGCGGGGTAGAGATTGTGCTGGTGTCGATGGGAGCGGACGGGGCTATGCTCGTCAGCAGGGACGAGGCGTTTTTCGCGCCCGCTCCGGACGTGGACGTCAAAGGGCAGCAGGGTGCCGGTGATTCGATGGTGGCGGGTATGTGCTACGCGCTTGAGAAAAATTTGCCGACGGCGGATATTTTGAAATGCGGTGTGGCTTGCGCGGCCGGTTCTGTTTCTAGGGAAGGCACGTTGCTCTGCGACAGGGCGCTGTTCGAAGAAATGTACAGAAGGGTAGGCTGTTATGAAGCAAAATGATGCAACAAAGCTGAACGCCATCGGCGGTCAGGCTGTAATAGAGGGCGTGCTTATGCGTGGCAAGGACATGTATGCTATGGCCGTACGCAAGCCTGATAATGATATTGAGGTTGTAAAGAAAGCTGTAGGCAAAAGAAGGAATTGGTTCTTGAAGCTGCCGGTAGTGCGCGGGATTATAGCGTTTATAGATTCGCTCGTTATCGGTATGAAAACCATGACGCAATCTGCTGAAATAGCAGGTGAGGATTTGCTCGAGGACGGCGAGCCATCGAAGTTTGAACAGTTTTTGACTAAGCTGCTGGGTGATAAGCTAAACGATGCAATAATATATTTCAGCGTTGCGGTCGGGATTGTTCTCGCTCTGGGGCTTTTCACGGTGCTGCCGGTGTGGATAGGCAGTATGCTAACGCAGTTGTTCGCGCTTAAGGCGTGGACTATCGGCATTATCGAGGGTATTGTACGTATTTTGATTTTTCTGGCGTATCTGCTGCTCGTATCAAGAATGAAGGATATTCAGCGAGTGTTTCAATACCACGGCGCGGAGCATAAAACGATTAACTGCATTGAAAACGGCGGTGAGCTGTCTGTTGAGAACGTTAAGGCGTATTCACGCTTACATAAGCGCTGCGGCACGAGCTTTTTACTTATTGTTATGATTATCAGCATGATTTTTTTCACATTTGTCAGGACAAATGATATTTGGCTGCGTTTTTTGTCAAGAATAGTATTGATTCCGTTTGTCGCGGGGGTTTCGTACGAGGTTATAAAATGGGCGGGTATGTCGAAGTCGGTGCTGGTCAGCATAGTAAGCTATCCTGGCATGAGCCTACAAAAAATAACGACCGCCGAGCCTGACGACGCTCAGATAGAGGTTGCGATAGCGGCGCTCAAATGTGTACTGGAGGATTAAAATGCAAAACGGTACAAGCGTGGCGGAGCTGTTGCGGGACGCGCGTCATAAGTTAAAAGCGAGCGGCGTTGAGTCGGCGGGTTTGGACGCGCTGTTGATTATGTCGCATGTGACGGGCTTGCCGAAGGAAGCTTTGCTTGCACATGGGGAAACACAGCTGGGAAGCGAGGCCGTCTTGAGTTTTGCGGAGCTTATCAAGCATCGCGCGGGGCATATGCCTACGCAATATATTTTAAATACATGTGAGTTTATGGGAATGGAGCTGTATGTTGATGAACGAACACTCATTCCGCGACCCGATACTGAGACGCTTGCCGGTGCCGTTATAGCGTTTGTTAACGAGACGGGGCGCGAAAGAGTTTTGGATATGTGTACGGGATCGGGCTGTGTTGCGGTTTCTGTTGCGGCGTTTTGTAAAGGCGCGGTGGTTACGGCTGCGGATATAAACGCTGGGGCTGCTGATGTTGCGCGGCGAAACGCTGTTAAGAACGGCGTTGACGGCAGGGTGAATGTTGTTATCAGCGATTTATTTGACGGGCTTGCGGCGGGTGAGCGGTTCGACGTTATCGCTTCGAATCCGCCTTATATAAAAACAGACGACATTGACACACTACAACCAAACGTCAAGCTTTACGAACCGCATCTTGCGCTTGACGGCGGTGTGAGCGGGCTTGATTTCTATGAACGCATTACGGCGTGCGCGCCGGAGTTTTTGAACGCGGGAGGGCGGCTTTATTTTGAAGTCGGCTTCGGGCAGCATGAACAGGTTGCGGCGATATTAAGTAGCTGCGGCTTTAAAAATATTGATACAATCAGGGATTTCGCCGGGATTGACAG
>CAZJLW010000002.1:31968-48115 GCA_964546895.1 uncultured Eubacteriales bacterium | reverse complement strand
GTAGCTGCGGCTTTAAAAATATTGATACAATCAGGGATTTCGCCGGGATTGACAGGGTTGTTTACGGCGGGATATGACAGGGAGGCAAGTATGTTTGACAGGCTTGATGAAATAGAAACGAAGTTTGAACAGTTATCGCACAAGGTGAACGATCCGGCGGTTATCGCGGAGCAGGCCACATGGCGGGAATTAATGAAGGAACACAGCTCGCTCTCGGAGATCGTTGAGAAGTACAGGGCTTATAAGCAAATTAACGGTGCGATAGCTGATGCTAAGGAGCTGCTAGAATCGGGTGACGAGGATATGCAGCAGTTGGCGAAGGACGAGTTGAAGGAGTTGAACGAGCAGCTCGAGGTTACGAAGGACGAAATGAAGGTGCTGCTGTTACCAAAGGATCCTAACGACGAAAAGAACGTTATCGTCGAGATACGCGGTGGCGCTGGCGGTGACGAGGCCGCGCTGTTTGCGGGTGTTCTGTATAGAATGTACACAATGTACGCGGAAAAAAGACGGTTTAAAACTGAAATACTTAGTATGAATGAAAGCGATATTGGCGGGTTTAAAGAAGTAGTTTTTATGATACAGGGTAAGGGCGCGTACTCGCGGTTGAAGTACGAGAGCGGCGTACACAGAGTTCAGCGCATACCCGTAACGGAATCCGGCGGACGAATCCACACAAGTACCGTTACTGTAGCTGTTCTGCCTGAAGCCGAGGAAGTCGACGTCGAAATAAACATGAACGATGTCCGTATCGATGTGTTCCGTTCGTCGGGCAACGGCGGCCAGAGCGTTAACACAACGGACTCGGCCGTGCGCGTTACGCACATGCCGACGGGGATTGTGATTTCGTGCCAAGATGAAAAGTCACAGCTCAAAAACAAAGACAAGGCGCTAAAGGTTTTGCGCGCGAAGCTTTTTGATCTCGAACAGGCGAAGCAGCACGCCGAGGTCAGTGCGGAGCGCAGGAGCCAAGTCGGTACGGGCGACCGCAGTGAGCGCATACGTACGTACAACTACCCGCAGGGGCGCGTTACGGATCACCGTGTGGGGCTTACGCTGCACCGGCTGGAGATAATACTTGACGGAGATTTGGATGAGATTATGGACACGTTGATTACGTACGACCAGACGAAGAAGCTCGGAGAAACGGCAGAATAACTGCCGCAAAAAAAGCGGTGGCTTATTGCCACCGCGGGTTGACCCTGCCGATAACGTGAGTTACGACCGGGATAGAAATGATTATGAGTGTTGCGATTATTTCGGGCAGTATGTAGGAAATGTTGTAAACGAATGAATACACAATGACATTTTGCCCTTCGGGAGCGTATTGCGCAAAAAATATGAAGCCCGAAAGGAAGCTCATGAAAAAGCGGCCAAGCGCACCGACGGTGTAGCCGATTTGCAGACCGTAACGGCTTTTGGCGAAGAAGCCGGACACGCCGATTATTCCAAAAGCCAGCGGATAATCCAGCAGAAGCTGAGCGGGGTGTACGACGTAAGGATTGATTGCGAGCTCAAGCAAGCCACGTGCGACACCTGCCGTTATACCGACGACAGGGCCGAACCAGTAGCCGCACACGGCAATAAAAAACATACTGCACGCCGTAACGCTGCCGCCCTGGGGCATGTGGAAAATCTTTACATTAGACAGCACAACGGACAACGCTATGCAGATAGCGGAGTAGGTGACCGCCTTGACAGAAAAAGAACGCATAAAAATAGCCTCCCTAAAATAATAAATCAACCGATGGGGGGCATAAATATACTAAATATGCAGCTTTCCTTCGCCGGTATTATCCAGATCAGGTTCAAAGGGTAATCTCTCAGCCGATTTAATAATCAGCACCCCTAGCGGTTTATGGTGCTATAATATCACGGACTGAAAAAATATGCAAATATTTTATAATTTTTCGAGAGGATGGAAATTAAATGATTATTGAAGAAAAATTGACAAAGCTGGGAATAACACTCCCGACACCGCCGACACCTGTTGCGGCTTATGTACCTTATAAAATCGTGGGAAACATGCTGTACATATCGGGGCAGGGGCCGGTTATTAACGGCGAGCAGCTTTATTCCGGCAAAGTCGGGGTAGAGCGCACCGTGGATGACGGCTACAAATCCGCGAGGGCGTGCGGAATCAACCTCATCGCACAGATGAAAGCAGCCGTCGGTGATTTGGACAGAATAAAGCAGATAGTTCATTTGAAGGGCTTTGTTGCGTGTGCGAATGATTTTTCGGCGCAACCGGCTGTTGTTAACGGAGCGTCGGAGCTGATGGTCGAGGTGTTCGGCGAAGCCGGAAAGCATACTCGCAGCGCTGTCGGGACTAACGCGCTTCCGCTTGATTTTACGACGGAAGTCGAGCTTATCGCGGAAATCTAAAAATTATTTTTACATTCATGTATAATTACTTTTAGAAATGGTAAATATTATATTATAGCAACCGGGAAGCAAGCTTCCTACGAAGTTGGGTTCACGGTTGTAAAGCCTTAATTTTTTTTAAGGACAATTTAATATCCCCCCTCAAAACCCGGCATTCAATCCCCCCCTGAATACCGGGTTCTTTTTTTGAAAAATTGTTGAGTTATTTTCAAAACTTTGGTAGAATTAATGAAATATTTATAAGGAGGTAATATGTTGGAGAAATTGGCAGAAAACAAGTTAATAATGAACAAAATGGTATTGCCGGCACAGCTCAAAGAAATCATTAAAGATGAGCATGTAAATATTATAATCCCGCAGTCACGCGAAGAAATGATGGAGATGTCTACAGGCGGGAAGGACAGCCCTACGTACGACGTTATGTTTGACGTAAAGGGCAAGGGTGCCGTCCGCGAGGCCAATGTCGTCAGATGTAAAAACGGTATCGTCGTAAACTACGACGACATCTATATGAGAAGACGCGACCCGGAAAGCATGGTCATCGCCGACGATCTTCCGACGGACAAGGTTACTCATGAGGAACGCTTCGGTATGCCTTTTGATGACATCCGTCTCGAAACGTTTGACTGGCTCAAAAAGCAGGGCGACTTGATTTGTATGCCGTTCCTTTCCGGTAACGGCGACATGGGGCTTGGCTACCATTCGTTACTTGTTATCCCGGCTAATGCGGCGTTCTTTGCGACGGCGCTTGCAGATTTGCAGGGCTTTATTCCGAAGGAAAAGATTCCGAATTTCTTTAAACCGAAGGCTATCGTTTATGTTGCACCGCCGTTTAGACATCTGTACTACGAAGGAAAGCAGGTCGTAGTTCACAACCGTCTTTACGACATGCACGAGGTATTCTCGTTTAACCTGTATCCGGGACCGAGCGCCAAAAAGGGAATTTATGGCGTGCTGCTTAACGTCGGCGAACAGGAAAAGTGGGTAACACTCCATGCTTCGACCGTCAGAATCATTACGCCGTACGAAATGACTCTCACGATTATGCACGAGGGCGCAAGCGGCGGCGGTAAGAGCGAAATGATCGAGCAGTTCCACCGTCAGCGCGACGGACGTCTGCTGCTTGGTAAAAATATTATTAACGGCGAAGAATATCTGCTGAACATAACGGATTCGTCCGAGCTGCATCCCGTTACTGACGACATGGCGCTCAGTCACCCGTCGCTGCAAAACGACAGCAATAAGCTCGTTGTTGCGGATGCCGAGGACGGCTGGTTCCTGCGTGTTAATCACATTACGGAATACGGCACTGATCCCGATACCGAAAAAATTACGATTCACCCGAAAAAGCCGCTTGTGTTCTTAAATATGCAAGGCGCGCCCGGTTCGACTTGCTTGCTGTGGGAGCCGATAATGGATACTCCTACAAAGCCGTGTCCGAACCCCAGAGTTATTCTGCCGCGTACGTTCGTGCATAACCACGTGGACGGCGCCGTTGAGGTCGATATCAGAAGCTTCGGTATTAGGACGCCTCCGACAACGAAGGAAAAGCCGAACTACGGTATCGTTGGCTTGTTCCACGTTTTACCGCCGGCGCTTGCTTGGCTGTGGAGACTTGCCGCCCCGCGCGGTCATGATAACCCGAGTATTGTAGATTCATCAGGAATGCAGAGTGAGGGCGTCGGCTCGTATTGGCCGTTCGCCACTGGTAAAAAGGTCGACCAGGCGAACTTACTGCTTAACCAGTTCATTAAGACTACGGCTACACGCTATATTCTTATACCGAATCAGTACATCGGTGCTTACAAGGTCGGCTTCTCCGGTCAGTGGGCTGCTAGAGAATACCTGTCACGCCGCGGCGGCGCGAAGTTCCGCGATGAGCAGCTTATGGAATCACGTTGTCCGATTCTTGGTTACTCGCTTGAATCTATCAAGATCGACGGCACAGTTATCCCGAAGGGCTTCTTGCAGGTTAACTACCAGCCAGAAGTCGGCAACGAGGGCTACGACGCCGGTGCTAAGATGCTTACAGACTTCTTCAAAGAAGAACTTAAGCAGTACCTTACAAATGACATGCTTCCGCTTGGCAGGCAGATTATCGAAGCTTGCATGAGAGACGCGTCTGTTAAGGATTACTATAATATTATTCCGAAAATGTAATTGATTTCCCACAGGGTTGATACAGTCTGGGTACAGGCTATATCAGCCCTATTTTTTTTATAAATGTTCAAAATTTTTGTTGACTTTAACATAACGGTAGGGTTTATAGTTGTATTACATTAAAGTTCCGGCCGGAATTATATGTTAGGGAGTGGTGATTTTGAAAATCAGCGAATTCGCAGAAAAGAACAACGTAACGACAAAAATGTTACGGCATTACGACGACATCGGACTGCTCAAGCCGCACCTTATAGATAAGGCGACGGGTTATCGTATTTACAGCGAAGAGCAGTCGAAGCAGCTGCATTGGATTGTGATTCTGAAATTTCTGGACTTCTCGTTGAAGGAGATAAAGGAAGTTTTGGAGTCGCCTGTTAACGGGGAGTTGTTTTTAAACATGCTCAAAGGCAAGCGAATCGAAGCTCACGAGCAGCTTAACGTTCGTTTGCTTAAGAAAATGCAGATTGACAGGCTTATAAATATTTTGGAGAGAGAGGGCTTTGATATGAATAAGGAGATAGATTTGACTAAAATGTCCGACACGAACGTAAACGAGATTAAGAGGAATATGCCGAATACGGAGATGTTTCTGGAGAAGGCGCGGGATATTTTGGCGATGTACGGAAATGTCGGCGGGAAAAAGGCTTGCGTTATGCGGCTGGACTTGGATCATTTTAAGAGTGTTAATGACGAGTATGGGTACGAGGTTGGGGACCGGGTTATTCTGTTTTTTTACGAGGCGTTTGTGGAATGTGTTGCGAAGCATAATGATAAACACGCTGCCGGACGCATTCATGGCGATGAATTCATTGCATACTTCATTAACGATGTCGACGCCGTACGCGCGGTTCATCAGGACTTGGCAGACAAGATAAACGGGTTCGATTTTTCAACTATCGGGTGCAATAAAAAACTGAGCTGTTCTGTCGGCGCGGCTGTCAGGGATGTTGGGGATTATAACATACGCGAGTTTTTAGATGCTTCGATTGGAGCGCTGTCGGAGGCTAAGAAGAATAGGAGTAATAGGTTGGAGATTGTGTTTGTATAACAAATATGTTATCAGTATAATCACCGGCAGATAACAAAAACCCCCACGAATCAAATTCGTAGGGGTTTTTCTATAAGGCGCCAGTGAGATTTGAACTCGCGAATAGAGGTTTTGCAGACCTCTGCCTTACCACTTGGCTATGGCGCCGCATTGAGTAAATTATAACGGCTAAAGCGCTTACTGTCAAGTTCAAAATTATTGCCCGCTGCCGCGAAGCGAATATCCAAAACAGCAGTATATTATCACTTATTATAATTAATAATATGATTGATATCAAAAAAATGTTAAGGAATGATAATATGGGTTATAACGAAAAGCCAATTTCTGGGAAAAATAAACCTCCCCACATACAAAAATATGAAACATATGCTGTATTAGATGAAAAGGAAAAATTAAACGATTCTCAGGTTACAATCCCGACGCTGGACGGTGTAAAACGGGCGAAGGATTGGGTTGATCGCAACGAGCTGTAATAAAAATGGCCATAACCGGGTGGAACTAACCCTGTTATGGCCATTTCTAAAATCGTTAAAAGCAGACGATAACTCCGTTACGGTTGGCATATGTCGTACACAAATGCCCCATTTCCATAATGATTATATCCTTAAACTTAACGCGCTTCATGATTTCTTCTTTAATCATCAGCGCGCGGTCGAGCGCCTTTACGTGCGTTATCCCAATTATTCTATTCTCAAAATTGTCGCCTTCCTTAAGCATGAGGTCGACGAGCTTCTGAACCGCTCTGTTATAACCGCGCGCTTTATCCGATAGCTCAATTGAGCCTTCTTTAGCGCAGCAGATAGCCTTTATCGACAACACGGAAGCGATTTTAGCAATATAACCGTTCATACGCCCGGTTTTAACAAGAGAGTTAAAATTCTCTAATATAAAATACGTTTTCAAATCTTTAACAAACTTACCGACTTGCTCGGCGATCTCGTTATTAGACATACTGTTTTTAGCCAGCTCGTTTATTTTTAGGGCGATAAGCGTTTCGCCGACTGACGCGCTGAGACTGTCAAATACATGAATAAACTTCTGACCGATTTCATCCAGATACATCTGCTTAGCAAGCAGCGCACTGTTATAAGTACCGCTAAGTTTGGACGTAATAGTTACGGCGAATACACTCTCTTCACCCTTAAACGCTTCCAAAAAGCTCTCAGGGGAGGGCGCGCCGGTTTTGGGGATTGAACTGCTTTTTTCCGAA
The DNA here is from genome assembly GCA_964546895.1 of uncultured Eubacteriales bacterium. Taxonomy (GTDB): domain Bacteria; phylum Bacillota; class Clostridia; order Lachnospirales; family CAZJLW01; genus CAZJLW01. Next base: position 41,312 of record CAZJLW010000002.1, on the reverse strand, counting down.
GCCTCTAGGTAACTGTCTATATCCTCGCCCTCTATATATTCCTTGCCGTCAAGGTTAATAGTCAATGGCACCTTTTCGCAGTGCAAATCGTATTTTTGGGCAACCTCGTTGGAAACCTCACACGCTCCGTCTACAACAATCTTGACCATAGTAATTTCCCCCTCTTATTGTGAAATCATTTTGCCTGATTATAACATAATGTTTCCACTAATAGGAAGCGCTATTAATAAAAAATTTCCAAGTCCGGCTCAATACTGTCTGCTGCATCCATGCCGCAATTCCTAGACGAAAAATAAACGCAGCTTTTGCAATTGGCGGCTTGCGAGTTTCTGTAAAACGCGCCGAATCCGTTCTCAATAGACTTATAATTTGTGCAGCTTTTACTTTTTTGCGTGCCGTTCATAAAATCATCTCCATTTTTGTACGGACGGAGCCGTTAGTTATACTGTTTATTATTGACTATATTTTGTTATATATACGTTAACGGGGCTGTTCAATGGCGGGTTAGTAGTGCTATAATGCAAAATATTAATGAAAGGGGCGGCCAGTCGCAAATGAATCTAAAACGCGCAATAATTGTAAAATACAGCGAAATAGCTCTGCGGGGCGATAACAAATATATTTTTGAGGACAAGCTAATAAAGACGATAAGAAATAATTTACGGGACTTCACGGATATAATCGTAAAAAAATCTGAGGGTCGTATTTTAATAGAATCGACGAGCGGCGACGCAGATGCAGACGAGATACTGCCGAGAATACAGAACATTATCGGCCTTGCGTATTTCTGCCCGTGCATTATGTTCGACGAAATGGAAATAGAAAGACTAAGAGAAACTGCGCTGAATTATATGAAAGAGGTAAGCGCGCAGAATTTTGCGAATAGTTCGTTCACGTTCAAGGTCGAGACGAAGCGCATAGACAAGCGATATCCGATACAGTCTGGGGCAGTTTCGGCTGATATCGGCGGGTTTATCCTAGAAAACTTGCCGAACACCTGTGTTGATGTCCGAAACCCGCAGGTTACGCTTTTCGTAGAAATCCGAAAATTTGGCTTCATTTATGATTCCAGCACGGTTGTACGCGGAATCGGCGGTCTGCCGTACGGATCATCAGGGAACGGGTTGCTACTGCTATCCGGTGGAATCGACAGTCCCGTAGCGGGTTTTCTGTGCGCAAAAAGAGGCGTACAAATAACAGCAGTGTACTTCCATTCGCCGCCGTACACGTCGGAGCGCGCGAAGGATAAGGTATGCGATTTAGCTAAGACGCTGAGCAAATATACCGGCGGTATAAAGCTGTACGTAGTGCCTTTTACGGACGTGCAGGTGTTTCTGAAGGAGCATGTGCCGCCAGAGAAGCTTACGACCATAATAAAAAGAGCAATGCTTTACATTGCTGAAAGCATTGCCCAAAATGAAAAATGTCAGTGTTTAATAACCGGGGACGCAATCGGCCAAGTAGCCAGCCAGACGTTAACGAGCTTAGCGGCAATAAGCACAGCAGCAAAGCTTCCTATCATCAGACCGCTGGCCGGTATGGATAAGCAGGAGATCGTCGACGTAGCAAAAAGCCTCGGCACATTCGAAATATCGATCAGACCGTACGACGACTGCTGTACGCTTTTTTTAGCTAAGCATCCCGAAACAAAACCTAAACTCTCTATAATAGAAAGTATTGAATCAAAGCTTATGGATAGCTTAAAACCGATGTTTCAACAGGCAGTAGGGGCGGCTGAGATATATGACTATCTATTCGCAAAAGAGTAATTTTGCGAATAATTTACCATATAAATTTCCAACTAAGCTTCACACAGGCTTTCGCGTATAGAACTTAAAACCTTCTTCTCTATACGTGAAACCTGTACTTGTGAAACACCGATTTCCTTAGCGACTTCGGTTTGTGTTTTATCATAGAAATATCTCATCATTATTATCTGGCGCTCCTTTGGATTCAGCCTGCTAATAGCTTCCTTAAGAGTAATGATATCTACGAGATTACCATCAGTTGATTCTTCCATTTCTAGCTTGTCTATTAAATATATGGGCGCTCCGTCGCCTTGGTGAATCGTCGAATAAAGAGATTCTACCTCAGACGCTGCGTCCATCGCCATAATAAGCTCCTCAGAATCTATATTCAGCTCGCTTGACAGCTCCGTTATCGTCGGATGGCGGAAGTTCTTCTTCATAAATGCCTCCGACGCGTATTTCGCCTTGAGCGCAAGCTCCTTTAATGGCCGCGAGACCTTAATCAACCCGTCGTCCCGCAAAAACCGCTTTATTTCGCCCATAATCATCGGCACGGCGTATGTGGAAAACTTGACGTCGTACGACAAGTCGAATTTGCTTATGCATTTCAGCAGTCCTATTGAGCCGATCTGAAATAAGTCCTCAGGCTCATAGCCCCGGTTCGAAAATTTTCGGACTACACTCCATATCAGCCCTACATTTTCTCTTATTATCATTTCTTCGGCTTCTTTGCTGCCGCTTTGCGCTAGCTGTATCAGTTCGTGTGTTCTGTCCATACCCAGCTCCTTTTCGCCTATGAGCGGGCTATTTTTTTCCACATGACAACCTTAGTGTACTTGCCCTTTTCCGATGTTACCTCTATCCCATCCATAAACGTCTCCATAACCGTAAAGCCCATGCCCGAGCGTTCGGCCTCCGGCTTTGATGTGTACAGCGGCGTTCTGGCCTGCTCTATGTCATCTATTCCTGAGCCTTCATCCTTCACTTCTATGTAAACCGTATCCCCGGTCATTTTGAACTCCATGTAAATTTTCCCCGGCTTACCATCGTAGCCGTGAATAATCGCGTTCGTCACGGCTTCGCTTACAGCAGTCTTTATATCCGTCAGCTCGCCAAGCGTCGGGTCAAGCTGAGAGATAAACCCTGCCGCCGCTATCCGCGCGAACGCCTCGTTCTGGGATTTGCTGTCCATTATTATTTTTATTTCGTTGTCGAATTTCATATCCCCAGCCCCCGTTCAGCTTCCTCTACCGTATCGTACGCACTAATAATCCGTTGCAGTCCCGATATATTAAAAATCCGCGTCAGCTCCGCGTTCATATGCGCTACTACCACACGCCCGCCCTGCTTCTCGGCGTTTTTGAACCTGCCGATTATCATGCCGATGCCCGAGCTGTCCATAAACCCTACGTCCGAAAAATCAAATATAATATGCTTCGCGTTGCTGTTGATATATTCCTTGTCGCATTTTTCCTTCAAATCAATCGACGTGTGGTGATCTATTTCACCCGCGATTTTTATCGTTAACGTACGATTCTTGCATTTTGCAGCAATATCCATTCGTAAACCTCCCGTATTTACTCGTTATTCAAGCTTTTGTACAAGCCAATCTTAATAATTTTCATAAAAAAAAGCAACCCTTTTTGGTTGCTAAAAAAATATACTATTCGACAAACATTTCTATAAACTCCTGCTCGCTTATTATCGGTATGCCAAGAGTTTTTGCTGTCGTGTTTTTTGACGAGGTAGAGTTAACGTCGTTGTTGATTAGGTATGACGTTTTTTTCGTAACACTGCCCGTTGTTTTCCCGCCCTTGCTTTCTATGAAATCCTTTAGCTCGTTTCTGTTTTTGTAATGCTCAACGTCTCCGGTTATAACGAATGTCAACCCGCTTATTCCACGTTTACCATCGATCGCGTCATCTACTGCTTCTGGCTGCGCCGGCTTCGGCGGCTCGGCAAAGGTCAGAAATCCCCTCGCCTTCTCTATGAGCGCGAGGTTTTTTTCATTTCTGAAATACTTGTAAACAGCTTCGGAAATGACATCGCCGAATCCTTCGATTACAATAAAATCTGGGATATCTGCGTTCATTATAGCGGTCAGGTCATAGTTAAAATGCTTACACAGCAGCTTTGCGTTACTTAAGCCGACTTGATTTATTCCGAGTGCGTAGATGAACCGTACTAAATTCGTGTTTTTTGAAGCTTCAACAGCCGCGAGCAGATTCGCGCAGGATTTTTCGCCGAAGCCTTCCATCTCGCATATATCTTGCTTGTGTTTTTCAAGCTCGTAAATATCCGTATAGTCACCGATAAATCCCTTTTCCACAAACTTCTCTAACGTATTGACAGACAGCCCCTCGACATTCATTGCGTCGCGCGATGTAAAATGCGTAAGCGAGCGTATTAGCTGCGCCTTGCAGTTGGGATTCGTGCAGTACAGCGCTTCGCCTTCAATATTTTTAACAATCTCCGTATCGTAGCTGCAAACGGGACATTTTTTCGGTATCTCCAATGTATTGCTGCGCGTGAGGTTCTCCGATATTTGTGGAATTATCATGTTCGCCTTGTAGACGGTAACGACATCACCTATACCTATCGCGAGATTCCTCAAAACACTAACATTATGCAAGCTTGCACGGTTCACAGTCGTTCCTTCAAGCTCCACGTCTTCAAAAACCGCCACGGGGTTAATCAAACCGGTGCGAGACGTGTTCCACTGAACTTCCGTTATTTTTGTCTCGGCTACGTCGTCTGCCCACTTAAACGCTATTGAGTCGCGCGGGAACTTCGATGTTGCGCCCAGCGAATTGCTATAGGCGATATCATCATACGTCAGCACAAGCCCGTCCGTCGCGAAATCGTGCAGCGCGACGCGTTTCTCGTAGTTGCGCATCGCTTCCTCAACCGTCTGAGCCGTTACTTTTTTAAACTCAACCGTATCAAAGCCAAGCTCAGCAAGCCACGCTAACCCCTCGCTCTTTAGCGTAAACTCCGGCATACCTTCTCCCTTTACGAGATTAAACACAAAATAATTAACACTACGCTTAGCCGAAACCTCACTATTCAACTGTCGTACTGTCCCGCTGCAAAGGTTACGCGGATTCTTGTACGCCTCTCCCGGCGGTAGCTGCTCGTTTATTTTGTTGAAGTCCGAATACGATATGACGGCTTCGCCCCTGACCATCAGCTCGCCCATAAACGTTATCTTCCGAGGTATGTTCTTAAAAAACATAGCGTTGTGCGTTATATCTTCCCCTACTACACCGCTTCCCCGCGTTACGGCTTGCGTCAGTTCTCCGTTTTTGTATGTTAAAACGATCATCAACCCGTCAAGCTTCCACGATAAAATTCCGGCGTTGTCTCCTAAAAACACAGCCAACTTCGTAGGTTCTTTAGTTTTGTCCAACGACAGCATCGGATATTCGTGCTGCACCTTCTGTAATGAGCTTAAAACCGTATGCCCAACCTTTTGCGTCGGGCTGTTTGATAGTATGATGCCCGTTTTGCTTTCCAACTCCACAAGCTCATCGTAAAGCGCGTCATATTCCTTGTTCGTCATGATTTCGTAATCTGTCTGATAATACGCGTATGAAGCCGCATCCAACTTCTTTACGAGCTGCTTCATGCGCTCCATCTTGTTTTGCTCCAACCGATTCAACCCCTTTCCTGTTTTCGTCTGCTTTAAACACTGTATATTTTTTACAACCATAACAATAATAACCTTAAAATAATACCTTCGAGGTAATGTATGAGACGACATTTAAAATTAATACTGCTTTGCATAATCGCTACGCTGTTGATTACGACCAAGCTGGCGTTTGAAAATAATTATGACGCGCTACTTAACTCACTGTCCGGCGTAAAGCACCCGTTTGATTCGGTTCAATCTGCCGTACCTACACCTACCCCGTCGGAAAATAATACCATGATTTTTCCACATCTCCAAGCGCTAATCGAAAAATATAACAACAACGATATTGTAGGCTATTTAAAAATCGACGGCACGTCCGTAGACTATCCTGTCGTGCAAGCTGCCGACAATAATTTTTATCTTGACAGGAACGTACACAAGCAAAAAAGCCCGGAAGGCGCGATTTATCTGGACTATGAAAATGACATCTCTCGCGGCGACAGGCACTACGTCCTTTACGGTCACAACATGAAAGCCGATACGATGTTTCACGCGTTAAGATATTACAACAGCGAAACGTTCTACCAGAACCACAGGTTCATCACGTTCGACACACTCTACGAGCAGCAAACGTGGGAAGTGTTCGCGTTTTATAAAACCGGGACGGATTTTTATTATATACAGGTATTATTTGACGGCGACGAGGATTTTACACGGCTTGTTGAAAAAATGAAAAGTAAATCAAAATATGAGACTGGCGTGGAGGTTTCGGCGGGCGATACGATACTAACGCTGTCAACTTGTACGAACGAAAAAGACGATAGCCGTTACGTTTTAAATGCCAAGCTCATAAGATAAATAAGCCTTATAAATTCAGAGTAATTTACTTGACATTAATAGGCAGCGGTGATATTCTTAATATGTAATTCCTATTAAATTACTTGGGATTAAAAACGAGGTGGTTGAATGAAGATATCCTCAAAGGGACGTTACGGCTTACGAGCCTTGATAGACTTGGCTTCGAGCGATGAAGAAAACTGCACGAAGCTGAAAAATATAGCGAAACGACAAGGTATTTCAGAATATTATTTGGAACAAATTATTGCACCGCTTAAAAAGGCGGGCATCGTAAAGAGCATCAGGGGCTTTCAGGGCGGTTACATTTTGAACAAGCCTCCGGCGGAAATATCCGTCGGTGATATCCTTCGCGTATTGGAAGGGCCTCTGTACCCGGTGGACTGCCTGTCCGAGAATGAGAGCAGCTCGCCGTGCGGCACGGCCAATTGCGAAGCGTGCGCGACGCGTTCTGTTTGGGAGCGGATTTACACGAGCATTAATACGGTTCTGGATTCGATATACTTGTCGGAACTGGTGGAGGATTACAAATCAAAGCTAAAGGAGTTAATATGATGGATAAAATATATTTTGATAATGCGGCGACTACCCGCGTACGACCGGAGGTTTTGGAGGCAATGCTGCCGTTTTTGAGCGGCGAATACGGCAACCCGTCCAGTATTTACGAGATAGCTCGCGGCAGCAGAACCGCAGTCGAGACCGCGCGGGAACGCGTAGCCAACCTCATCGGCGCGAACGAGACCGAAATTTTTTTCACATCCGGCGGTACAGAGGCCGACAACTGGGCTATTAAAGGCGTTGCCGAAATGCTTTCGGGCAAAGGAAAACACATTATCACTACAAAAATCGAGCATCATGCAGTTTTGCATACCTGCTCATATCTTGAGAAAAAGGGCTATGAAGTAACTTACTTGCCGGTCGACGAATACGGCATCGTTAGCGTCGCCGATGTGAAAAGCGCAATAAAACCGGAGACGATACTGATATCGGTTATGTTCGCCAACAACGAGGTGGGTTCGGTGCAACCGATTGCGGAAATCGGTCAGCTTGCTCGGGAGAGCGGCGTATTGTTCCACACCGACGCCGTACAAGCCTTCGGGCATGTGCCGATCGATGTTAAGGCTATGAACATCGACCTGCTGTCGCTGTCCGCTCATAAAATATACGGGCCGAAGGGTGTCGGCGCGCTTTACGTCAGGAAGGGCGTCAAGCTTAAGCCGTTCATGCACGGCGGCGCTCAGGAACGCAACCGTCGCGCCGGTACTGAGAACGTACCCGGCATAGTCGGGCTTGGCAAAGCGGCCGAGATCGCCGCCGCGCATATGTACAGAGAAGCCGAAGAAACAGCCGTTCTGCGTGACAAGCTCATAGACGGTATTCTGAAAATTGTACCGCATACTAAGCTTAATGGACACCGCACACAGCGCCTGCCCGGTAACGTTAATATATCGTTTCAGTTTATCGAGGGCGAATCGCTGCTACTGCTGTTGGATATGAAGGGCATATTTGCGTCGAGTGGCTCGGCTTGTACGTCCGGCTCGCTTGATCCGTCGCATGTACTGCTAGCGATGGGCTTGCCGCATGAAATCGCCCACGGCTCGCTCAGGCTGTCGCTCGGTGCTTATAATACCGAACACGAGGTCGACTATATACTGTCGGAGCTTCCGACGATTGTACAAAAGCTGCGCGACATGTCGCCGCTGTATGAGGATTTTTTAAAACAACGCTAACACAAAATAACGCTAAATTAACGAGAGAGGATAGATAATATGTATAGTCAAAAGGTAATGGAGCATTTCACAAACCCCCGCAACGTGGGTGAAATAGAGAACGCAAGCGGCGTCGGCACAGTCGGCAACGCAAAGTGCGGCGATATTATGAAGGTTTATTTGCAGATAGAAAATAATTATATCGTGGATGCCAAGTTTAAGACCTTTGGCTGCGGCGCGGCAGTCGCCACGAGCAGCATGGCAACAGAGATGGTTAAGGGCAAGACGATTCAGGAGGCGCTTGAGGTTACGAACAAAGCCGTAATGGAAGCGCTTGACGGTCTGCCGAAGGTAAAGGAGCATTGCTCATGCCTTGCAGAGGAATCGATACATGCCGCTCTGTGGGACTACGCGCAGAAAAATCATATTGAAATCAAAGGGTTACAACCGCCTAAAGATGATATACATGAGGACGAAACCGAGGACGAGGAGCTGTAGAAATGAAGAAGAAAGTCGTCGTAGGTATGTCGGGCGGCGTCGACAGCTCCGTCGCCGCCTATTTGCTAAAGGAACAGGGCTATGACGTAATCGGTATTACAATGCGACTATGGCAGGACGAAAGCACCGACACCGACGAAAACAACGAGGGATGCTGCGGTATTTCCGCCGTTTATGACGCACGAGGCGTCGCGGCTATGCTCGGCATCCCTTTTTATGTGCTTAACTTCGGCGATGTTTTCAAAAGCCGCGTCGTCGATTACTTCGTGAGCGAGTATTTAAACGGCAGAACCCCTAACCCGTGTATTGCCTGTAACGCGTACATAAAATGGGAAGCGTTGCTGAACAAAGCCGTCGGGCTTGGCGCGGACTATATCGCTACAGGGCATTATGCAAAAATCGAATACAACAGCGCGACGGAGCGCTACGCCATAAAAAAATCCGTAACAGCCGAAAAGGATCAGACGTATGCGTTATATAACCTCACGCAGTACCAGCTTGCGCGGACACTCATGCCGGTCGGCGAATACGGTAAGGACGAAATCCGCGCAATCGCGGCACGTATCGGCTTAAAGGTCGCCGACAAGCCCGACAGTCAGGAGATATGCTTCATACCAGATAACGACTACGGCGGATTCATATCGCGTACGATTAGCGGCTCGCCGGACGCGGAGCCGCGCCCAGGTAACTTCGTGGATAGTAACGGAAACGTTATCGGACAGCACAAGGGCGTGTGTTATTACACGATCGGTCAGCGTAAGGGGCTTGGTGTTTCGTTCGGCAAGCGCATGTTCGTAAAGTCTATTAATGTGGCGAACGCCGAGGTTGTTTTAGGAGACGATTCGGACTTGTACGAAAAGAGTTTTACGGTGACGGGCGTGAACTATATGTCACGCGAAC
>CAZJLW010000002.1:28746-31868 GCA_964546895.1 uncultured Eubacteriales bacterium | reverse complement strand
CGGACACACTAAAATGCAAGGTGCGCTACAGCCATAAAGCCGCCGATTGTGTCGTGAAGGCGAGCGGCGACATGCTGGAATGTGAATTTATTGAACCGCAGCGGGCTATTACACCCGGACAGGCTGCCGTTTTTTACGATAATAATGGTGTTATCGTTTGCGGCGGGACGATTGCATGATGTTCCGTCATGGCTGTTACTCTCATTTCCACCCCGAAAAATACAACATATACGTAACTGCGAGAAGATCTGCACAGCCGCCGGGCGACGCGTTTTTTATTATAAACAAGTCGTCCAGCGGCTTTATTTTTTTCAGCAAATCATCCGGAGATTTGTTTTCTGCAAGTAATTTTTTTATTTCAGTATGAACTTCATTTTGAAATGCTATGCCGCAGCGGTTGATTAAATTTGTATCCGTAACCTCGGCCAGTAGATTAAGCAGCGTCATCGCACCGGCGTCGTTTATCGAACAGCCGTGTTGCTCGATTAATTCACGCAACACGGGCAGACCGTGGCGGCGCACATTGATAAAGCCGCTAGCCGCCTCACCTCTTATCCCGGTTACGCCATGTTCCGCGAAGATTTTTTCACCGTGGGACGCGGCGTTTTTTGTCGTTACATATGACAGATCGGTCAGAGCGGCGCGGCTTATGTCGGCACTCATCGACAGTACGCTGTCAAGCGTCAACGGCAAACCGCTTCCGTAAGCTACCCCGGCGGCAGCACATATTACGCCCATTGAAAAAATAAGCCCCTTATGTGTATTAACCCCGCCCGTAGCGGATAACATGGTGTCCTCTGCTTCCATGCCTAAATACCGTAGCTGCGCAAACAACCATGCGTCATCAGAGGCACTATCTGCGCGGGAGCGGGATGTTATGCTCCTCAATGTAAGCAATCGGAAATAAGACGTAAGCGCCGTACTGCTGTCAATAAACGTAAGAAAATCCATGTCGTTATGCGAACCGTTGTTAGCGCGGTCAACCAGACCGGGCTTTGGCGAAGTAGCTACCTCATACAACAAAGCCTTGGAAGCAAGAGCTGCCATGTACTCGGCGAAAGCGTTGTTGAAATAATCCTCCATAATCTTAACAGCCGCACGAAACACTTCTTCCGTGGCATGTGCCGAGCTTCTTGCACATATTCGTGCGTCTTTGTCACAGATTAAACAATTCCTTGGGGAGCTGCGATCGAGTTTCGTTCCGTCCGTGTCTATTATATCGATGTCGAACACACGCCCTATCGCTAATGTATCCTCTATTATTTGCATACACGCCTTTAACTTTGCGGCATCGAAGTCTACAGCAAAAAAACCTTCGCAGCCCGTGTTCTCTAAAACTTCCTCGAAATGCAGCACCTCAGCCTTATATCTCTTAAGCTGCCTGTTTATTAGCAGAAGCCCTTCATTAAACGCACGTCGTGCAAGCGGAAACATTTTAATGTTACCGGGAATATTCAAAGTAAACGAAATAACAGGACATTTGTAAGTTGCGATAAGTCGCTGCTGTATAACTGCACGCCGCTCCCTGGCATCCAGCATGTCCGCAAGCGAAACGCGATTTGTATCTTTATATTGGTTGTAATCAACATCTGTTCCCATACTTACTCCTCAAATATTCATATACATTCGGCGGTACAATCGGCTTAATTGCTTCTATATTATTTTCTGCAATCAGCTTTCTTACAAGGCTAGCGCTTATAGGCAACCCGTCAGATTCAAAACGTCCAATTTCTACGACATCCACATCCGTATCACAAAAAAATTCTTTCATGCGTTCATTGTACGCTGCCGTAACGCGACAGTTGGGTTCGGTACCGACGAAGCGCTTCGTGATGTTCAGCGGCTTGGCAAAATAATCCCTGAACACAGTTAAATCCAACTCACAAAACACCTGATCCGCAGTCGCTTTTTCTTTCAGGAAATACGTCGGGAACGTAGCTGACGAAACCAGATAGCTGCCTGTGCGATGAACAGCCACGTTCGTCAAATGCGAAACAGCAGTCTTAACAAGATCAAAGCGTACATCGGCAGGGAAAAAGCTCTTGTCCTCCGACAGTATAAACAGATGCAGAAGCTCGCACTGCTTTGCGGCGTGTTCTATCAGGTACAGATGCCCGTTTGTTATCGGATTACAGTTCGCGACGATAGCTCCCTTTATTCCGTTAACCCCGTCTCTGCCGGTAGTTTCGGTATTTTTAAGAGACGTGACAAAGTCAAAAATACCATTTCTAACGTTTTCCATTAACAGCACGTCGGACGTTTCGGCTATGGGATAAAATCCAAGCTCGCGAAAAATCGACCTGTTCTCCGGTTTCGTGTATAAAAAAAGATGCGTTTTCCCTTTCGAAAACGCATTGTTTATCAGTTCAGTAACGACGACGGCCAATAAGCCTTCGCCTTGGCGTGATCCGGCTACGGCAAGACATTTCAGCACGTTTCCGGACATTGAACCGGTAGCCGCTATATCGCCGTCGTATACCGCCACCGTGAAGTCAACGCTCTCGTCATAGGTAAGCCCGGCGGCGGTGATTAGCCCTATTACATCGCCGAGTACCCTACCCTTCATTGGACTTCCGTATATGATGTCCATATCACACCTGCTTTATCGTATCAAGCCGCTCGCCCTTTCTGTAAGTGACGATACCGACTTCCTTGTCCTTATACTTTACCGAGTTGGGCTTGCCTGTTATGGCTTCGGCCTGCTCTTTAAGCTGCTTAATCGTAAACACGGGCAGCTTTGCGTTTGTCAGCTTTTGCAATAAATCCTGTCTTAACGGATTAACGGCTATACCGCGCTCCGTGACTATTACGTCGATGGAATGCCCCGGAGTGACAAGCGTATTGACGCGCTCAAGCACCGTCGGGATACGCCCGCGTATTAGCGGCATCGTAACAATCGTCATCGAAGCACCGGCGGCCGAGTCCTGATGACCGCCTACCGCGCCGCGGATGACTCCGTTTGAGCCGGTCAGTACGTTAATGTTGAAGTCCAAATCGGCTTCCATAGCGCTAAGTATAGAAACGTCCAGCTGGTCTACCGCGCATCCTTCGTTAAGCGGCGCAGCATAATACGCAACGTCTATCTGCTGATGGAAGCGATTGTTCTTAAGCGAATCAGCCGC
>CAZJLW010000002.1:16433-28646 GCA_964546895.1 uncultured Eubacteriales bacterium | reverse complement strand
CCGCTCATAATGCCTTTCGGATCGCCTATGGCGTCAACTTCGACAATATAATCGACATCGGACTGGGGAATAGCAAACGGAGTATTCGGGAACGTTTCCAGATGCTCCGTAATGAGAACAACCTTGTCGGCCCAGCGTGCATCAAGCCGCGCATAGCCCATCGAACCGCACTGCGAAGGTGCCGACTCACGTGAATAGCCGTTGGCGTTGCCGTAAACGTCCGACGACGGTACGCCCAAAAACGCCACATCGATTTTTTCCTGCCCCGTAACGATTGAATACGCGCGTCCGCCGTGAGAACGAAAAATAACAGGCGTGTCCATTAAGCCGTCCGAAACGGCGTCGGCGAGCTTGCCGCGCATTCCGCTTGTTTGAATGGACGTTACGATACCGTTTTTAATATGACCGATAAGCGGTGCGTGGCAGTCCGTAAGCGAGCTGGCCAGCAGCTTAAGATTTTTTATGCCCATTTTCGCGATGCAGTCCAGTACCATGTTAACTATGTAGTCGCCGTTTCTGAAGTGATGATGAAACGAAATACTCATGCCGTCGCGTAACCCGACCTTTTCAATAGCTGTTTGTAAATCCTTAACTACCTTTGAGTGAATCATCGCACTAACCTCCTTTCTAAACCGTCGATGATGCGCCGGCTAGCATAAGAATATGTTTAGCACGTTCAACAATCGGTTTATCTATCATCTTGCCGTTAAGGCTGATAACGCCGGAGCGATTGCGCTCGGCTTCGTTAATAGCCTCAATAACATTATAAGCGTGTTCGATTTCGGCCGCTGTTGGCGTGTATATCTCAATAAGCGGTTCGATTTGCCGCGGATTGATTACAGATTTACCGTCGAAGCCCAGCTGCTTAATCAAACGTACCTCGTTCCTGAAGCCTTCCTCGTCATTCACATCCGAAAAAACCGTATCAAGCGCCGATATTCCGGCGGCTCTCGCCGCATTTAACACCATACTACGCGCAAACAGCAGTTCCATTCCGTCCGCGTAACGTCTCGTTTTTAAATCCGTAACATAATCTTCTGCTCCCAGCGCTATACCTACCAGCCGATCGCTTGCCGTCGCTATCTCCTTCGCGTTAAGAACACCCAACGCACTTTCGACTGCCGCCATCATTCGTATAGACCGCGGCTCAAGCCCCGCCTTTTTTTCGATCTCTCCGATCAATGCGTCGGCTTCTCTGATATCGTCGGCCGTTTCGGTTTTTGGCAAACGTATTACGTCAGGATTTGCACGTACTATAGCTTCGAAGTCGTCTCTACCGAATGCGGAGCTTATTGGGTTGACACGCACTACCGTTTCGACAGCGCCGTAATCAATCGTCGTCAGAGCGTTATAGACTAAAAACCGCGCCGAGTCCTTTTCGTTAACGGATACGGAGTCTTCCAAGTCAAACATGATCGAGTCGGCCATGTAGATGTGCGCGTCCCGCATCATGCGCGGATTGTTGCCGGGTATATATAGCATAGCTCTTCTAAGTCTATGCCTTTGCTTCATGTACATCAACTTCTTCCCAGTTAAATTGTTTGTCTAAGCCCCGATAAATAGCCGTCGTTACCCTAGCCTTTACTGTGCAGTCCAGTGCGCCCTTGTCGTTGGCGTCGATAAAGACGTTCTCAACGCCGTTTTCGTAGCATGTCTGCTTAATTGCCTCGGTTATTAGATCGCCGAACTGTTCTATCACACTGCTTTTTAGTTCAATCTGAATACCGCCGCTGCCGCGCGGCTCCATTTTAATCATTATGTCGCTGGACTCCAGTGTTCCGGCAATGCTTGGTTTGTCTACGGTAATAATCGTTCTCTCCCCTTTCTGTCTGTTCACGAACCTGTGTGTTCTGCCTTATACGCCGCCGGAGACACCCCCTTTAGCCGTTTAAACGCCCGACGGTACGAATGAGCGCTGTTGTAACCTATGCTCTGTGATATTTCTTCCACAGTCATGTTCGTTTTTATCAGCAACTCGCATGATTTATCCATACGCAGCTGCTCAATATAATCCGAAAATGTCTGGTTAAAACGCTTCTTAAAAAATATGCCTATGAAGCTTTCTGAGATATTGAACTCATCGGAAACCATACTGATGCTTAGCTGATTATTGTTGTAACAAGACATTACGTATTCAACCATTTTATTTTTCAAGTCGTTGTTCTGATTGTCCTGTTGTGTTTTAACAATGTCAATCATGTGTAAGAACGCCTGTTCCATGCTTTTATACATCTCGTCAATCGAATGCAGCGCCGGAACACCGTCAAGCAGCGCTTTAATACCGCGTACAGTTTCCAAATCCTTCGGCTCTATTATGCTTATGAGCTTTATTCCTGCGCCGCACAGCTCGTACATAAGGCGTTTTGTCATTTTGACGGATATTTTTCGCTTAAGGCTGTTTTCTTCATACAGGCTTTTAAACATTTTTGAAAGCTCGGTTTCGTTACCCGTTTTCACTATATTGATGAGCTTGCTCTCCATATCAAGCGTGAACAGATACGATGCCGATGTAACCGGTATGTCGTCAAACCAGAACGTAACACATACCGCGTCACCCGCCATATGTTCAAGCGACTGCTCGGCATTTGCATACGACGCGTTCACTTCCATTATGCTTTCAATAAATGTACCAAAGGCATATACCGTCCTGATTTTATATTTTTGCAGCAAAGTATTGTGCAAATCTCTGGCAACAGCTTCGGTTTCGCTCTTATATTGTTGGACGCTCGCGGCTGTAAATGTGTGCAGCACTGCGATTTTGTCATAACCGATATCTACAACATAGCAGCCGTCGTTTATTTTTCCGTAAATTACGTCTCGCACTACGTCTTTTTCGTGTGTCAGGGCGTGCAAAATCTCATCGCTGAACTCGTTGTTAAAGCCTGTTATTTTTATAACCGCGACAAGGAATTTGCAGTCGTGAGAGTTGAGATGCCTAAGCCCCAGATAATCAAGAAACACCGTTATTTCGTCGGCATTGGTGAAGCCGCCGTTTAACAGCCTATACAAAAATGTGTTACGCATGTACGGAAGATAGCTTGCCATACGATCATTAAGCGTCATGTTGTCTTCGATTATCGTTGTAAACGAGCTGTCAAGGAATTCGTACTCGTTTGCGCCTTTTTTCTGGTTCGTTATAACTACATGTTTTATGCGGTCGATGAGTTGCCTTATTGGTTTCACATTTCTGTAGGATAAAAAGAACGAAACAATAATGCTTAGGCAGAACGCACCGGCAAACAGCAGCAGAATGTTAAACCTGAGCCGTTCGACCTGCCGCATCGTAACACTGTACGGAAGCACCGATACATAAGTCCAGCCGTTGTAATCTGATGTCTGATGCGAAACAATCATGTTGGCACCGTTGTTTATTATTTCGTAATTACCGTTTCTGCTGTCAAAAGCAAGAGGAAGCTCAATCCCGTCATGGCTTTTGTTTTGAGAGATGAATTTGCCCTCGGCATCCGTTATGTAAACCCAGCCCTCACCGTTTTCGCTGAGATCAAACAACATCTCGTCTATCTTATTTTTTTCTATCAGAATAATAATCGCGCCCTCGACAGGCTTATAGCTGTCAGTCGGCAAGGTCTGTATATATGTTATTAGATTACGTTCGTAGCCGTTAAGTGTAACCTGTTCGATCGGCAGCATTTTTCTGCTGCTGTATACGTCAAGAAAGGTTTTAACAAACTCTTCTTTTGAGTAGCCGTCGTATTTAAACGTCGAGGAGAAAAACATATCGGCGTTCGTCGAGGAATACGGCGAAAGAACAAAGTTCCCCTTTTTAAAGTAAACATAGATGGTGTTTATGAAGCTGTTGATCTGGCAAAACGACGACAAATTTTCTCTCAGCTCGCCCAGAAAACGTATAGCACCGACATCATAAGCGCTCTCTAAGTCCATTGCGTTATATGTATTGGAATAAAGCGGTAGAATACGCGTCAGGTTTTCGATCTCTTTAAGGCGACTGTCAATGGTTTCCTGAACCTGTCTGAGCTTCGTGACGTTGTTTCTGTGTGCGTCTATAGTTATGACATTCATGGTCTGATTATAAACAAATAAACCTATTGCCATCGGGATACTAAAAACTACTAAATAAGATAATAAGAACCCGATAAAAATGTTCTTTCTTCTGCCAAGTCGAACAAAACGCATATTGCTTCACCATCCGTACATGTCTGCTTTTATTCATTTTTTTTGCGAAAATTAACAGGCGAAACGCCTTTACGCTGTTTAAAAAACGACGAAAAATAATACTGGCTCGAAAAGCCCGTCATTTCTGAGATCTGTTTTATGGAGTAATCCGTGTCGCGCAACAGTAGCTTTGCCCGCTCGTACTTAAGCTCGTTTATAAATTCACTCGTCGAAAGGCCCAGCTTCGCCTTGATGATACGATAAATTTGCCGTTCACTCAGGCGTAAATATTTTGATATGCTCTGAGGAGTAATCTTTGAGGAAATATTGTCCCTGATATATTTTTCTATCAAGCCGAACCGCACGTCGTCACGCTTAGTTTTAACCTGAGGGTGATTTTTTTCGCCGATATGCTCGTCTATTATGCGGGCAGAAAGCAGTAGAATCTGCATAATATACAGCTTAATCTGCTCGACATATCCCGGCTTCTGTTCCGCAGCGTCTCTCAGTGCGTTCTCGAAAACGCGACCTATCGAAAGGCTGTCGTTAAACGCTGCACACGGAGCATGACGCAGCAAATCAATAATATCCAGCTGCAAGGCGTTGTCCGCAGGGCCAATCCGTTTGATGTCAATGTTAAGGCAGTATTCCAAGTAGTAATCAGTCAGTCCGTTTTCCTGAGCGTGATATACAGACGGCGGCGTTATAAAAAACTGCCCCTTGCTCACGATAAACGAACCGTCTTCCAAAACAACCTTAGAATCTCCTTCCGATACGAAGTGAAACTCGTAGCTTGAATGCTTGTGCTTTTTTATATGCCAGATGGATTTTTTTTCGGCAGCGCGAAACCACAGCGCGCGAATATCAATATTGTCAAAGCGTACCGACAGCTCTAACGCTGCGAGCTTAGCCGACGATTTTTTTATTTCGTTTAATTCCAAACGATCACCACCGACCCACCGACGAAACATTTACACGAAAAATTTTTATATTTATGTTTTTTATGATAAGCCCACAAAAAAAGCTTGTCAAGAAAATGTCCTAGAATCTTAAACTATTGTCCGATGCTTATATTGTTAGATATTCGGCGTTTTGCTAATATGAAAAAAATTTGAATGGGGGTTAAAAAATGCATTTTACAGACCAAAAAATCGAAAGACGTCTGGATGAAATAAAAAGCTATATTTACAGAGACAGCGAAGAAATAACTGACTACCGGATACTGGAATGCGACGACGCGCATTCGGTAAGCGCCGAGGCTGTCAGCTTCGACGATTCGGACTGGCGCATGTTCGATACAGCTTCTCATTTCGGCGGCTATGACAAATACGTGTGGTTCAGACGTAACATCACTATCCCGGAACGTTTTGCCGGTAAACGCGTCGCGTTTTACGTTTTTACTGAAACGGATGTTATATGGAAGAAGGCCGTTGAATATCTCGTTTACGTCGACGGCAAAGCGCGGCAGGGGCTTGATATTTTTCATCACGAGCTGCTGCTTACAGATTGCGCAAACGGCGGTGAATCGTTTTTTATCGCCATGAAGGCATTCAGCGGGCTTACCCATGACAAGCCACGTACTACAACAAAGCTTGTCGTAATAGACGAGGTGTGCGAGGATTTTTACTTTAACGTCAAAATCGCCTTTGAACACGCAACCTCTCTGGATGATAACAAGCCCGAATACCACACGATTTTTAACGCTCTGAATAAAGCTATAAACATGCTTGATTTGAGAACGGGCAAAAGCGATGCTTTTTACGAAAGCGTCAGGACTGCCAACACCTACCTGCTGGATAATCTATACACAATCGGCAGCACATCGCCTGTCACGGTTAAAGCGGTAGGACATACACATATCGACGTGGCGTGGCTGTGGCAGCTTAAGCATACACGCGAGAAATGCTCGCGCAGCTTTTCTACTGTTTTGAATTTGATGGATCAGTACCCTTCATATAAGTTTATACAGTCTCAACCACAGCTATATGATTACATCAAAAACGATTACCCGGATATATTCTCCCGAATAAAAGAAAAGATAGCCGAAGGACGCTGGGAACCGGAGGGCGGCATGTGGGTCGAGGCCGATTGTAATGTCATATCGGGTGAGTCAATGGTGCGGCAGTTTTTGTATGGGAAACGGTTTTTCATGCAGGAGTTTGGTAAAAACAGCGAAATACTGTGGCTGCCCGACGTGTTTGGTTATAGTGCGTCCATGCCTCAAATATTAAGAAAATGCGGCGTCAAATATTTCATGACTACAAAGATAAGCTGGAACCAGTTTAACGACGTACCGATGGATACGTTCCACTTGGTCGGAATAGACGGCTCGAGCGTGCTTACACATTTTATTACGACTCCCGAGATGCGCGCAGCTAACATAAAACGCGGACTGCCATATAAAAAATCATATAACGGCGTAATGATGCCAAAGACTATTAACCGCTGTTGGGATGTTTATAAAAACAAGGACATAAACAATGAACTGCTCGTCTGTTACGGTTGGGGTGACGGCGGCGGCGGGCCGACTAAGGAAATGCTTGAAAACGCTGTGCGTATGAATGATTTGATCGGCTGTCATCATGTAGAGATGGGATTTGCAGGTGAGTTCTTCGACAAGCTTTCAGAAACCGTATCCGACGCGGATAATATACAAAGCTGGCATGGCGAGCTGTACTTGGAGCTTCACCGCGGTACATACACATCAATGGCGCGTAACAAACGTTATAATCGTATTAGCGAATTTTTGTTTCTCGCTACTGAGACGTTTGCGGCGTTTAATATGCTGCTGGGTGGTGATTACCCACAGAAAAAGCTTAACGAATGCTGGAAAATTATTTTGCTGAACCAGTTCCACGATATTATCCCGGGCAGCTCGATAAAAGAAGTCTATGATGATTCACTCGTTCAGTATGAAGACGTCATAAAGTCAGGACGTGATCTTCTTTGCGAAGCCTTAAACGGCATCGCAGCAAATATTGCGCTGCCTGAAAAATCAGTCGTTGTTTTCAACCAGACTTCTTTTAATATGTCAGACTTTATTTACTTTGATTTGAATGGACAGAAGCCGTTCGGGCTTAAAGACGGCGATAAGCAACTGCCGCAGCAGCTTATCGGCGGCAAAATGGCATTCTTTTGCGGCGACGTCCCCCCGAAAGGGTACAGGGCTTACGGAGTTTGTAGCGCTAGCTCAGAGTTATCAAATGGGATTAATGTCAGTTCTGACTTGATAGAGACGCCGTTTTTTAAGATAGAGCTTGATAAGGATGGGTATTTCACATCTGTTTTCGATAAGCAGAGCAATCGTGAGGTACTGGCCGAGGGTAGCCGCGGTAACGTGTTTGAATATTTCGAGGATAAGCCAATTAATTACAGCGCGTGGGATATTGATGTATTCTATGAGGAGAAACGATACGAGGTAAATGATATCATAAATGTTGAGGTTGTTGAGCGAGGTCCGCTTATCGGTATTCTGCGTATAAAGCGGCGTCTGATGGATTCCGTTATTAATCAGGACATCGTAGTTTATCGCGATATACCGCGTATAGATTTCAGAACTACCGTGGACTGGAAGCAGCACGAAACGCTGCTTAAGGTTGCGTTTCCTGTTGATGTAAACAGTTTGCGGGCTACATATGAAATACAATACGGCAACATCGAGCGTAACACGCACCGAAACACCAGCTGGGACTATGCAAAGTTTGAGGTGGTGGGACATAAGTGGGCGGATTTATCAGAGGGAAATTACGGCATAAGCCTGCTAAACGACTGCAAATACGGCTACGACATTCACGATAATGTAATGCGATTAACGCTTATAAAATCCGGAATTAACCCAAACCCCGTAGCCGATAACGAAATGCATGAGTTTGTATATTCGCTGTATCCTCATAGCGGCGCATTGAACCAAGCCGACACAATAAAAGCAGCGTACTCACTTAACTGCCCGCTAATATACACATCATGCGAGCCACATAACGGTGCGCTTGCACCGGCAGCTTCGTTAGTTGAAGTGGATAAGGACAACGTTATAGTCGAATGCATTAAACGTGCGGAGGACTCAGACGATTTGATTATCCGGCTCTACGAAGCAAAAAATATGAAAACACCCACTCGTATAAAGCTTAACTTTGATTTCATCGGTATCAGTCTCTGTGACATGCTTGAAAACGAGATTGCGCCGGTTCAGACAGATGCAGGTTCGTGCTTTGGTTTTACGATCAAGCCGTTTGAAATATTGACTTACAAAATAAAACTGAAGAGGTGAACAAGCGAATGAAGGATACGATTAAAAACTGTCTTTATACTGATATGGAGAACGGATTCTATTTCCCACGGCGGTTTACGACGAAGCAATACGAGCATTACAGCATAGTTACTGAAAAATCGCTTGCCAGAAGCCTTGGCTGCGCCTCCGTGTGTTTGGAATTCGTAACTGATGAGCCGGGATTTTCGTTTGATTTTACTTTAAAAGAACCGTCAGAACATCCCGCAAGCTTCGACGTTTATGAGAACGGTGTTTACTATAAAACTTATACGTTTGCCGAAGCCGATGTTCAGACATTCACACATAAGCTCTTTAACAAGGAACGAACACATATTATCGTGTACTTCCCTAATCTCAGAGAGGTCGGTGTACGTGGGTTAGAAGCGGGAAACTATGAAGTGCCTAAGAGAAAAGGTAATATATTATTTCTGGGGTCGTCCATAACACAGGGCACTAATATAAAACACCCGTCGATGAGCTACGCGTCCATACTTGGCCGATTTTTCGGCGCTAATATTCTGAATCAAGGCGTAAGCGGACGTATTTATGATATAGCATGTTTTGATTACGGCGTAGGATATGAGCCTGAAAGCATTATTATCGGATACGGCGGCAACGATTATCGCTCTCCCGCTTCACTTGAAATGCTGGAGACCGAAATAGACACTTATCTTGAAGCTGTACGCAAACGCTTCCCGTCTGCAAATGTATATATCGCAGCTCCGCTCTGGCGGCGTGATGTTGCAGAGTCGGCAGAAAACGAAGCAAGGTTTATTTCGCTGCTGGGAATAATAGGAAGGCTAAGCGAAAAATACTGCATGACACTTCTTGATACCATGAATATTTTGCCTAGACTAAAAGAATTTTATGCCGATGAGCTTGTTCATCCTAACGAGATGGGGCATTACATGCTCGCCTTAGAAATTGTGCGGTATATGCTTGGACAGAAACGATAATTGTACGCTGTCAAAAAAATGTACCATTGATTTTTGTACCCAGTTATGAAGATGTACGGCATACAACAGGTCATGTTGTATGCCGTTTTTATATTGTACCTTTTAATATTTTTCGCAGCGCTTTATAATTCGCAACACAAACAAAATTTAAAACGGAGGTGACATCATGAGTGCTGTGAAACCAAACAAGAGTGTATTCAGGGTTATATGGAAGGCGCGCTGGCTATATATTCTAATGCTGCCGGGCTTGCTTTACTTTATAATATACAAATACATTCCCATGTTCGGTACAGTAATGGCTTTTCAGAATTATCAGCCGATGGCCGGGTTCTTGAAAAGTAGATGGGTTGGTTTGTATAATTTTCAGAGATTTTTCTCGGAGCCGAGCTTCTGGATGCTCATGAAAAATACGTTTGTTCTTGCATTCTATAACGTAATTTTATTTTTCCCTGTTCCGATTATTTTGGCGCTTCTTCTTAATGAAGTACAAAACATGAGGTTTAAAAAACTTGTGCAGACGGTAACGTATATGCCACATTTTCTGTCATGGGTTGTTATAGTGGGCATATCGTTCGCTCTGCTGACGCTGGACAACGGCCCTATTAATAACGCTATCGAAGCCGTCGGCGGTACAAAAATTAATTTTATGATGAACAAAAGCTGGTTTCGTCCTTTGATTTTGATTCAAAGCGTGTGGAAGGAAGCCGGATGGAGTTCGATCGTGTTTTTAGCGGCGCTTGCGGGTGTTAACATTGAGCTGTACGAATCCGCTCGCGTCGAGGGCGCTAACCGCTGGCAGCAGCTTGTTAACATAACCCTGCCGTCAATATCCGGTACGATAACCACAATGCTTATTTTGAGGCTTGGACGGTTTCTGGACTTGGGCTTTGAACATGTTTTCCTTATGCTTAACGCCATGAACCGCGAGGTCGGCGAAATATTCGATACATATGTTTACTCGATGGGTATTTTGCAGGGTCAGTTCAGCTACAGTACGGCTATCGGACTATTTAAATCCGCTATCGCTCTCGTGCTTGTAGTGGTAGCAAACTATCTTGCTAAAAAATCCGGAGAAGAAGGTATTTTTTAAGAGGAAGGAATATTTTAGGAGGCTCTGCTATGGTTCAGGATAGAAGCATAAGTAACAAAATTATTGATGGGGCCATTTACACGGCGTTGGCGCTGATTACGTTGATGACGGTAATTCCTCTTCTTTATGTAGTATCATCGTCTGTTTCGGTCAGACCCGGTTTTTTGCCGACAAAAATAAATATAAGTGCGTATCGTTATATTTTTTCAACGATAGTATTCATAAGAAGCTTGGGCATTTCGGTGTACATAACTGTTCTAGGTACGGCGCTTAGTTTACTTGTGAGTGTTTTGATGGCTTATTCACTGGCCGACAAGGACTTACCCGCTAGAAGATTTTTTAATTTTATGGTAGTATTCACGACGGTTTTTTCAGCAGGTATGATTCCGACGTTCCTTGTTGTAAAAGCTACGGGATTACTAAACAGTCTTTGGGCGCTTATGATTCCCACTCTTATTAACGCCTTTAACCTAATCGTTCTAAGAAGCTTCATCGGCAACCTACCTGAGGAATTAAAAGAAGCCGCAAGAATCGACGGCTGCCACGAGCTTATTCTTGTGTTTAAAATAATCATTCCGCTGTCATTACCGTCTATGTCCACTATCGGGTTGTTTTACGCCGTGACGAAATGGAACACGTATTTTCAAGCGATGCTCTATGTTTCGGATAATACGAAGTGGCCGGTACAAGTTTTACTGAGGCAGATAATATTCTCAGTATCGTCGTCGATGGGCGACTCCGGCTCACAGCAAATAGCAGTAGCCGGTGATGCTGTAAAATATGCCGCCATAATCGTTTCTACAACGCCCATTTTAATGATATATCCGTACTTGCAGAAGCACTTTGCAAAGGGTGTAATGTTAGGCTCTGTTAAGGGGTAATCCCGTTAAAAAATTATTTGGATATCAAAGAAGGAGGATTATTATGTTAAGGAAAAAAATCAGTACTGCAATGGCTGTAGTTCTGTCAACATCGTTTTTGGCGGTCGGAGGTACACAAAGCGCGTCCGCCGCAAAAGCTACCGCCAGTCCGGCCGGCAAGCTTCCACCGCTCGAACTGTCATTTATCACACAGTTTAACGGCGTAGAATTTCCTCAAAAGGGCAACGAAATCCAGAACAAAATCGAGGCGTACACAAATACGAAGATTGATTTTCGTGGATACCCAAACAGCACGATAAACGAGCTGTTACCTACTTTGTTCGCCTCCGGGGATCTTCCCGATCTGACAGGCTTCGGTATTACACAGATGCCTAAGTCATTTATGCAGAACGGTTTGCGCTCAGGCATGTTCTGGGACATAGCACCCTATGTTAAGGATTACAAAAACCTCAGCAGTATCCCGCAGCGTGTTTTTGATACATACGCAATTGATGGCAAGGTTTACGGTGTTCCGAAGCTGCTGCCTCCGGCAAGAGAGACGTTTATGTACCGCAAGGACTGGGCAGACAAGCTCGGTATTGCCGAACCCAAAACTCTTGATGATATGTACAACATGATACTTAAGTTTACGACGATGGATCCTAACGGCAGCGGAAAGCAAGACACATACGGAGTAACGATGAACCCGATATATTTCCCGTTCGCCATGTATCACGGTGCGCCGAATAGCTGGGCGATAGTAGACGGTAAATTCGTTAAAGAACAGGAAACTCAGGAATACATGGATTCGCTCAAAAAAGCCAAGGAACTGTACGACAAGAAAGCCGTACATCCCGAATGGGCTATTATGAATACGTCTCAGTGGACAGGACTTTGGACTGAGGG
>CAZJLW010000002.1:6707-16333 GCA_964546895.1 uncultured Eubacteriales bacterium | reverse complement strand
GCAAAACGAATCGACAATATGCTTGCCGATTACAACGACAAGATTTTTATCCCGTACACTACAAACATGATGCCGCTGCGCAGTGAATCGTTTGCAATACCGGGTATGCTTGATCCGATACAGCAGAGAATATTAGACATTAACGAAATGAACGAAAAATACGCTGTTTACGATCCGTCACTGGGACTTGATTCCGATACGTTTGTACTTAGAAACAGTGAGCTTCAAAAAATTCTTGACGATGCCCGTGTAAAATTCATTATGGGCGAAATCAACGAGGACAAATACTGGGCCGAGATTAAACGCTGGAAAACATCCGGTGGTGACAAAATGGCTCAGGAGTACGCCGACGCGTATAAAAAGTCCGGTAGAAAATAGTAATAATAGAAAAACAAAAGACCAAGGCTCCTATGCATCCGCATTCGAGCCTTGGTCTTTTTTGGTTTATTGATTATAAACGCTGTCGTAAAACTCTTTCCTGTACAGCTCCACTACGACATCGCCTTGCAGAACTTTCGTCGAGCCGTTCGGCACTATTGTGTCCTTGCCACGTTTTATCATGACTACGAGAATATCGGAGGATATGCCCGCTTGGGCTATTGTTTTGCCGCAATACGGGTGTTCATTGTTTATTGTTATTTCTACGAGCTGTGCGCTCTCGTCGTCTACGTAGTCGTTAAAGGTTTTAAGTACGGACGCGTCGTTATCTATCAAGTCTAGCTTCTTCGCCATCAGCGGAATAATCGAGCCTTGAATAGATACAGATAACAACGCTACGAAAAACACTATGTGAAATATATCGTTAGTAATATGCTCAGAACCCGTCGCCGCAAGTATGGCGAATACAATGGACGCCGATCCCCTAAGCCCGACGATAGACACGAAAAGCTGCTGCTTAAACGGAACCTTAAACCAGCTCAATATACTAAAAGCGGCAACCGGGCGTGCGATGACTATGAGAAATATCGCAATCGGAATGGCATAAACCATTACCGACGGCAGCGTCGAAGGGAAAGCCACAAGACCGAGCGTGAAAAACAGCATTATCTGAATAAGCCACGAAATACCGTCGAAAAAATGAACAAGCCCGCGTTTGTTAAGAATCTTACTGTTGCCCAAGATGATGCCCGACAAATATACGCTTAAGTACCCGTTGCCGCCGATTGTGTCGGCGAGCGAATAGGACAGTATCGCCACGCTGAATACAAAAATTGTATCGATACCGCTGACATCAAACGTTACTCGTTTCAATACTACAGCGGCTATCGCACCGACTGCGACACCGATCAGCAGTCCGAACACTATCTGCTTAACAATCATAAGCGGAATAGCCTGTACAGCCGCGTTGTTGATTAGCGTGACAAATATTATCGTAAGCATAAACGCCATAGGGTCGTTACTGCCGCTCTCTATCTCTAGCAGCGGCGCAAGCCCGCCCTTAAGGTTAAGCTTGCGGGAACGCAGTATTGCAAAAACAGCCGCTGCGTCCGTTGACGCAACCACCGATCCCAACAGCAGCGCTTCATAAATCTTTACGCCGTAAACAAAATAGCAGAACAGCCCCGTCAGCCCGGCGGTAATTACGACGCCCAGCGTGGACATAAGCACTGCCTTGACGGCGACGGGCTTTGCCGTCTTCCAGCTAGTCCCGAAGCCGCCGTAAAACATAATAAATATCAGCCCGATCGAGCAAATATCCTTGGCCAGCTCAAAGTTGTCGAACTTGATACCGACCAGCCCGTCCGAGCCGAATATCATGCCGAGCAGTAGAAATATTAACAGCGTCGGTATGCCGAAACGTTGAAGCAGCTTATTAGACGCAACGCAGAGCAAAAGAACGATACTGCACAGAATCAGCGCATGAGTCACAACCGTCTCCCCCAAAGAAAATCTCAGATGCAGGAATAAATAACATTTCTCAGCCGGTTAGTCTGCTCGCTGATAAGAGCGGGCTGTAGCTGCTGCATGTATACGGCCGTCAGCTTCGTCGCGGGATCCATTATTACATACGTGCCGAGCATTCCCGACCAGCCGAATTCGCAGTCGGAAGAATTGGAGCCGCCCCCTACTCTGTCGGTCAGCACGCGCACCCCTAACCCGTAGCCGTAACCAGCCTTCGAATCGCTCATTAGCGTACGCATTTCATCCGTAATATGGTTCGTTGCCATGAGCTTGACGGTAGCTTGGCTCAGTATCCGCTTTCCGTTAAGACTGCCGCCCTCCGTCAGCATCTCGGCGAACCGCATGTAGTCCCACAGCGACGACACAAGCCCCGCTCCGCCGCCCTCGAACGTCGCGTACGGGCGCATATGCTCATCATGAAAATCAGATGTCGTAAGCGATCCGTCGTGCTTGCGTATATAGTATCCGCACAGCCGGTGCTTTTTTTCGTCCGGCAGTCTGTGGAACGTATCGTGCATTTCCAACGGCTCGAATATTTCCTCGCGCAAAAAATCGCTGAAACGCTTGCCGGAAACAACCTCGATAAGCGCGGCCAATACGTCGTGGCTGAAGCCGTAGTACCAGCTTGTTCCCGGTTCGAACGCCAGCGTAACGCCCGACAGGGATTTTGCAAGCACTTGCAGATTGCTGTAGGTGTCTTTTTTCTTATCGTCAAGCAGCTTCTGTATTTCCAAGCCCGTCATCGAATCGCCGTCATAGTACGTTAATCCGGATGTCATCGTAAACAAATCCTTAACGGTTATATGTCTTTTAGCCGGTTGCGCGAAAAATTTACCGTTCGGATGATTATGCCAAACCTTCATGTGCTTATAATCCGGCATGTAAAGGTGCAGCGGGTCGTTCAGCAAAAATTTGCCGCGTTCGTAAAGAATCAGCGCCGCCGCGCATGTTATTACCTTCGTCATAGAAAATATACGGTAGAGCGTATCGGGTGCTATAGGTGCTTTCGTCTCGATATCGGCGTAACCGGCGTAGCCTTCGAATACCTGCTTGCCGTCTAGCTTTACAGCGCAAGCGCAACCCACGGGGCCGTTGCTCGCGCTTACGAATGTGTTCAGTAACTCTGACAGTCTTTTAAACTCCGCCATTGATTTTATTCCCTTCTGCTGTAAATTTCCTTAATAATCCGCTCGATCGGTAGTTCCTTTATTGATATGTCGCTTATTTCTCCCAGGCTGCTCACGTACGATATGAACTCGTTAACACCGCAAATGCTTATGTCAACCTCAAGCTCGGCCTCGTAGGGCGACGGGTTTTTGATTAACGTAACACCGCTTTTATTAATAGCCGGTACAGGCGTTTTCATGGAAACCGCGACGATTTTTTTCGCGCCGAGATGATGCTTCAAAACGGTCAGCGGGTCGTTAAACACTATCTCGCCGTGGTTTATAACAATAACGCTTTGCGCAAGCAGCTCTACATCTTCCAAGTCGTGAGTCGTCAGAATAAACGTCGTACCCTGCGCATTCATTTCCTTAACAAAGGCGCGAATGTTGTCCTTAGCAACGATGTCAAGCCCGATAGTCGGCTCGTCAAGAAACACAACCTCCGGACTGTGCAGCATAGCCATGACGAACTCGCACTTCATGCGTTCGCCTAGCGAAAGTGTACGCGTCGGCTTCTTCATAATATTGCCAAGCTCGAACAGGTTTATAAGTAGGTCAAACGTCCGCTTGAACTGCGCATCGCCTACTCCGTAAATAACCTTGTTCATATAGAACGCATCGACAGGCGGAATATCCCATATGAGCTGCGACTTCTGCCCGAACACCGCGCCGATTTTTGCTACGTACTTCGTCCGTTGCGCCCACGGCGTATAGCCCAGCGCAGTGATACTTCCGGACGTCGGGTATATCGTGCCGGTGAGCATTTTTATCGTCGTGGACTTACCCGCGCCGTTTGGCCCGAGCAGTCCCGTTATACTCCCCCGCTCCACGTTAAAGGATATGTCCTTAACGGCGGCGATGCACTTCTTTTCGCGGTGGAACAGTCCCTTGACTGCTTCCGTAAACGTGCCGCCGCGTTCGTATGTGAAGTAATCCTTGCGTAAATTGCGAACCTCTATAACATTTTTATCCATAATCAACCTCCGGCGCTTGAGTAATTATGAAGCATTTTGTTAAAACACAAAACGCCTACGGTCAGGAACAAAAGACACGGAACCGCCGACAGCAGCATCGGCAGGCTGGTTTTTTGAAGCAATGCCGACGCGGGTAAAAAGCCGAGCGCCGCTACGGGAACGATGTACGTGATAGTATTTATAACCGTGCGCGGGAATATCGAGCCGGGATAGCGACCGAACGTCGAAACAGACTCGAACATCTCCATAATACGGCTGTTGCCAACCCAAACGAACGCCGTCGCCGCCATAAACAGCACGAAGCCTAAGATAACGGTTAAGCCCATGAGAAACAGGAACAAAAATTGCAACCAAGCAAAAACAGTAACTGTCGGCAAATGCCAAAGCGAGAACAAAAACAGCGCAAGCCCGCCGACAACAAGCCCGAACGACTCCGGGTCAAACGACGAGGCACTGAGCAAAAAAACCGTACGGCGGGGCTTTATGAGAATCAGCTCGAAGTTACCGTTTACGATACTGTACATAACGTTCCAGACGATGTTGAAAAACAACATTGAGCCTACCGCTTTACTAAGCGTAAAAACAGCCTGAATAAGCAGCGCTTCATAAAAGCTCCAACCCATAAACGACAGCCCCGCGCCGTAAATAAGTATCGTAAGCAGCGGGACAACTGCGTTTGACAGAACCGTAATGACAGCGTTCAAAATAAAGTTAACCCTATAAGAAATGGACGACATAACAGAAACCTTTATATACTCCACATATATCCTTAAATAAGTCACGCGCCCACCCCCGAAAAATGTTTGATGGCAAGCTTATAAAGCAGCTCCGAAAAAACGGCGACAGCAATAACTGCAACCAGCTGCAACCCGACCACGGTCGGAATACTGTAAGCCCTATCCGCGAGTACGTAGCTCCCCATAAAAACGCGGACGGGTACGTACGTCGTAAACTGGAACGGCAGGAACATAAGCACGCGCTGAAAAGCGCGCGGGAAAAAAACAAGCGGTATGAGCGCACCGGAAAAAATATTGGCGAACAGGCTATAAACACCGCGTATGCCGTCGGTGCGCGTGAGCCAGAATCCGGCTATACCGATGCAATAATTTAAATAGAAAGTCATAAGAAAGCCGAGAGCGATAGAAGCCGCCGCCCAGAAAAACGATTGCGGTACGAGATTTATTTTGAACACGAACATAAAGATCAAATATACAGGCACGAACTCGAAAATAAAACCGAGAATGCGGTGGCCTATTTTCTGCGAGAGCGCGAAAAACCTATGGTGTATCGGGCGCAGCATGAACGTCAGGAATTTGCCGGTGCGTATTAGCATCTGTAGGTTCCAGTCGGCGAAATCCATCGTCAGGTAGCCGATAAGCGCCGCCGTGCCGGAATATACGAGCATTTGCCTAAGGCTCATGCCGTTAATAACATCGCCGTCGGCATAAACCGAGCGCCAGATAAAAACCTGCACAAAGAAAAACACCGGCCCGACGAAAACCGAAACCAAAGAGTGGGTGCGGTATGCAGCCCACTCTTTGTACGTCGCGGAGGCGACGGCTTTTATTATGTTAATGCGTTTAGTTAAGGCGGTCATTATTTTATACCCGAGCAGGCGAC
Source organism: uncultured Eubacteriales bacterium (assembly GCA_964546895.1). Classification (GTDB taxonomy): domain Bacteria; phylum Bacillota; class Clostridia; order Lachnospirales; family CAZJLW01; genus CAZJLW01. The sequence continues at coordinate 10,671 of CAZJLW010000002.1, read as the reverse complement.
AACATTCGTCGAGAATGCCGCCGACGGTGCGAAGCCGTCCATCGGAGTAAAGAACGCAACCGAGAACTCCTCAGCCGGATCAATAAACAACCCGCAGCGTCCCGCGCCTTCATGCGAGAACGTACCCTTCGAGAACGTCATGTCGTCAGCCTTGAAGAAGTCCAGCCCAAGCCCGTACGGTCTGACCGTACCCTTCTCACCCCAGCAGAAATTCACGGCGGTCGTATTGTTATTGGACGTCATTTTTTCAAGCGTCTTGCGTCCGAGAATCCTGACGCCGTTGTACGTACCCTTACCCAGAAACATTTGCGCCCAGATCGACAAATCACCGGGAGTCGAAAACAAACCGCCGCCCGTGTTTGGAATCTTGTCGAACAGCTCGTTTTCTTCTTTTATGCCGTTTTTGATATCGGCTATACGCTTCTGCTGCCATTCGCCCGTATAGGCTATGCGGTCGCATTTTTCTACCGGTATGTCAAAGAACGTGTCCTTCATACCGAGCGGCTTTACGATATGCTCCATTATGTAATCATGGGCGAACATACCCGACACGCGCGTTATTATCTCGCCGAGTATTGCAAAACCCGTCGACGAGTAGACCCACTCCTTACCCTCGGCGGCGCGGCGCGGCATAGCCAGCGCGGCCTGTATCCAGTTGTAATCGTTGCATTTTTTCTCGAGCAGCTCCCACCAGCCTACCGAGTACGGGTATTTGCCGGGATAGACGTTGCCGTCCGGGCATATTCCCGATGTATGCGTGAGCAGATGCACTATACCGATGCCTTTATGCTCGTCGGTGTTGAACTCGCTGATGATATCAGCCACGGGCTGCGTCATATATATAAGCCCGTCCTCGCAAAGCTTCATTATTGCCACAGCAGTAAACATTTTTGTAATGGATGCTATCCTGAATATAGAATCCGGTAGCATCTTGCGGTCGTCGCCTTCGGCGAATGTCAGCGGACCAAGCGAGCGGTTGGCAAATGGCTTGCCGTGGCGCGTAAGCATGTAGCTTGCGCACTGAATCTTCTTTTCGGCCATAAGCCGTCCGAAATGCATGTCAAGCGCGTCAAGCCGCGAACTGTCATAGCCTACGTCTTCCGGCTTTGTCTCCAGTTGTGCGATAGTTACCTGCGGCTTTAAATTGTTTTCCATATTCAGCAGCCCCTTTTAATTTTTTCCGTACGATATGTTTGGCACGGTGTTATATATTATATAGGAAATTTTCACCAATACAACAGTTTTATAACTTGTCACACTATTGTAAACACTCGCATACTATGAGTATTGAAGGAGGTGAAAAATTTTTAATGATAAGACAACAGGTCATTCTTGATGAAATTTACAGAAAAAATAATGACGATTATAGAAAAAAGAATTATGTTGAAGAAGACTTTGATTTTGACTTTGAGGAAGAGGAAGAAGTAGTAGCCGCAGCAGAAGTTGAAGAGGAAGAAGATGAAGATTACAGACATTGCCGCAAGCAAACCCATACTCACGAATATTTAGGCAGTGTTAAAATCGTAGGCAAGCACGGTTGCTGCCATAATCATCGTCTCGCGGGCGTTACCGGACAAGCTATCCCCACCAGAAAAGGAAGCCATTACCATAAGCTCGAAGATAAGACAGATTTCTATGAAGATCATTTTCATATAGTTGAAGACAGGACAGGCCCCGCTATTTATGTGGGCGACAGACGTCATGTCCATTTCGTATACGGATATACAACCGTTAACGATAAGCATCGCCACGAGTTTCAGTTTGCTACTCTGATTGATAATCCGATCGGCGACTAATAAATTAGGGTGTCGGGGAACATTACGTTTCCCGGCACCCTTTTTCTAACCGCAGCTTATATAAATTCAAAATCCAGCTTTCGTTCCGTAATATTAGCCGACGTTACGCGGACGCGGACGTTATCGCCTAGGCGGTATACCTTCCGTGTACGCTCGCCGACGTAGATGAGCTGTTCCTCGTCGTAAATATAGTAGTCGTCGCGCATAGCAGACAGCGAAACCATACCCTCGACCGTGTTCGGCAGCTCTACATAAATCCCCCACGACGTAACGCCCGATATTATGCCGTCGTATTCCTCGCCGACATGTCCGGACATGAACTGTACCTTCTTAAGGCTTGTAACCTCGCGCTCGGCGAGTTCCGCCGTACGCTCCGCGACCGAGCTGTGTCGGCACACCTCCGGCAGTATTGCATGAAAATGGTCGCCGCGCTCCTTGCTCAGTCCGTTCGCTAGCGTTTCTTTTATTATGCGGTGTATCTGCAAGTCGGGGTAACGTCTTATCGGCGACGTGAAGTGGCTGTAGTATTTCGATGCCAAGCCGAAATGCCCGTCGTTCGTCGGGGTGTAACGCGCTTGCATAAAGCTTCTGAGTACGACGCGGCTTATTATGCCCTCGTACGCTGTGCCTTCGATTTTCGCTAGCAACTGTTGTATCCGTTTCGGATTGCCCGTCCCGCCTTTTAAGCTGTAGCCGAACCCACCGATGAAATCGGTCAGCTTCATAAGCTTTTCTTGGCTGGGCTGCTCGTGCGTACGGTAGACGAACGGGCTTTCACGCCAGAAATATTCCTCGGCCACCGTTTCGTTACAGGCTATCATGAACTCCTCGATAATACCCGTCGCGATGTTGCGTTCGTGCAGACGAATGTCCGTCGGCCAGCCGCTTTCATCGACTACGATTTTGCTTTCCGGAAAATCGAAATCAACCGAGCCTCTTTTGACGCGTTTGCTTCTCAAAATCCCGTAAAGCTTTTCCATATTTTTAAGCATCGGCAAATACTCTGCATAGCCTTCCGGTATGTCGTCGGTCGTCAACGCTGCGTTGACGGCGTTGTAGCTCATACGCTTTTTCACGTTGATGACGGATTCGAATATATCGTGGCTGACTACCGTACCGTATCTGTCGATTTCCATAATACACGACAGCGCGAGCCGGTCAACCTGCGCGTTCAGCGAGCATATGCCGTTCGAAAGCTTATGCGGCAGCATCGGGATAACCCTGTCCGCAAGATACACGCTTGTCCCACGCTCGTACGCTTCTTTATCGAGCGGCGAACCTTCCTTTACATAGTTGCATACGTCTGCGATATGGACGCTCAGCATGTAGTTACCGCTTTCAAGAATTGTAACCGACACGGCATCGTCCAAGTCCTTGGCGTCCTCGCCGTCGATAGTCACCGTTTCCTCGCCGCGGTAATCGCGTCTGCCGCGCGTGTCTTCATCCGCGACACTGTCGGGCACACCCGCCGCTTCGCGCAGTACATCCGGAGGAAACTCCGTCGGGATTTCCATTTGCCGGACGATACTAAGCACGTCGACGCCCGGGTCGTTGATGTGTCCGAGTATTTCGACAACGCGCCCCTCGGGGCATTCGTTTGGCGACGGCGCTTTTTTAGTGAGCCGCACGACGACCTTATGCCCGGTTACGGCGCCTTTGCTGTCGCCGCTTTTTATAAAAATATCCTCCGTAATGCGCTTATTGTCCGGCATTACGAAGCCGTGTCCCTTTTCTTTTACGTACTGCCCTACTATATTTTTAAGCCCCGTCTCGACTACCTCGGTTATTTCGCCCTCGGTGCGTCCTCCCGCGCCTTCCGAAACTATTCTAAACAGCACCTTGTCGCTATGCATGGCGCCGTTAGTCGCCGACGCCGGTATGAAAACGTCGCCGTCCAGCTTGTCGCAGCTGACGAAACCGAAGCCACGCGGGTTGCTTATAAACGTTCCGAAGTATAGATTAAGCCGTTCCGGCAGCAGCAGCTTTCCGTTTTTTGTTACGACAAGCGCGCCGGTTTTCGCCAGCTCGTCTACCAAATCATATAGCACGCTTGTTTCTCCCTGCGGCACTTCCATGAAATACGCCAGCTCTTTTACCTTCATAGGCTTGTAGCCTTCCTCGCCAAGCAGCGCGAGTATTTTCAGCGCCCGTTCGTCGAGCGTTTTATC
>CAZJLW010000002.1:1245-6607 GCA_964546895.1 uncultured Eubacteriales bacterium | reverse complement strand
TAGTATACCACTTACGAGTTAAATATTGTAATACTCCAATAAATATTCTATAATAATTGCGAAGTAATAAATCATACGGAAGGACGGATATTTATGCAGAATTTTACGTTTAGTCAGCCGACGAAGATCATTTTTGGTCGCGGCACGGAGTTACAGGTAGGAGAAGAAACTAAGAAATATGGCAAAAAGATATTGCTGATGTGTGGAGGCGGCAGCATCAAAAAAACTGGGCTGTACGACAAGGTTGTGAAGTCGCTTAAAGAAAACGGAGTAGATTTCGTAGAGCTGTGGGGCGCACAGCCGAACCCGAGGCTTTCGCTTGTCAGAGACGGCATCAAGCTTTGCCGTGAAAACAATGTTGACTTCGTACTGGCAGTTGGCGCAGGTAGTGCCATCGACACCGGCAAAGCTATTGCGCTCGGCACAATGTACGACGGTGATGTATGGGATCTTTACTCCCAGAAGGTAGCCCCGACTAAGGCGCTTAAGATAGGCACGATCCTTACGCTTCCGGCGACAGGCAGCGAAGCCAGCGCCAGCGCAGTTATAACTAACGAGGACGGCTGGTTCAAGCGCGGATTGAATTCGGAGTTTCATAGACCGGTATTCTCGATACTTAACCCCGAGCTGTGCTACACGCTTCCGCCGTACCAGACGGCTTGCGGTGCGGTAGATATTATGGCGCATATTATGGAACGTTATTTTACGAACGTGAAGAACGTAGAGCTTATCGACAGAATGAGCGAAGGCGCGTTAAAAACAGTCATCCGTAACGCGTATATTTCTATGGAGAAGCCTGACGACTACGACGCACGTGCCGAAGTTATGTGGGCGGGTACACTCGCACATAACGATCTGCTCGGCACGGGTCGTATCGGAGACTGGGGTCCGCACAGAATCGAACACGAACTGAGCGGTATATATGACATAGCTCACGGCGCGGGACTGGCGATTCTTTACCCGGCGTGGATGAAGTTCGTTTACAAGCATGACATCGGACGCTTCGCACAGTTCGCCGTACGCGTGTTTGATGTCGATATGGATTTCAGCAATCCTGAAAATACAGCGCTTGAAGGCATTAAGAGATACGAGCAGTTCTGTAGAGATCTCGGTCTGCCGGTAAGATTAAGCGAAGCCGGAATATCGGACGACCGCTTCGACGAAATGGCATCGAAGTTCACAAACAATGACACCGTACTGCAAGCGAATTTCGTAAAGCTTAACAAGGCTGATACGATCAAGATTCTCGAGCTTGCAAAATAAGCACCACTACATCGGAGGTAGCATTGTGTCTGGATATTTAATGGCGATAGATGCCGGTACCGGCAGTGTGCGCGCCGTTATTTTCGATTTGAACGGGAACCAGCTCGGCGTCTCGCAGCATGAATGGCAGCATATTGAAGACCCACGCTTTCCGGGTTCTATGGACTTTGATATCGAGCGCAACTGGAAGCTGACCGTCGGCTGTATCAAGGACGTAATCGCCGCGACAGGCATCGCGCCCGACGACATCCTTGCGATATCGACGACCAGTATGCGCGAGGCCATCGTTCTGTACGACGACGCGAAAAAAGAGCTGTGGGCGTGTGCCAACGTCGACGCGCGTTCGAACGCGGAAATAAAAATGCTAAAGGCGCTCGGCTCGGATATCGAGGAAGAGATTTACGCGCTGTCCGGGCAAACATTCGCGCTTGGCGCGCTCCCGCGGATTCTGTGGATTAAGAACAACTTACCGGACGTTTATAAAAGGATAAAAATGGTAACAATGCTCAATGACTGGCTCGCCTACCGCTTAACTGGCGAGCTGGCCTCCGAGCCGTCGAACGGCAGCACATCGGGTATGTTCGATATCAAGCGTCGCGAGTGGCTGCCCGATATCGCCGCGAGGTGCGGGCTGCATACAGATATGTTCCCGCGGGTTTACGAATCCGGCGAGGTTATCGGTACTGTCAGCGCGGCTTGCGCGGGCGAGACGGGGTTAAGTAAGAAGACGCTCGTTGTAACCGGAGGCGGAGATGCACAGCTTGGAGCCGTCGGTGTCGGCGCGGTGCTGGACGGACAGGTTTCGGTTTTCGGCGGCAGCTTCTGGCAGCTGGAATATAATACTAAGGATCCGGTCATGGACGAGCATTGCCGTATCCGGGTTAACTGTCATTCTGTCAGGGATATGTGGCAGTATGAGGCGATTGCGTTTTTCCCAGGGTTGGTAATGCGCTGGTACCGCGATGCGTTTTGTCGACCGGATAACGGATCGGCAACCTCCGGCGATGATGTTTATACACATATGAACAGAGAAGCCGCGAAGATTCCCGCCGGGTCGTACGGAATGATGTGCGCTTTCTCTGATGTAATGAACTACATATCATGGCGGCACGCCGCGCCGACGTTTACGAACTTTTCTATTGATCCGGAGAAGTTTAATAAGTACACGTTTTACAGGGCGATAATGGAGAACGCGGCTATCGTCACACGGGGGCATCTGGATTTGGCGCAGCGTATTACTGGAGCGAAGCCGTCTGTGGTAACGTTTGCAAACGGCGCATCGAAAAGCCCGCTTTGGTGTCAGATTTTGGCGGACACGCTTAATGTTACCGTCAAGACACCGAAGGTGAAGGAAGCTACGGCGCTCGGCGCGGCTATTTGTGCGGGCGTGGGTGCGGGCGTGTTCAAAAGCACTGAGGAAGCTTGCGCGGGGCTGGTGGCGTTCGACGAGACGAGATACGAACCGGATAAAAACAACGCGGCTGTTTATGATGGGCTTTATGATAAATGGCACAGCATGTATAAGGCGCAGTTGTCATTGGCTGACGGCGGTGTGACTAAACATATGTGGAGTGCGCCGGGGTTATGAGTTTGAATTAACCACGGATTTAAACTGATTTACACGGATTTGCACGGATTTTTTGAGGAGGATATATTTTGGCAGAAGCAACAGGTAATAAAATCTCAAAGGATTATCATCTGGATACAAAGCAGCAAAGTCAGGCTTTTTACGTAAAGGGTATGAACAATATCGACTGGGGTATGAAGGATCGTCTGTCGCGTATTTTCAACCCGAAAAGCGGTAACACAGTTATGCTTGCGTTCGACCACGGGTATTTGATGGGTTCGACGGCCGGGCTTGAACGCATGGATTTAGTAATACCGGAGCTTGCGGAGGATATTGATGTTTTCATGGGAACGCGCGGCGCGATACGCTCATGTGTGCCGCCTCATTTTAATAAGGCCGTCGCGTTGCGTTGCTCTGCCGGTAGCACGGTAGCTGTTGACGATGTTACGCATGAGATAATCGGTGTAGACATCGAGGACGCTATCCGCATGAACGCATCGTGCATGGCGATACAGACGTTTATTGGAGTGCAGGACGAGGAACGAAATTCAATACAGAATCTCTGTAAGACGGTAGACGCGGGGAATCGCTACGGGATACCTACTCTTGGTGTTGTGGCAGTTGGTAAGCAGATGGCGCGTGATACGCGGTTTTTCTTGCTGGCTACGCGGGTTTTGGCGGAGCTTGGGGCGCATATTATCAAGACGTATTACTGTGAGGATTTTGAGAAGGTCGTGGCCGCTTGTCCCGTGCCGATCGTTATCGCCGGAGGGAGAAAGCAGCCTGAGGACGAGGCGCTGACGATGGCATATAGAGCTATTAGTGAGGGCGCTTGCGGTGTGGATATGGGGCGTAATATTTTCCAGTCGGAGAATCCGCGCGCTATGGTAAAGGCTGTGGCGAAAATTGTTCATGAGGGTTATACCGATAAGCAGGCGTATGAGATGTTTTTGGATTTGAAATAACCACGAATTCAGGAGGTTTAACAATGGATGTAACGAGCTTTAAAATAGATCATAATAAATTGCTGCGCGGTATTTATGTTTCACGCAAGGACGAAGTCGGCAAGGAAATCGTAACGACATTCGACATCAGAATAAAGGAGCCGAACCGCGAGCCGATTATGGACAACTCCGTAATGCACACGCTGGAGCATCTGATGGCTGTTTATATAAGAAGCGACGAAAGCGGCTGGAATGACAGAATTATTTACGTGGGGCCGATGGGCTGCCGTACGGGTATGTACATCGTTGCAAAGGATGATTTAGAGAGTAAGGATATGCTTAAGCTTATGCAGGAGACTTTTAAGTATATTATGGATTTCAAAGGTAAAGTTCCTTATACGAACCCGGAAGAATGCGGTAATTATTTGGATCACAATCTGTTTTTCTCTCAGTTTGAGGCAAAGAAGTTTTATGATGAGGTTCTTATGAATATGAAGCCGGAGAATATGACTTATCCGGAATAAAGTCTTTTCGGTAAGATGGAATGGAACTAGGTGGAATCAGATGGGATTGGCTGCGGATTTGCGTAGGCTCGTGCGTGGTTTTGCGTGTAGGCTTCTGTAAATCTGCAGCTAATCCGTGGTTAAAAAGACAGGTGCTGGCGATGTGTAATAAAGAAGTGCTGAATAAACTGAATGAGCTGAAAAAAGAGCTTAATAATAGACGTCCTCTGACTAAAGGCGAAGTCGAACGGCTTCGCGACGAATTTTTGATTGAGTTTACTTATAATTCTAACGCCATAGAGGGCAACACGCTGACCTTGCAAGAGACAGCGCTTATTATTAATGAAGGGATAACCATTGCCGAAAAGCCGCTCCGTGAGCATTTGGAGGTTATTGGTCATAGGGATGCTTTTTCGTATATAGAACAGCTTGTGCATGACAAGTCCGAGATTACCGAACGCGAAATTCAGAATATTCATTCGCTTGTTTTAATAGACAAACCGGAGGACAGAGGTGTTTACAGACGCTTGCCCGTTATGATAATGGGAGCGGTTCATACACCGCCACAGCCCTACCTCGTGCCGGTGCAAATGGAACAGCTTTTGTCAGAATACAGCAACATGAAAACTGAAATGCATATTATCGAAGCAATAGCATTGTTTCATCTTAAGTTCGAGACGATACACCCTTTTATAGACGGGAACGGTCGTACCGGACGGTTGATTCTGAATCTTGAACTGATGAAAGCAGGGTATCTGCCTATTAATGTAAAATTCGCCGACAGGCAAAAATACTATGCCGCGTTTACCGATTATCACACAACCGGTAAACCTACACTTATGAATGAACTGATATTCGGGTATGAGTTGGAAAAAATCGAGCATTACTTGAGTATTTTGAAATAGATTATTTTGAACCGCGGGAGGAAAACCAATGGCTATTCGTAATGCAGCTAAGGCAATAATTATAAATGATGGCAAAATACTCGTTAACAAAAACCGCAACACGCTGGGTGAGATGTGTTATGGCTTGCCGGTCGGGGCGATTTATTACGATATGCCGGGCGGTGGGCAGAATCAGTACGA
>CAZJLW010000002.1:0-1145 GCA_964546895.1 uncultured Eubacteriales bacterium | reverse complement strand
AACGAAACCAAATATCTTTCGGCGGATAATGTACAGAGGTACAGGACAATTATCCGCTTTTTTTATATCCAGTACGAGCGTGTACGGTACTGGATGTATAAAGAGGATATTTATAACGAGCTGAGCCAGAACGAGTATTTCAGCGACTACACGATTGACCAGTGCAAACTGGATCTGTCACAGCTTGTAGAATGGGGCAACCTCATAGCGGCGCAGGATACGGCAAAGGTTTATACGATAGAAGATTTCAAAAACAAACAGTTCAGATACCAGCTTTCGGAGTATTCGGTAGAGATTGAGCGCATGACGATTAAGCTTGAGAATCTGTTTATCGAAGGCGCGTCGCTGGAACCGACGCTGCTTGAACGGCTGCGCGTCGAGCTGTCGAAGATCGGCACGATAAAAGACAGCGACGACATAGCGGTCTACGCGTGGTGGGATTTGGTTAACAATGATTTCGTGCGGCTTAACCAGAACTGTCAGGACTATATCCGCGACTTAAACAGCGTCAACGCCGAGGAAATGATGAAAACCAAGGAGTTTCTTGTTTTCAAGGACAAGCTTGTGGAGTACCTGCGAACTTTTATTAAGAGCCTGCAACTGAACACGGCGGCGATCGAAAATATTTTATCAGGCGCGCCGGGTGAGGATATCGCGCGGATACTGGATAAGGTCGTCCGGCACGAGATGTCTATTCCCAGGCTCGATGTCGTGTTGTCGGAGTCGGATATTCGCGAGCTTATTTACGGCAGATGGGAAAGTTTGGAGAACTGGTTCGTAGACAGAGGACGCCAAAACGAAGCCGTAAAGCTGTTTGACGCCACGAATGATATTATCAGGCGCATCACCCGCTACGCTACACAGATTACGGAGATTTATAACTTCGGCGCAAACCGTAAGGAAGAGTATCGCAAGCTTAGCGAGATGTTCTATTCGTGCGCCGACATAACCGAAGCGCATAAGCTGGCCGCGCTCGTGTTCGGCGTCGAGCGACCGCTGACGCTAAAGGGTGATTTTTACCGTGTTACCGACAGCATAAACAGCGGCGTGTACGACGAGCCGCCGTTTGAGCTTAAGCTTACGCCAAGAATCCGCACGTACCGCGAAAATATTACGCGCGGCGTCATGAGGGATTTCGCGGCGGA
>CAZJLW010000001.1:61246-65531 GCA_964546895.1 uncultured Eubacteriales bacterium | reverse complement strand
GTTACCTTATTAACCGCGTGAATCCGTATATGCTCCTCGCCGTTATTCAAAAAAACAATATCCGTTTTCAAATACATGATAAACGGATTTTTGTCCTTGTCTAAAAAAAACGAAGCGAACTCATTTTTTTCCCTATTAATGCCAGTCGTCACGGACTGTAGCTTTCCGCCGCTAAAAATCGGCCCGAACCCCGCAGAATAATCCCCGGCCAAGCCGAAGAAATCCCCGTTTACACCCGCCACGGCTTTTTTGGCACGCAGCAAGTCCAGCACCGTTTCTTTTTTGCCAAGCTCGTTGGCCGATTCGACCGGCGCTATCGTAATGTTCGGGTCGGAAAGCGGCGCTTTCAGTACGTGCAAATCCAGCATCCCGTCGCTCGTAACCCTGCGGATTTTCTCGTAGGTCACGCCCTTTGACAGTTCTTCCTTTTTACTCATCTCAAACAATACGCTCTGTGCGAATACGTTACAGCTAAACATCAACACAGACGCAATCAGCGCGCACACAAATACCTTTTTCATAAAGCCCCCGCAAATTTAAGCATTTATTCCAAGCTGTCCGACACGTCAAAAATCCTGACGTTCGCACGGATCATATTCGACTGCATTCTCAAGTCGCCACCCGCGGCAACCTGTCTGCTCCCGTTAATAAAATAACCACCGGACGTAACGTTACCGGTACATTCAAGCGTGATGTACAGGCAGTAACGATCCTCGAGCGGCGCGTCGATGGCGGTTCCGTCGGTTTTGTGCATAATACTGTACGCCTGTTCCTTGCGAAGCTTGACTACGCTGCCGAGCTTCGTCGTCGCTTCATAAAACACGTCGCCCTCTTTGATAGCGTCTACGCTGAACTGCCTAATGCCGTCCGCCATAAAAGTTACATAAAACTTAGTATTGGAGCTGACGATTTTTTTCGTAACGGGTGACGATTTCTTAAGCACCAGCCCAACCGCCAACGCAATAACGACTAATACTATAATCAAATCTATAATACTGACCTTCGAAAACAATCTTCCGTTTTTGTCGATTGGCATGTTAGTTCACGTCCCTTTCGATTTTCACAATAAAGCCGCCTGCCATAAAGCTTTTGGTTTTGACGTATACATCACGCCCGACAAGAACGTCGTACTGACCGACTTGCGTGGTCGAATCCGAAATCTTCGCGTCGGCCTTGACTGTCATATAAACGTATTTCCAGCCGTCGATAGGCTTTCTTCTGAAAACGTCGGCTTCGAAATCCGGCACGTCCTCCATATACGGCGACTCGCTAACATCTGTAATCTCGCCGATATAAACTCCCCGCACGCTGTCGAACAGCTCGTCGCCGACATGTACGTTGTTGATGAAGCCGTCTTTACGCTTGTACAACTCTATTACGTAGGTAATCTTTTCGTCGCTGGTTTTTGCGCTGGCGGCCTGTGGCGTCGAAAATATTACCGCCGCGGAAGCGAACGCAACGAGCAGCAGCACCAGACCAATATCGACTATACTTATTTTGCCGAACAAACGCAGTTTCTTATCAAACACATCTGTCATTCCCTTCTGTATGAGCGGCGCGTATCATACGCCGTAAAGCCCGCTTATTTTATCCACCATAACATCAGCCGTAAACTGCTGCAAAAATGACTCGCGAGCATTTTCGCTGAGACGCTTATATAACGCTTTGCTGTCCTTTATTTTTAAGACGGCCTTCGCAAGCGCGGCTGCGTCGTGTGTGTTTACGACAAGGCCGTTTTCCTTATTCTTTATAACGTACGGGTTGCCGCCGAAATCCGTAACAACCGCCGGAATACCAAGGCTCAGCCCCTCCAGCAGCGTACACGACGTAGCTTCCGTACCATACGACGCATTTATAATCAAATCCGAAATGTTTTCAAGCTCGCCGACTTCTTTGACAAACCCCAGAAAAATTACATTTTCCAGCCCTTCGTTTTTAACCCGGGCTTTCAGCTCGTCAAGCAGTGAGCCTGTCCCCGCGATAATAAAAACAACCTTCGGATCAACTTTCGCAACCTGAGCGGCGCAGTCTATGACGTAGCCGTGTCCCTTTACCGCTTCGACGCGCGCTATTATCGACACGACGAACGCGCCTTTGTCAACGCCCCATTTTTCGCGAATCTCAAAGCGTTTTTCAGGCGGGAGAACCGGTACCTCGTCCACACCGTTAAATACGACGTGTATTTTTCTGCCGTCCACGCCCGTCTCAACAAGGTTCTGCTTCGCGGCGGGTGAAACGGCGATTATTTTATCGCAGAAGTAATTATTAATCCCGCCGAGTATCTGCTTCGCCGGAAAAGTCTTTTTCCACATCGGCTGGTCGAAAACGCTGTGACGCGTATAAATAATCTTGCACTTGCCGTAAAGCTTCGCGGCAACCCTCGCCGACATAGCGGCGTGGGAGTGTACCACATCCGGTTCGCGCTCCTTAAACAGCTTAAGCAGCGCCGATACCGCCTTAAAATTAAATGAAGCGTCGTTAATGTACCTAACCTCGGTGTATTTACATTTGCGCTTAATAAGCTCAACCTCAAGCTCACTGCCAAACGGAATGAACACTTCTAAATCAATTTTGTTTCTGTCGTAATTATCAATGAACGTCAGCAAGCACCTACCGGCACCGCCGAAGTTTGTATCCGAAATAATATTTATAACCTTAATCAATTACGTCACGCCCCCCATATAACCTCACAAAAGCACCGCCCATCCCCATTACAATAAAAAACATAAGCAACACCTTATAGTTATAAAACACGTAATCGAAAATGCCTTGGAACAAAAACCCTACAACGGCGCAAATAAAAGCCGCGGCAATAGCACGAGCTTGCGGTGTAACATCCTTTTTCAAATAAAAAACGGCAAGCTGTCCCTTAAAAAAGTAAGCAAGGAAAAATAGAAACACAAGAAATCCAACGATTCCCGTTTCGACGAACACCTGCAAATACAAGCTGTGTGAATGCGGAGCCGTCACCATATTAAAACCGTACAGCGGATAGACCGTATTAAACGCGTCAATCCCCTGCCCTATCCCCGAGAACCAGAAGCTTCGTATAATACGCACAGACGCCCGATAAATCGAAATCCGGTACGACGTCGAGCTGTCGGCTAAGTTCGTAATACTCAGCAGTCGCGATATTATGCTCTTAGGCAGCACAAAAGGCGCCGCAAAAATCCCGATAGAAAAAAACGAAACGAGCCGCTTCTGCATTAACAAAATGCATACGAACGCCGCAAGCCCAAGCGCCAAATAGCAGCCCCGCGAATACGTCAGCGCCAAGTTGCCGATCAGTACCGTAGCGCCGATGGCATAATAAACACGCATAAGCACGCTCTTTGACAGATAAATCATCAATATCGCAAAAGGAATCGCCAGCAGCAAATACTCGCCGTAAACATTCGGGTTGCCGAACGTAGAATAAACACGAAGCTTAATATCAAACAGAAACGTATCCGTCCAAGTCGTATCCACGCGCCCGGACAGCTTCTGGTACATCCCGTAAAGCCCCGTAACAAAAGCCGACGTACAAAAAGCGAACATAAAAGCCTGTAGCTTAGCGACGCTGTCGATAAGGTTCAGCACCAGATAATACGTAAGCATGAACACCGTAGTAAGCAGCGCAATCTTCAAGCTCGACCGCGACTCAAACGACGTGAGCGCCGAATAAATAGTAATAATAAGATAAATAAGCAGCAACACGCCGCACATATCAATAGCTACCCTGTACCCGCGTGTAACGGTCAGCTTCACCAAAAAGCAAAACAATACAAACCCGACACAAACAGCGATAAGCATTGTCGGTAAAAACGGCGCGGCAACGCAAACAAAAACTATACCAAGCTCAGGCAAGCCCAGCTCGCTTGCAAAAAATACAGAAAAAAAATAGCTTCCTTTTAAATAAGCCGAGCTGCGCACTCGCTTCGCGGCGCGTCCCACAAGCCCGATGAACACGCTGCCTTCAATAACCGGAACGACATATCGCTCGCCGAACCTGTTCAGCGCGTTAAAAAACCCGTGAAAGAGTATAACAAGCGCGCTGTTCTCAAATTTTCGAACAGCCCAATTCGTACCGAAGAACTTAACAAGCACACTCCCCGAAAACAACCGCATAATAAATGCCATAATACGGTCTACCGCCCGGAAAAACACGCTGCCGTCCATAATAAGCTGTATCTTGCCCCAAATATAACCAATTATTTTAATCAGTCCCTTACTGTACGCCCTACTGTGCAATGGAGTAATTACCCCTCACGATAAACCAGCTGTCCGTTACGGCTACTGCGCCGCG
>CAZJLW010000001.1:57758-61146 GCA_964546895.1 uncultured Eubacteriales bacterium | reverse complement strand
ATATCCTCCGACGTCGTCGGCATGACTGGCGGCTGGCCTTGCGTCTGCGACGAACCCTGCGACTGCCACTGGCTCTGGCTGATTAAGCTGAACAGCTGATTTATTTTGTCATCAACGTAGCTTTTTGAAACAAGCGGATCCGTATTCGTCCCCGGCTGCGCCAAAACCGAACTAATCAAGTTGCCCGTCAACAGTCCGAGAATGGTTGCAAAAATAAAAACATGCTTTCCCTTCATAATAACCCCCGCTTTTTATTTCATACCGATTTTCGTCTTATTCTGTCCTAATAGCCGAAAGTGCACTCAAACGCATAGCGCGCCGCGCCGGAAAATATCCCGACAGCAACCCAACGAGCGCGGCAAACACAAGCGCCGCTACCGCAAGCTCCGGCGTAATAAGCGATACAGCCGACTGAAACTCCTGCAGCTCTTGATTAAGCGTACCCATAAACGAAATACCGCTCTTGTTCAGCACATACGATATCAAAAAGCTAAGCCCAACCCCCAGCACCCCGCCGATCGCACCGATTAGCGCGGCCTCGGTCAGGAACATCTTCTGGATATCGGAAATCGTCGCGCCGACTACCTTCATAATTCCTATTTCTCTGGTGCGCTCGTAAATCGCCATAATCATGGTGTTGGCGATACCGATAGCCGAAACGAAAATCGAAACAGCTCCGATTGCGCTGAGTAGTGCTTGCAGGCTTGACGACGTCTGCTGCATCATATCAAGCTGCGCCGTCGGTATGTCCGCGAAATATCCCATTTCCTGTATAATTTTATGAACCTTACGAACCTCCGTGAGATTCTTACACTTCACGTAAGCGATGTCGTAGCCTTTTTTCTCAGGCTCCTTATACGCCGACGAAAAAAATTCGTTCGAGCTGTTCATATCATCTTGATACTGTTTTTTAGCCGCAATCATCTTTTTTACAACGTCGATGCTCATAAAAACCGACGAGTCGTCCATGCCGCCCTTTTTATCGAGAACACCTACGACGTTCAGCGTAATCGGCGTAACCGCCCTCTCGTTCTCGCTGTCGCCGCCGCCGTCGAACATTCTGCGGTTTTCGAAGCCGAAGTTGTAGTCGTGTGACACTTGAATGCGGTCATTCAGGACGTCGACGAGCTGTTCGACTTCCTCGCCTTTCATCTTCTTGTACTCGCGCTCGGAATAGTATTCGTTGTTCGCATTAAAAAACCGAAGCTCGACGTTCATGCCGAACACGGCGGCATAGCCGTCGTCCTCTTCGAGCAGACGCCCGGCGGAAACCTTGTAGCCCATCGCTTCCATCGCGAACGGATCTATGCCTATTACATTCTGCCACGCGTCTACGAACTTGCCGCTTTTGAAGTTATAGTTCTCCGTTATAACCGGAGTGGCTGCCACGACACCGGGGATGTATTTAAATCCCTCGATAGCGTTATCGTCCAGCACAAGCTCCTTCGTCGCAGCCGCAACACCCTCGCCATAACGCCGCTCGAACGGCGCGCGCACCGTTACGACTGTTACGTCGCCTATCGTATCGATTTTGTCGTTAAACGTTTTGTTAATGGCAAGACCGAGCGAAATCATAACAACTATCGCCGCCGTACCAATAACAACACCTAATATCGTCAGAAACGTACGCAGCTTGCGCTTTACAAGGTTTCTGACGCTCATAATAAGCACATCAAAACTACTCATTGAAGTTCATATCCTTTTTTCTTTTTCTAAGCAGTACAACGATCAGCACCACTACAACAGCGACGCCTATCCCGATATAAATCTTGTACTGCATGAACAGGTTCTTCCAAAACGCAATGTCCTTCCAAGATGCTTGCGGTTTCTTGACATCCATCGGTGGCATACTCATATCCATCTCAGGCATACGCATAGCCGTTACGTTAACACTAAAAGGTTGCTCAATGGTCAGCACTTCGCCCGAGTCGTCCTCACCCGATACGATTATGTTGCCTTCGATTTGCCCTTCCTTAGTCATGCGGATCGCGCCGTCGTAATATTTACTAGCGCCTTTCGCAAGATTGCCGACGTAAATGTTCGCATTCGCCGAGTTGAAATCGCCTTCTATCGCTACCTTAACGTTACCGAGATTAACCTTGCCCGAATTAATAAGCGAGAAGTTAATGTTAATATTAGAGTTAAGCGGCGCTTCCTCCTGAATCGTAATCTTACTAGTTTCGAGCTTTACGACCTGTTTGACATTAATGCCGATAATCTCTTCTTCCTCATAAACGTTAAACTGTTCATCCTGATACTTAAACTTGACGCTGAGCATATACGAGCGCGCTTCGGCATCCGGTATCGTAAACATCGTCAAATCCTTGCTCGTTTTTTGCAGCGGCGCAAGGTCTGAAATAAAAATCGTATTGCTGCCGTTAACTGGTGTGAACACATTACCCTTTTTATCCGTAGAATCCATCGGTGTTATCGTTACTTTAATATTGTTGATAGATTTTTCTTTGTGCGTGTTCTGAAATTCTATGAACAGATCGAAATTCGCATTTGCTTTTACTACGGTCGGCGTGGATTTGTAGCTCGAAATAATAATTTTCGGCATACTGACCTTGTCTTTTTCGTCGGGTTTTTTATCAAGCTCCGTATTAACGATGTTAACAGCTCCGTATTGGAGGAACGTTTGAAGCTTCGGTTTGTCGTCGTCGCCAAGCTCTCCGTTTTCGTACTCTACCGTAAACTTCACGGCGTAGTTACCGGTCTTAGCCTTCGACGTCGCTGCGAACGTGTAGAAAATCCGCTTGTGCGCCTCGGCTTCCAGTTCGTTAACCATTATGACGTTGGCGGTTTTTGATATAAGCGACTCCTCAGAATCCGTCGTCGCAGTTATTTTTACGTTCGTGGCTTTGTTGCCGCCTGTGTTTACTAAGTCAATGAAAAACGTAAATTCGTTTCCTACATTAAAAGTGTCCTGCGGCGAGACGATGTTCGTCAGCTGTACGTTTGCCCGCGTACCGACTATCGCCTTCGTATCCGACACGTTTACGTAATACATAAAATCGTTTTGAAACAGCGTGTTCTTGCTGTCGCGGTACTTAACCTTTAACGTAACAGGATACGTACCCTTCTTCACCTTCGACGACGCCGCAAAAGCGAACGACATCTTCTGCGAATAGCCCGCCGGTATCGACTTTATGTAGTTCATATCGAAATTCTTTTCCATGTAAATCTTATCCGTGTCCAGTCCCTCAACGGAAACTTGCACGTCAAACGCTTCCAGTACGCCCGTGTTGTCAAGCGAAGCCGTCACCGTAAACTTGTCGCTCGGGAATATTTCGTTCTTTTCCGTGTTGAAGTTTTGAATGATGATGTTCGGTGCGGTGGAGACGCCTTCGACTTTTACTGTTAGTGTGTCTGTGGTTGATAACGGTGC
>CAZJLW010000001.1:46747-57658 GCA_964546895.1 uncultured Eubacteriales bacterium | reverse complement strand
GCCGGGTTCTTTTCTATCTCGAAAACCCGTCCGTCGCGTATTTTGATTGTCTCGTTCGCGTAGCTCGCCAGCTCTAAGTTGTGGGTTACAATAATAAGCGTAAGCGATTGTTTTTTTGCGATGTCGGTTATTAAGTCCATCATCTCAATAGAGGTTTTCGTGTCCAAGTTGCCCGTAGGCTCGTCCGCAAATACGACGTCAGGATTGTTAATGAACGCCCGCGCTATACTGACGCGCTGCTGCTGACCGCCGCTCATCTGCCCGGGCTTGTGTCCGGCGCGGTTCGTAAGCCCGACGGCTGCAAGCATTTTCATGGCGCGCTCGTTGCGTATTTTCTTCGGTACTTTTTTAAAAATCAGCGGGAGCGCCACGTTTTCGAGCGCCGTGAGCGTCGGCAACAGGTTGTACGACTGGAAAACAAAGCCGATAAACCGCTGTCGGAAATACGCGAGCTGCTTTTCGCTGAACCTCTCAATGTTGTTGTTTTTTATTATGATGTTGCCCTTACTCGGCTTTTCAAGTCCGGCGATCATGTTTAGCAGTGTTGACTTGCCCGAGCCGGACGGACCGAAAATACAATACGTCTTACCCTTCTCAAACGTAAGGTTGATGTCGTCAAGCGCTACTACTTTTTCGCTGCCCATCTGATATATTTTGCTCACGTTTTTGATTTCAATAATGCTCATAAAAAATCCCCTCGACCGAAGACCGGCGTACCGGTTTTGGTATAAAGTTTCCTGAAAAATTTCATTCAGCCTAACTTTATCACACAATAAAATTTATGTAAAGGAAAAATCGCCGTCGCAATTGACTTTGAACTTGGGTACTGTTAAACTTTAGGTAGTGAAAAAAGTATTAAAAGTTTCAATTATTGACGGGGGAAAAAGCATATGGAGAATGATAAAAAGATTGTACTCGCTATAGATGATGTAACGCTCAGCTTGCTGTCAATTAAGCAAACACTGGCGAACTATGTTAACGTTTACGTAGCCAAGTCCGGAAGCGACGCCTTGAAAATGCTTAACTTTATCAATGTAGATTTATTCCTTGTTGACTTAAACATGCCGGACATGAGCGGCCTAGAGTTTTTAAAAAGCCTGCGCGAAATCGAAAAATACAAAGACACACCCGCGATAGTCGTATCCGGTAACGATAAGGAGAACAAAATCATCGAAGCGACGTCGTACGGCATCAGCGGATATATTACGAAGCCTTACAAGCAAAATGTTTTGAGAACAAAGGTGTTTCAGATTCTGGGCATCAGTGAGTAAGCGGGTGATAAAATGCTGAAGGGTCATGTCAGACTTGTTAAAACCGCGTTGGTAGCGTTCTATGTGTTTATAATGCTTATCTGCTTCCCGCTTGAGCTTGTAAAAAAACTGCCGCATCTGACGGTCACACACGCAACGCGCGGCTTCGTGGATTTGTCGCAGATTGTAAGCACCAAGTCCGAAATTTTCTCCTTGCAAGGTGAGTGGGAATTTTACCCGAACAAGCTGCTCGAAGCCGTCTCCGCAGACGACAGCAGCAAGACAAGCTACGCTACATATCCTCACTATTTCAAAGACGAGCCGCAGCAGTTCGCCGACGCTAAGGGTTTTGCCACATACCGTATGACCGTTCAGGCTCCGATGAGCTATGAAGGTCTTGGTATCTATTCCCGGTTTCAGTACAGCGCCTACAAAATCTTTATTAACAGCCACGAGGTCATAAGCGTCGGCTCGGTT
The DNA here is from genome assembly GCA_964546895.1 of uncultured Eubacteriales bacterium. Classification (GTDB taxonomy): domain Bacteria; phylum Bacillota; class Clostridia; order Lachnospirales; family CAZJLW01; genus CAZJLW01. Next base: position 55,931 of record CAZJLW010000001.1, on the reverse strand, counting down.
TCGGCAAACCCGTCAGGCTATTTCATGTCGTACATGCCTGACGCCGCTTATTACAGCCGCAGAGGACTCGGACGCGACAACGTTTACGAAATAATACTGCAAGTGCAGAGCGAGGATCATGCCGACGCCGGATTCTCCAATCCGATTTTCGTCGGGACGACTACCGACATCAAGCATCTGCGTTTTGTCCTGCTGCTTATTAACGGAACTAACGCGGGCTTTCTTCTGCTTTTAGCGTTTTATTTTTTACTCAGCTACTTACACGACAAACGTAAAACAGAATACTTCAACTTTACTATCGTCGTACTGGTATGCCTGTACAACGCCGTAACCTCCTACGGCGAGGCTATCCTCTATGCCTCCGTGCCGATGGTAAGCCCTCATCTATTGTTTAAGCTCGAATACATTTCATTAATAATCGGTGCGTACTTCGCTACGATACGAATTTTCAAGAAGCACGTGCGCGATTATCTGTCCGCGTTTTTGGCTGTTGCCATAACGTTTACGCCTATTTTCATTATTATTGCGCTGTCTAGCTTCACCGTGAGCAAATACCGCACCGTGTTTCATATGATACCTATACTATTTTTTGTTGCGCCGATTTTTCACAGCGCTATCAGCTTTATAAAAACACGCTCACGCGATACTATGCTTGATCTTGCAAGTCTTATTATTCTTATGACAGGCATTATATTAAACAAGATGAACATAGCGCTATGGGACAGCGTTAACATGTTTTCAATAATGGTAAGTATCTACTGTTTTATACATATCAAGCTGTTTTTGAACCACTCTACAACCGTTGAAAACGACTTAAAAAAACTGACCGAAAACCTAGAACAAAGTATAGTCGAGCGTACAGCCGAGCTAATCGAAACTAAAGACAAAGCCGAGAAGGCAACCGCCGCCAAAAGCGAGTTCCTCGCGCAAATGAGCCACGAAATCAGAACACCGATGAACGCTATTATCGGCATGTCCGATTTAATGCGCAGAGATAATCTTGACGAGGTTCAGAGCCGGTACTTCGCCGATATTCAAAGAACAGCTAAGTCACTGCTTACAATAATTAACGATATTTTGGATTTCTCAAAAATCGAATCCGGTAAGCTTGAAATTTCACCGGCCGATTATAATCTGTATTCGCTAATAGACAACATCGGTTCGGTGTCGTCGTTTTCCGCGAAGTCCAAGAGCTTAAGCTTTGAGTGCATTATTGACGACAATGTCCCGAAATATTTATTCGGCGACGAAATCAGGGTGCGTCAGGTATTAATAAACCTCATCAACAACGCTATAAAGTACACGAACAGCGGTGAAGTTAGGTTCGGAGTTTCCTACAGCGATGCTAACGGCCAACCGGAAATAACGTTTACGATATCGGATTCCGGTATCGGCATAAAGCAGGAGGATATCCCGAAGCTGTTCCACTCGTTCGAGCAGCTTGACTTGCGCAAGAACCGCAACATAGTCGGGACGGGGCTTGGACTTGCAATATGCAAGAAGCTCGTCGACTTGATGAACGGGCAAATATCCGTTACGAGCGAATATACAGTCGGCTCGGTTTTCACGGTTGTTCTTCCTGTGACGCTCGGTAATGAGAAAAATATACGCGAGTTGTCACTAAGCAAGCCTATCTACTGCAATAACGCTAATATTCTGGTCGTCGATGATAACTCTATAAACATTACGGTTGCGATGGGCATACTTGCGACGCATAACATAAAGCCCGACTCGGCCGAAAGCGGACTTGACGCTATCGAAATGATTAAGAACAAGCGGTACGACTTAGTGTTTATGGATCATATGATGCCCGTGATGGACGGCGTGGAAGCAACGAAAACCATCCGCTCTATGGGTTATGAAGGATTGCCGATAATCGCCCTGACTGCGAACGTTGTCAGCGGGACTAAGGATTATTTGATTTCTAACGGGTTTAACGATTTCTTATCGAAGCCTATTGACCGCGTTTTGCTTAACGATGCACTCATAAGATGGCTGCCGAAGGATAAGTATACGCTCGACTACGTAGCGCCCACACCCAGCCAAAACCCGGCTTCGAAGGAAAGCCTGCACGAAATCAGAAAAATCCACGAGCTTGATGTTGACACTGCTATTATGGATTTGAGCGGCAGTGAAGATGCGTATTTAACAGTCGTGAAGCAGTTCGTAAAAAGCATGGACAAATACGTCGCCGATCTGATGAAAACGTACAACACCAAAGACTACACCAACTACAGCATAATCGTACACGGCATAAAATCCAGCCTAAGAAGCATTGGCGCGACAAAAAAAGGCAACCTCGCGTACGCGCTGGAATGTGCTTCCAAGGAAATGAGAACCGAGATATGCGACGAAAAAACGACCGAGTTTTGCGAAAGTGTTATCATACTTAACGGTCTGCTAAAAAAATCACTGCACGGAAACGAAGTGCCGAAGGAAGTCGCCGCCGATACGGAAAAGCTGTCGGCTTTACTCGTAACATTAAAAACCGCTTGCGAACAAGGCAACTGCAACCTCGCCGACGAAACCGCCGGAGAGTTGAAAGGGTTCGCGCAGTACCGTGATATAGTCGAGCTTGTCGAGATTATGGAGTACGAGGAAGCGGCACGGAAAATCGGCGAAATGTTATCAACATAATTATGGCTCAAACTAAAACAGGCTGGCACGAAAACCGAATAAGGTTTTGTGCCAGCCTGTTTTGTCTTTACGGGACTATTTCCTTTTTACTACATCGTGCTGATTTTTAAAGATATAACCCTCCGGGACGTAGCCGCGAACCATCGACAACGGATAAACGCTCGCCCCCCGCCCTACTATAGTGCCGGGGTTAAGTACGGAGTTGCAGCCGACTTCTACATTGTCGCCGAGCATCGCGCCCATCTTTTTCAAGCCCGTCTCGATAACCGCGCCGTCGGTTTTTATCGTTACGAGCGTCTTGTCGGATTTTACGTTCGACGTAATCGAGCCCGCGCCCATGTGCGCTTTGTAGCCCAGTATCGAATCGCCGACATAGTTGTAATGCGGCACTTGTACGCCGTCGAACAACACGACGTTTTTCAGCTCGGTCGAGTTCCCCACTATCGCACCCTTCCCGACGAACGCGCTGCCGCGTATATACGCGCAGTGACGTATCTCGGCGTTCTCGCAAATTATAGTCGGCCCGGCAATGAAAGCCGAAGGCGCGACCGTCGCGCTTTTATGTACCCAAACATTATCGCCTATTCTTTTGTACTCGTCGCCGAGACTCTCGCCAAGCTCCGTAATAAAAGCCGAAATCAGCGGCAGCGCTTCCCACGGATACGTAAGCGGCTCGAACAGCTTATGTGCCTCAGTCTTTGACAAATCGAACAGATTCCTTATCGTTAACTGCTCCAAAAAAATTCCTCCCTAAAATCATTTACATAGGCATTATATGACATACACCCCGAACCGGCAACACATTAAAATATGATTAAAATACATGAACCAAAGTTTTTTTCATTGTAACATTTCACAAGCCGTTGTAAAATTAATGCAACAAACCATTGTGAGGAGGACATTAACAATGAGCAAGAATAGAAAAATATTTGCCGCCATAATTTTGTCGGCTGTAATCTTAAACGGCTGTCAGGCTCAGACCGCTCCTGCAAGCTCGTCAGGTACACCGAGCGAACAGCCAAGACCTACTGCCGGTGCTCCGGCGGACGGACAGGCGCGCGGCAGCGCGGCTCCGGGCGGACAAACGCAGCGTCCTAACGCTTCCGGCGCACCTGGCTCATCGGGAGCGCCAGCCTCCTCAGGCGCACCGCAAGGTCAGCGCCCCGCCGGAGCGGCGGCACAAGGCGGCGCTGGTGGCGGCGGTCAGCGTGTCTCAGTCGAGACACTTATTTTAAAGGAAACGGAAATAACGAACAAAATAAAGTACAACGGTACGACGGCTGCGCGCAAAAGCTACAATATATCGCCGGAGATAGCCGGGCGTGTCGAGGCGATACATTTCGACGTGGGTGACAGGGTTAAAGCGGGCGACGTACTGTTCACTCTCTCGCAGAAGGATCTGCTGGATTCCATAACACAGTACGAAACACAACTGCTGTCGTCAGACGCAAGTGTTAACACAGCCGAGACGAACCTAGCACTGCTCGACGGAAGCAAGCGCGAATCAACGATAATGCAGCTAGAAACAGCGATAAAGAACGCCAAGACAGCGCTTGAAAACGCGAAGCTTACGCTTAACGACTCTGACATACAGCTTAACAACAGCTCTATAAACGTAAAAGAAGCCGAAATAAAAATGAACACGGCAAAAACGTCGTTTGACAACACAAAACGCCTCTACGACGTCGGCGGTACGACGAAAAGCGATCTAACCTCGTCAGAAACCGCATACAACCAAACAGTAACGGCTTACACGCTAGCAAAAAGCTCGTACGAGCAGGTAAAGATATCGAACGAAAAGCAGAAGGTATCGCTTGAGCAAGCCGAGACGAACCTAGCAAACGCCGAGAAGTCGTACAACATAACATTAAACGGCTCGATGCCCGAGGATAAAAAAATCGCGACGAACACGCTTAACTCCGCCTTAGCTTCACGCGAAAACATCAGGTTCCAGCTTAAGCTCGCGAAGGATAAGCTTAACAGCACGACGATAAAAAGCCCGATTAACGGCGTAATCAGCGCAAAGACTATCGACGCAGGCTCGAACGTTACAACCTCAACGGTAGCGTACACAATACTTGATACGGAGAAGATGATAGTAACGACGAATCTCACCGAGCAGCTCGTCGTAAATACGAATGTCGGCGACGACGCGTCGGTCGTAATCAGCACGGTCAATCCAGAACCGTTAAGCGCAAAGGTCGTATCGATTAACCCGCTCACGGACAACACGGGAACGTATCCGGTACGGCTAGAAGTCCCGAACCCGGACGGCAAAATAAAAATCGGCATGTTCGCAGAAGTTACATTTAATAAGGAAGATTCTAAGAATACATACTCGGTACCAAGAGACGCCATCATAACGGACGAACGCGGCCGTTACGTTTACGTCGTCATAGAAGGCAAAGCAAAGAAAGTCGCCGTCGAAACCGGCATTGACAACGGGCGCGAAATCGAACTGAAAACCGGTGTAAAGGAAAACGACGAGGTTATCGTAAAGGGACAGAACTATGTGCTTGACGGTACGGGCGTAACGATTGTGAATAAGTAAGATGAGGAGTGCGAAACTATGTCGAAAATATCAATAAACAGACCCGTAACGACCGTAATGATTATTTGCATAGTGCTTGGGCTTGGTGTTTTGTCGTTGTTTAATTTACAGCTGGACTCCATGCCGAATATGAACATCCCGAACGCGATGGTATCCACGAGCTATCCGGGCGCAGGGCCTGAGGAAGTTCTCGAGCTTGTCACGAAGCCAATCGAAAACGCACTGTCGACGATCGCCGGGTTAAAGACAATATCGAGTAACTCTTCGGCCGGACGGTCGCAGGTCAACCTAGAGTTCGAAACGGACGTCGATATCGATAAAGCCGTTCAGTCAATGTCCGAGGCGGTTAACCGTCTCGTGTCGCGTCTGCCGAAAGAAGTCTCGACGCCGACCGTGCGTAAGATGTCGATGAACTCCGCGTCGATTATGTCCATTTCTGTAACTAGCGATGTCATGAGCGTTATCGATTTAAAATCTCTCGTTGACGACCAGCTTACCGACAGGCTGCAAAAGCAGCAGGGCGTAGCGGCTGTCGACGTACAGGGCGGACGCCAGCGCGAAATCGCAGTCGAGATACTCGAAGACAAGGCTGCAGGCTACGGCATTACAATGCAAGCGATAACGCAGCTGCTATCCAGCGAGAATCAGGACGGTGCGGGCGGTTCCGTACGCGAAGGCACCCGTGCCATTAACGTAAAAACTAAGGGTATGCTAAAAACCGTCGACGACATAAAAAACCTCACTATCTCCACATCGAGCGGCGCGAAGATTTTATTGCAAGACGTCGCGAATATTTATGAGAAGTACGTAGACGTCACGTCGTATTCATACATAGACGGCAAGCCCAACATTTCTATGCAGGTCACGAAGCAGTCGACGGCCAACACCGTTAGCGTTTCGGATTTGCTTACTAAAGAAGTCAAAAACATCCAAACCGAGTACCCCGACATAGCGTTTAAGATTACGTCGGATGCGGCGCGTGATGTGCGCGACTCTGTCAGCGCCGTAGCAAGCTCGGCTATGTACGGTATGGCGCTGGCCGTTATGGTACTGTACATATTCCTGCGTAATATAAAAAGTACGCTCGTTGTTGCGGCTGCTATACCGATTTCAATCGTTTCGACGTTCTTCTTAATGAAGTACACTAACATTACGCTTAACACAATGTCGCTAAGCGGCTTGATGCTTGGCGTCGGTATGCTGGTCGATAACTCTATCGTCGTTATCGAAAGCATTTTCAGGCGCATGGAGTCCGGCGAATCCCGCAAGGAAGCCGCGCTTAACGGCGCGCGCGAGGTGTCCATGAGTATCACAGCCTCGACACTTACTACCGTCGCCGTTTTCCTGCCCGTCACGTTCTTGGGCGGTCTTACTGCGCAGTATTTTAACGATTTGGCGTTTACGATATGCTTTGCGCTGCTTTCGTCTCTTTTGGTCGCGCTTACTTTCGTACCGATGGCTTCGTCGCTTATTCTCTCGCCTATCACGAAGCGCAAGTTCATCTTGACGCGCGCGTTCTCGGCTGTTGTTGGCGGAATATTGGACGGCATAACGGCTGCGTACCGTTTTGTACTGCGCGGCTCGCTTAAGCTACGTTTTATCACGGTTGTAGTCGCCGGGATATTCTTCGCCGCTTCGATGACGAGCATGTCGAAAATCGGCCGTACGCTCATGACATACGGTACTACTAACAACGTCAACCTTTCGCTGTCTTTACCGGAAGGTACAGTGCTTGAAGAAACGGTGAAGGTAGCCGACGAAGCCACGCTACGGCTTAAGCCGTTCGCCGACGTAATAGATTCCACGACGCTGCGCATCAACGGCACCAGCGTCAACTACTCGCTCACCCTGACCGACCCAACCACAAGGACAAAAGACAACGCTACCGTCACGCGTGAAATACGTGATGCAATGGCGTCTATGGCAGGTGTAAGCTCGTCCACCCAGGCGCGCCGGTTCGGCGGCGGCAGCGGAAACGACGTCACGCTGGAAATAAAAGGGCAAGAACTCGAAACCTTACAGCAAATTGGTAATGATTTCGTCGCTCTCTTAAAAGGCATACCGGGTGTAGTTGAACCGCGCAGCTCCGTTACGAACACGGTAGAAGAAGCCGTCGTCATAATCAACAGGGCAAAGGCCGCGAAGTACGGAATTTCGTCACAGAATGTCACAACACTAATATACCAGACGATTAACGGCAGCACTGCCACATCTATAAAAACAGGCGGCACGACCATAAACGTCAACGTAAAATACAACGCCGACAAGGCGAAGTACCTCTCAGACTTGAACAACCTTATGATTCGCACATCTACGGGCGCGTACATACCGCTGTCGGAGATAGCCGAGATCCAGAAGGCGAAGCAAGCGCGGTCTATTAACCGCACTAACCTTGAAACTTACGTAACTGTAACGGCTACACTTGAAAACCTCGACACAGGCACAGCTTCGACGCTTATTGAACAGGCCATAGCTGAACAATACGTAATGCCACACAACTATAAATGGGATTTCGGCGGCAACCAGCGTACGATGTTTTTGACATTTGATACGCTTAAGTACGCACTGATTATGGCGCTGTTCCTTGTTTACGCCATTATGGCATCGGAGTTTGAATCGCTATACTATCCGTTTATTATCATGTTTTCGATACCCGTCGCGCTGTCGAGCGGCTTGCTTGGGTTGTATTTAACAAAAACGCAGCTTAGTATTACGGCGTATCTCGGATTGATTACGCTATCCGGTGTCGTCATCAACAACGCGATTGTGCTTATCGACTACATAAACATTTTGCGACGTGAACGCGGCTACGAGCTGCGCGCCGCCGTCGAGGAAGCCGGGCCGATACGTTTGCGCGCCGTACTCATGTCCGCGTCGACTACGGTACTCGGTCTTGTCCCGATGATGGCCAGCAAGTCCCAAGCTTCGATGTCCATGCAGCCGCTGGCTGTTGTTATAGTTTTTGGTTTGTCAATCTCGACTTTTGTTACATTGTTGCTTATTCCGTCGCTGTACTTGATTTTCGAAGGCTTCCGCGGCGGGATTGCTAAAGTGCTGTTAAGGGGGAGAAAATAGTATGCCAAAGGAACTGAAATACGGAATGGTCGGCGGAAGCATTAACGCGTTTATAGGAAACGTACACAGATGCGCCTTGGCGAAAGACCCGCGGGTTGAGCTTATGGCCGGCTGCTTTTCTACGAAAAAGGATTTGAACCGCGAGACCGGCGTAACGTATAGCTTGCCCGGTGATAGGGTTTACGACAGCTTTTATGAGATGGCCGAAAAAGAAGCGCTACGCGAGGATCGGATTGATTTCGTTGTGATTGTAACACCCAACAATATGCATTACGACATTGCGAAGGCTTTCTTGACTAAGGGCTTTAATGTAGTCTGCGAAAAACCGCTGTGCTTTGAGATATGGCAAGCCGAGGAGCTCGAAAAGCTGGCAGCTGAGAAAGAGCTGCTGTTCTGTGTGACTTACGCCTATTCGGGTAATGTCATGATGAAGTTGGCTAGGCAGCTCGTTAAGGACGGGAAAATCGGCAGGGTTATTAACGTGAATGCGGAGTATCCGCAGGAATGGCTTATCGATGAGCTTGGCGAGGAAAAAGATAAAATCAATAAGCTCTCCACTTGGCGGAAGGAGCCGTCGGTCGCGGGGATTTCTAACTGCGTCGGCGATATCGGTACGCATATCGAGCATACTGTGGCTTATATCACGGGGCTTGAGATAAAGAAGGTATTGGCTAAGGTTGATAGGTTTAATAATGAGCTTGATTTGAATGCGAATATCATGCTGGAATACTCTAACGGCGCGCATGGTATGTATTGGTGTTCACAGGTGGCGGTAGGGAAGATGAACGCGCTGGTTGCACGGATATACGGCACGGACGGGTCGATCGAGTGGGATCAGGAGCATCCTAACGAGCTGAAGCTGACATATAAGGGGCAGCCCACACAGATTATGAACCGCGGCATGGCTTATGTTTATGGTCG
>CAZJLW010000001.1:37369-46647 GCA_964546895.1 uncultured Eubacteriales bacterium | reverse complement strand
TCCGCAAACACTTCACAAGTAACCCCGCTGGAATTCCCCGTTATCCTAGCCGATCCGTCCTTCTCCAAAACTGAAAGCGCCTCGTCTATCTTTTTGGCCTTCTCCGGAAAACCGATATGCCCAAGCAGTATTGCAGCCGCGCGTATAATGCTCGACGGGTCGGCATACTTATCCCTGCCCTCAGAAACCATACGCGGCGCGGAGCCGTGAATAGCTTCAAACATAGCATACCGCTTACCGACATTGGCACTACCCGCCGTACCGACACCGCCCTGAATCTCAGCGGCCTCGTCCGTCAAAATATCCCCGTAAAGATTCGGCATAACAAGCACCTGAAACCCCGACCTGCGTTTTTCGTCCAGCAGCTTAGCTGTCATGATATCTATGTACCACTCGTCCGTCTCAATTCCTGCATACTCTGCGGCGATTTGCTTAAATATCTTCAAAAACTTACCGTCGGTAGTTTTCAAAATATTAGCCTTAGTAACAGCCGTAACCTTAGTCTTTCCATTCTGCTTCGCATAATCAAACGCAGCTCGAATAATTCTCCGGCACCCTTCCGTAGTAGTAACGGTGAAGTCCATCGCCAAATCCTCATCAACATCAAAGCCCTTACTGCCAAGCGCATACGCGCCCTCCGTGTTTTCCCGGAAGAATGTCCAGTCAATACCGAGCGCCTCGACCTTAACAGGACGCACATTCGCGAACAAGTCCAGCTCTTTACGCATGGTGACGTTAGCCGATTCGATATTAGGCATTCCGGCTGAGACGTCCGGCGTAGTCGTAGGCCCCTTCAAAATAACATGGCACTCCTTAAGCTCGGCCAGACAATCATCGGGAATAGACTTTTTCAGCTCGCAGCGGCGTTCGATAGTCAACCCTTCGATCGTTTTAATAACAACCTTGCCCGCACTTATCTCGTTCTTCAAGCTTGCTTCCAGAACCCGCGCGGCCTGCCCCGTGATAGCCGGGCCGATACCGTCGCCCGGTACTACGCCTATTACTATAGTAGGTATTGCCTTAAAATCAATAAAATCAGCCTGACTGTTCATCTTTTTAACACGTTCAAGCTGCTGTAAAATCAGCTCCTCAAACTTACTCTTGGCTAAATCAATTTTGTCCATTTTGCAGTGTCTCCTTTACCTTTTCGTACATCGCGATTATTTCTTCGTCGGCCATAAGCGTTACGCGACCGTTCTCGTACTCCACATCTACAAGCCTTTTCATTTCCTCTATTACAGGATGGTTCTTTTTATAGGCGTCGTCGCCTTTCAAGCCCAAATACATATTCATAAAATGCGCAATACCGGCTACGCCCGACGTGTTCGATATCGCAACGCGCGGCGACCTGTTCAGAAACTTATCAGTATTGAACACGTTATAAATTTCCTCGTTTTTCAATAGCCCATCCGCGTGAATCCCGGCGCGAGTAACGTTAAAATCCCTGCCGACGAACGGCGTCATATTATGGATTTTGTAACCGACCTCTTTTTCGTAATACTCGGCAATCTCCGTAATAACAGTAGGATCCATTCCGTCGAATGTGCCTCTTAACTGGGCGTATTCAATAACCATTGCTTCGAGAGGTGTATTGCCGGTGCGCTCACCTATCCCAAGCAGCGAGCAGTTAACTGCACACGCGCCGTACAGCCAAGCGTGCGCGGCATTCGTTACGCTACGATAAAAATCGTTATGCCCATGCCATTCGATAAGCTCGCTCGGAACATACGAATGGTGAACCAAGCCGTGAATAATACCCTGTACGCAGCGCGGCAGAACACTGCCGGGGTATGTTATGCCGTAACCCATCGTGTCGCAAGCGCGTATTTTTATCGGGACGCCCGTCTCGTTCATAAGATTCATAAGCTCAACGGCAAACGGCACGACAAAGCCGTACATATCAGCCCGTGTTATATCTTCAAAATGGCAACGCGGCCGTATTCCCTTTTCGATACATTTACGAACTATGCCAAGATAATGATTGAGCGCCTGCCGCCTAGTCATTTTCATTTTGTGGAAAATATGATAGTCCGAGCAGCTTACTAATATACCCGTCTCTTTAAGCCCCATATCTTTTACAAGGTCGAAGTCCTTTTCCGACGCACGTATCCAGCCTGTAACCTCCGGGAACTCATATCCCATTTCAAGACATTTGTAAACGGCTTCCTGATCCCTCTTCGAATAAACGAAAAACTCGCTCTGCCTGATAATCCCGTTCGGCCCACCCAACCTGTGCAACATACTAAACAAATCGACAATCTGCTTAACGGTATAGGGAGGAATGGACTGTTGCCCGTCACGAAAAGTCGTGTCCGTAATCCATATCTCAGCCGGCATATTAATAGGAACGGTACGGTGGTTAAACGCAATCCTCGGAACCTCGTCGTAATCGAATATCGTGCGGAATAGATTAGGCTCGTCGATATCTTGAAGCGGGAACGATGTCTCGGCTCTTTCTAACAAATTCGTTTTGTTACTGAATACAAACATGATTAACCCCCATTAATTAAAGTGTGGCGACCATTACCGCCTTTATCGTATGCATACGATTCTCGGCTTCATCGAAAACAACGGAGAAGCTGCTCCTGAACACGTCGTCCGAGACCTCACGTACATCAACGCCGAAATCATCCTTCGCTGATTTTACAGTCTTTGTTTCAAAATCATGGTACGCCGGTAAGCAGTGCATAAATATAACATCACGCGAGCCGATTTGCTTCACAAGCTCCATCGTTACCTTATACTGAGAGAGAAGATTGGCACGTTCTTGCAGCTGAGCTTCCTCACCCATGCTGACCCATACGTCCGTGTAAATAACGTCGGCATCCTTTATATCCGACGCGTTCTCACAAAATTCAATCGTCGCTCCGCTTTTTGTAGCTTCGGCTTTTACGGCGTCCAGAATATCACCGCTCGGTAACAACGCCTTCGGCCCCAAGCCGACGTAGTGCATACCCATCTTCGCACAGGCATACATTAACGCGTACGCAACGTTGTTTCTCGTATCGCCGACGAACACTAGCTTTATGTCTTTCAGCGGTTTATCAATATGCTCCTCGATCGTCATGAGATCGGCCAGAGCTTGCGTCGGATGATCAATATCGGTAAGGCCGTTATAAACCGGCACACCCGAAAACTTCGCCAAAGCCTCAACCGTTTTTTGCGCATAGCCCCTATACTCGATCGCATCGTAGAACCGTCCAAGCACACGCGCGCTGTCTTCCAGCGACTCCTTCTTATCCATCTGCGAGCTTGCCGAATCCAAGAACGTAACATGCGCTCCCTCGTCCAGCGCCGCAACCTCAAATGCACAGCGTGTTCTAGTCGAGGTTTTTTCAAACAGCAGTACAATATTTTTCCCGGACAGCGCCTTGTCGGTTAAGCCCATGCGCTTCTTCGTTTTCAGTTCATGCGCCAAATCCAGCAGATAACGTATCTCTTCCTTCGTGAAATCCATCAGCGTTAACAGGCTACGACCCTTTAAGTTTAACGGCATGTAATCATCTCCTAAATGCATTTTTTAACAGTATAGCAATAAATTTATAAATATGCAAGGAAAATGTATAATTATGCATTCTTAATATTAAGCCATCCCAACATCACGCCGAGCGAAGCCACCGCGAACACGAGCTTAACTATAGCCGGGAGTGACAGCGGCGTAAAGAACCCCTCAATAATAGCAGCAATAACAAGCATAAACACAATACCCGGAATAAGCCGCGCAGCTTCCTTACCTCCTTTGATTAGCGAGTCGCGCCTTCTTAAGTCGCCGGGGATAAGTATCGCACGCCCGATGATAAGCCCTGCTGCTCCGCTTATAAATATGGCAGTCAGTTCCAAGAACCCATGCGGCAGTATAAGCGAAGCAAACATTACAATATCCGCACCGCTTCCGATAACATAACCCGTCAGGCAGCCGATTATCAATCCGTTATAAAACAACACATACACCGTCCCAAGCCCAAGAAAAACTCCGAACGCGATAGCCGCAAGCGCCGTTTTAATATTGTTCGCCATGATAAGCGAGCTGATGAACGGGTAGTTCCAGCCCTTTCCATCAAAGCTTAGGTTTATGCCGCCCGGGAAAAAGTAGTTCACAGACTCCGGGTTAACCAAAACAGCGATAAGCCCGCCCAAAAACCCCATCAAAAACAAAATCAGCGCAAACGAAACAAACTTACTATTCTCGCGCACCGTCGTGGGAAAGCCTGACTTGAAATAGTTTTTTATATCAGACGTGTCCGTGACAGGCTTCACATAAAAATAACTGTTCGCCGCTCCCACTATCGTATTTAAGTAATTCGTAACGGGTCTGTCCTTAAAATGCGTCCTGGCGTACGACAGGCTGTAGCTCGTACTGTGCAACAGCTCTGCGAATTCGTCTATCTCGTCTTTTGGCAGACGCGACAAGCCTTTTTTGTACAGTCTTCTGTTGTAGTCTTCCAACCGTGACCATTTTTGCATATTAGCTTCCATAAACATTTGCTCGTTCATTAATAAGCCCTCCGTATTGTATGATAGTGAAAAATTATTTGACCGCTGTAAAAATACTGTATATGATTGTAAAAAGATTGAAAAAACCCGGGAGGATTTCATACATGAAAAAAATAACGATCATAACGGCCGATAACGTTGACATAGAATACCGGCTCGCCGACGTCGGTTCGCGCCTCGCCGCTTCCACTATTGATTTCATGATCCAGCTTTTTCTCTTTATTATCTTCACGCTCTTAGCCGCCTTCGTTCTCGCCTCGATGAACATAACCACCCCGAGCGCTTTTAATTATAGTTTAAGCGGCTGGTTTTACGCAATTATTATCGCCGTCTATTTTTTTATATACTTTGGTTATGGCATTATCTGCGAAATGCTAACGAACGGCCAGTCGCCCGGCAAAATGCTCATGAGTATTAGGGTTATCCGCGAAAGCGGCGGGCAAATCGGCCTAACACAGTCAGCTTTGCGTAATCTGTTCAAGTGCTTTGTTGATATTTTCGGAGTTGGTTTTATGCTGATTCTGTTTTCCGGAAAGTGCAAACGTGTCGGCGATATGGTCGCCGGGACGATTGTCATTCATATTACACGCGACGCGCAGCCGCAGTAATTCAGAGGTGCTTTATGCTCTTTAATTCGTTTCAGTATATTGTTTTTTTTATTTGCACGGTGGTTTTATATTACGCCCTACCCCATAGGTTCAGGTGGATTCTGATTCTAGCGGCTAGCGTCGCGTTTTATATGGCGTGGCGTCCGGTTCTAATCGTGCTTATTCTGTTTTCGTGCATTGTTAATTTCGTCGCGTCAAAAACTCTCGTGCATCCCGCTTTTGATATGCGGCGCAAATGGGTGTTGGCGGTTTGCCTGTTTATAAATTTCGCGTTGCTGTTCGTTTTTAAGTACTTGACGCTGTTTTTGAATACGCTTGCGTTCTTTAACATCGGTACGCCCGAATTCGATATTGTTTTGCCGATGGGCATTTCGTTTTTTACATTTCAGGCGGCGGGCTATACGATTGATGTATTTAAAAGGAAGATATCACCTGAACGTAACTTTTTTAAGTTCGTTCTTTTTATAATGTTCTTTCCGCAACTGGTTGCGGGGCCGATTGAACGCGCCGAATCTCTGCTTCCGCAGCTTTTCAGTAAAAAGCGCTTTAAGCTAAAAAACATCGCGTACGGTGGGCGGCTTATGCTGTTCGGTTTTTTCAAGAAGGTCGTAATCGCCGACAGGCTGTCGGTGCTTGTCTCGGCAGTTTATGCTTCGCCGCGATATTACGATGGGCTGGCGCTTATTATCGCTACGGTTTTTTTTGCGTTTCAGATTTACTGTGATTTCAGCGGGTATTCGGACATCGCAACCGGCAGCGCGAAATGCCTTGGCATTGACCTTATGCAAAACTTCCGCCAGCCGTATCTGTCCAAAAGCGTAAAGGAATTCTGGCGGCGCTGGCATATTTCGCTGTCGGGCTGGTTTAAGGATTACGTCTACATACCACTGGGCGGCAGCCGCGTCAGTCAGTCTCGTTTTTACTTTAATACGCTAGTTACGTTCGTCATTAGCGGAATGTGGCACGGGGCGAACTGGACGTTTTTGATTTGGGGTACGTTGCATGGGGCTTTTCAGATAATCGGTGATATGTTCAGCCAACTCACTGAGAAGTTTTTCCGCTTTGAGCGGCGCGGCGGATTCCATATATGGGACGCGGTATGCGCAGTAATAACGTTCTGTGCAGTTTGCTTTGCTTGGATTTTTTTCCGTGCTAAGACAATCGGCGATGCGTTTTATATCGTAACGCACTTATTTGTGAACATCGGAAGCATTTTTAATACGGGCTATGTTTTTAACACATTAAACGGACTTGGACTGCCGCTGCTGGAAGTGATAATCTGTGCCGCACTCGTCATATTCCTATGGGTAGCAGATTGCGTCGCTGGTGACAGCCACTTCGTAGACGCCATCGAACACAAGCCTTCCTATATAAAATTTGCTTTCTATTTAATTATTATCGCCGCGTTAATGGGCTTGGGGGTGTTTTATAATGCGGGGCAATTCATCTACTTCCAATTCTAAGACGCTAAAGCTGCTAAAGTTTTTAAAGCTCAGCTTTTTTGCACTGGCTGTGTTTACGGTTTATGTATATCTTTCGCATTCATATGAGTACGCCGCGAGCAAAAACAAAATTAACGAATGGAACAAGCAGCGGTTCGATGATTTTTACGCGACTAAGAAAAATAGTCTTGATTTGGTTTTCATCGGCTCGTCTCATTCGTATTGCACGTTCGATCCGGAGCTGTTCGACAGCGCACTCGGCATAAACAGCTTTCAAATGGGTATGCCGCTGCAACTACCCGATGGTAGTTACTACACGCTTCAAGAAATACTGGAAAGCCAAGCTCCGCGAGCTGTAGTTATGGAGCTGTATTTCGGCGTGCTGGACAAGCCGTTCGACTTAAAACAAGCCGAAGCACTGTTTCTTGTCATGAAAAATGAACGTTTAAAGGCCGAATACATGAGAAATGTATTCGGCCTTGGCGAGAAGATTAAGTATTATTTGAAACCGATTAGGTATCAGCAGGATTTTTTATCTTATAAAAATAAAGAACTGCTGAGCTTTCTCGATGAGAAATTTGGGCTTAAGGCGAAGAAGATCGAGCAGACCGGCGAAGAATACTATAAAACCAAGGGATTTATATACTGCGATTACAATATCCCACCGGAAAAGATCGGCGTAGCTAACCAGTTCAACGGTTACGACGGCAAAAACTGGAGTTTTAACGATAAGCAAAAGCAGTACGTGGAGAAAATAATCGACCTATGCAAGCAAAAAGATATAACGCTACTGTTTACGACTGCGCCCCTAGCCAACACATCGCTTGAGCGTATCACTAATTATTCCGCCATATATAATTCAATCAAAACCTTCGCCGACAAACACGGCGTGCTGTACTTCGATTTCAATACGGAAGCGGAAATATTTAAGGACGCGGACTTTCGCGACGACGCCCATTTGAACTACACCGGCGCGCAAAAAGCAGCACGTTTTTTCATCGAAAGCGCATATAGCGGAGCTTTTTCGGAGTTCCTTAAAAATTAATGAGTTTTTAATTAATATTTCATTGTAAATATTGCAAAATCATGTTAAAATTTTTCTAGATTATTACAAAAATATTAAATATCATGGGGGTATCCGAATGCTTAAAACGGCAAAGAAATTCACGAAGGCTTTACTCGTGCTGTCTGTGGCTGTTACGGCTACGTTTTATGGAACGTCGGTTAAGGCGCAGGCTTTTTCCGATACGCCGTCGTCACACTGGGCATACAACGCCATTGAAAAATGGTCGGGCTACGGTTTAGTAGTTGGAAATGGCGGAAAATTCCGGCCGGACGACAAGGTTACGCGTGCGGAATTCGCAACGGTTATCGACAAGATGATGACATATGAAACGGTGTCGTCGGTGCAGTTCGTAGACGTACCGTACGAAAGCTGGTTCAAGTTCCCGGTACTGCGTCTTAACGCGGCGGGTATACTTGTCGGCGACGGCGACAAGGCTTTACCGAACAACAACATCACGCATCAGGAAGCAGCCATAATGCTGGCTAAGGTTTTTAAAATCGATCCAGCCCCTGGCAATACAAAATACGTTGACGACGCCGTTATAGCTCCTTGGGCGCGCGAGTATGTCAAGGCGCTTGAAAACAAAGGCTATATGTTGGACTGGCAGGGCAACGCCTTTAATCCGGACGGACTGCTTACCCGCGCCGAAATGGTTATGTGGCTTGATTCGACAGCTGGGCTTGTAGCCAACAAAAATATGGAATACGCCAATATTTCGGCAAGCAACGTAGTCGTCAACACAGCCAATGCGAAATTAAAAAGCATCGTAGTTAACGGCGACTTGTTCATCACTGAGGGCGTAGGCGACGGAAGAGTTACTCTTGAGAGCGTAGCTGTACTCGGTAACGTATACATAACCGGTGGCGGTAGAAACTCCATATACCTCACAAACTCGCAGGTCACGGGCGAACTGCACATCAACAAGCCCAATGTACGCGTCGTAGCCTCAGGCGGCACTAGCGTCAGAACCGCTTTTGTTAATAAAGGCGCTGCGATAGAAACAGACGCGCTGACAGGCAACGGCTTCGGCGTTATATCAATAGCATCTGACATACCGGAGACACAGCGTGTTAGCCTGTCCGGTACTTTTAACACGGTAGTTAACGATTTGCCGAACGCAATCATAAACATCAACGGCACAATCGAAACGCTGCAAACCCATGTTAATACGAATATTTCCGGCGACGTTAAGGTATACGCGTCGTCTACGACACAAGGAACCTCTACTCGTATTAACGACAGTCTGATGACTTTATCAGCTAAGCCTGTTACTACGGTTCAGACCGTTGCGACTACGACTAGCAGCTCAACTTCACAGGCCGCAAGCGGTTCTTCTTCGTCATCAACATCTTCGGCGTATGTACCGCCGTATTATTCGTCTTACTATGGTAACTATTACGATCCTTATTATAACAACTATTATGGTTATTACGGCAATTATGGTTACTATGGCAACTATGGCTACTACGGAGATCGTACGACTCTTTCAACAAATATCTCCAATGCAACGACCCAGTATAACAACGCCGTCGAAGGTTATTCCTACGGCCAATATACACCGGGTTCCAGAGCAACTTTCTGGAGCGCTATACAGTCGGCGTCATATGTTCGTGATAATCCGTACGCATCCTATTACGAGATTTCGAACGCCATAAACAATCTTGCGTC
>CAZJLW010000001.1:18600-37269 GCA_964546895.1 uncultured Eubacteriales bacterium | reverse complement strand
TTTTAAGGAACGGCTTAGCGCCGTTCCTTTTTTATATTCGCAGAACATATCCCTTGCGGTTACGAAAATTTATGTTACAATAAAGAACGGTAACATTTCCAATATTTTTTCAACGCCTACGGGAGGTAAAATAATGTTCGTCAACGTACCGCTGGATTATTTGAATAATCTTGAGAGGCTTAGCTTATACGCACGAATGGATCGAGAAATTTTAAACTTTGAGGCGATTTTTAGTGACGAGACTGAGAACTTCGTTTCGGACACGCAGCCGTCGCCGGGCGATACAGTCACCATAAAGCTGCGAACAGGTAAAAATAATATAGACTCTGCCAGCTTACATTTGCAGAACGACACATTAAACATGGAGCGACTCTACAGCGAAGGGCTTTTTGACTATTACTCCGCAGACGTGTCTGTGACTGGCATTAACAGCTATTATTTTTCCATTAGCAAGGAGAACAAAACGTATTTTTACAACAAGCGCGGTTTGTATTACGACGTAGATCATAACTTTGACTTCAAAATACTGCCCGACTTTAACGTTCCGCAGTGGGTTAAGGGCGCGGTAATGTATCAGATTTTTGTAGACAGATTCTATAACGGCGACAAAACAAACGATGTCCTGCAAAACGAGTACGCCTATTTGGGCAAGGCCGCCAAATCAATCGACGATTGGAACGAAGAAGTCAAGCCCGACGACATCGCCAATTTTTACGGCGGAGACATTCAGGGCATGATGGATAAGATGGATTATTTTAAGGAACTGGGCATCGATGCCATTTACTTAAACCCAATATTCGTATCGCCGAGCAGCCATAAATATGACACGCAGGATTATGAGCATATCGATCCGCACTTTGGCAAGATCGTCGTGGACGAAGGCGAATGTCTATTTTTCGAAAGATTTAACAACAGATATGCGACGAAATATATCTCGCGTACAACTCGCAAGGAGAATTTGGAAGCAAGCGACCGGCTTTTTGCGGAATTTATTGAGCTTGCGCATAAGAATGGGATTAAGGTAATACTGGACGGGGTGTTCAATCATTGCGGTGCGTTCAACAAATGGCTCGACCGCGAGGGCTTTTACGGCGGCAAACCTAGCGAAAACGGCGTTTATCCGAACGGTGCTTATAAAGACGAAAAGAGTCCGTACCATAATTATTTCAGATGGTTCGACAAAAACTGGCCTAACAACGATTGCTACGACGGCTGGTGGGGTTACGACAACCACCCGAAGCTGAACTTCGAAAGCTCCAAGGAGCTTTACAAGCAGATAATGGACGTCGCCAAAAAATGGGTTTCGCCTCCGTTTAACGCAGACGGCTGGCGGCTTGACGTTGCGGCGGATTTGGGCTACAGCCAGGAGTTTAATCACAAGTTCTGGGCAGACTTCCGCAGGGTTGTAAAGCAAGCCAATCCGGACGCCGTTATTCTGGCGGAGCATTACGGCGACCCGCAACCGTGGCTGCAAGGCAACGAATGGGACACCGTCATGAACTACGATGCATTTATGAATCCGTTGACATGGTTCCTTACCGGCATGGAGAAGCACAGCGAGGAATACCGCGAAGACATGCTTTGTAACGCGATGGCTTTTGAGAACTCTATGCGGTATAACAGCGCGAGGTTTTCAGTAAACTCTCTGCAGACCGCGATGAACGAGCTAAGCAATCACGACCACTCACGATTCCTGACCCGCACGAACATGACAGTTGGCCGTCTGCACACGCTCGGAGCAAGAATGGCATCTATCGGTATTAACGAAAGTGTTTTGATGGAAGCCGTTACTTTTCAGATGACTTGGCCGGGCGCGCCTACTATATATTACGGCGACGAGGTTGGGATGACAGGCTGGACCGACCCCGACAACAGGCGTCCGTATCCGTGGGGCGACGAGGACTTGCGTCTGCTTGATTTTCATAAAGAGATAATATCCATTCATAAAAAATACAACGTGTTTAAAGGCGGCTCTGTGGAATTTTTATTCTCGGATTACGGAATATTAAGCTACGGGCGGTTCGACAAAAATGAAAAAGCCGTCGTTATTCTGAACAACGATACCAAAAAACGGGAACTGACTATCCCCGTTTGGCGAATCGGCTCGAATCCGCGCGGCGTATTTGAAAGGCTTATTTTGACATCAGACGGTGAATACTCAACTCAAACGGAGAAATATAATGTTAATAACGGATTTTTGCGGATTGTAATGCCACAGCATAGTAGCGTCGTGTTGCTTGAGGTATAGCGCTTGCGGCTCAACCGCGTTGTCATGAAATTTTAATTGAAAATTAATATAATTTCGTTGTAAATTTTTGTAAAAGGTTGTATAATTTATTCATTATCCTTTCCACCGTTTGCCACACATATTTTTTATTGTTTGGTAGATTCATATACTATGAGAGGTAATAAATTTCTATTGAGGAGGAGTTTTTATGAAGAAGAGAAATCGGGCACTATCACTCTTACTGGTTATGACGTTGTTAATGTCCAACTTAGTCTATTTCGGCTACAAGGCTAAAGCGGCTGACTATATTCAGGTTGTCGTTAACGGAAAGCCTGTAACCGGCGGTGTCCAAGCCGAAATCATCAATAACGCGCCTATGGTACCTATCATGGCTATCGCCGACACACTTGGTGCAACATCGTATTATGATTCTCAGGACAAACAAGCATCTATCCTTTCGGGCAATCAGTTTATGAAAACAACCGTCGCTAACCCGGTCATGAATTACGGCGTTACAACAATCGGTTCCGACGGATTTTTGGTTTATGGTTCAAGCCAGGCTTTACAGCTTGATCCGACACCTATTCAAAGATGGTACGATATGCTCGTTCCGCTTAACGCTATTTCCACAGGCTTAAGCGCTACTGTAAGCTGGTCGGCAGAAACACGTACTGTAAACATTACCGCCACGGCTCCGGCTAAAACAAGCGGTTCCTCTGCTGCGGGTTCATCAGGTGCAGCTGGTGCCAGTTCTGTAACAAAACCGGCCGATGCTACTTATGCCGATTCTACTTATTTTAAAGAAGTTACACCGAGACGTGCCGAGGATATGCAGTCTATAGGCGAGCGTCACGCATTAGTTGTTTATGACAGCGACAACGCTGCCGGAAAAGCCGGCGTACAAGCTATTAAAGACGCCGCTGCTCAAGCCGCTGTTATGGTTTACGGCGTTGATATGCGCAAATCCAACACGGATACTGCTAAGCTTAAGTATATTTCAACCTATAATAAAGGTCAGGCTACCTACCCCGCTTTGTATTTTGTTTTCTCATCAAGCAGAGTAGAGTACACAACTGCCGTTACAAGCACTGCCGAGATAGCAGCTAAGCTTACTAATTTGTCGAAGAATATAACAACCGAGCCTACACCTACTCCATCGCCTACTCCGTCGCCTACGCCTTATAATCCTTACGGTTATTATTATCCTTACGGCACTTATGATCCTTATTATTACAACTATAACGGCGGCTATCCTTATAATTATCCCTATAACTATCCGTACAACTATCCAAATTACAACTATCCAAATTACAACTATCCAAATTACAACTACAACTACATGAATTACAGCTGGAATTCGATCGATATTACTTCAGCTAACAATAAGTACGTTAATAACGAGAAGTTTATTTTACTTGTGTATCCGAGCGGCTCATCGGAGAACATTTCATCTGTTCAGTCTTATGCTCAACAGCAAGGTGTTCCGGTTTATTATTTCGAGCAAGTTTCGGGACAGTATTCAAGCTACTTTACTAGAAACGTTTATACAGAAGGACCGATCGTTTACTTTGTAACGAGCAATTCGTCTTTACCGGTCGGCTATACTACAAGGAACGATCTTTCTTCAATAAGCAGCCAGATGCAGTATTTTAAGAGCACTTACGGTTACTATAACCAGGGTTCTAATTACTACGGCAACTGGTCAGCACTAGATCAACCAGCCGCCAATGCTAAGTCTTCAAACGGCGAGAAGTTTTTCTATGTTATCTACTCCTCCAGCTATGCTAACTACAACACTTATCTGGAGTACATGAGAACAGCTGCGTCACAGGCTGGCGTTACTCTGTTTTACACTGATGTAGGTGTTAACGTACCGATAACAGGAACAATCGGTTACGGTTTACACCCGAACCTGGTCGGGCCGTTATTGTTCGCTGTTAATCCGAACAACCAACGCACTATTATCCCGTTCCAGACTACACAGACTACAGATAACTACAGATCTTTCTTAACAAACTACAAATAATAACTTACCTTAATACCCAACCTTCCTTTGGAAGTAAAAAAGACCTTAGCGATAAGGTCTTTTTTTATACCCTGTGTACATTTATTACCAAACTTATTGATTGAAAATTCTTAGTAAATATTGTATTATTATTTCAGAAATAAAAACCATCTCACACGTTAATACATACAGGGAGGCATATTAATATGAAGAAACTGATTCTATTCATCTGTGTAATGATACTGGCGCTTGGCGGAGTCGCCGCACCTGTGCGCGCTTCTGCTGCCAAGCCTAAGCTTGATAAGAAAAACCCCGTCACCGTATCGCTGTGGCATTACTACATCGGTGAACAAAAAAAATCTTTTGATCAGCTTGTCGACGAGTTCAACAATTCTTTCGGTAGAGATAACGGCATAATCGTCGAAGCTTTTTCGAAGTCGTCAATCGATATACTCGTTAAAGAAGTCAATGCTTCATTCAACAAAGAACCCGGTTCGGAAAAACTACCCGATGCTTTTTTAACATACTCAGACAGCGCGTATCCGATCGCTAAGAAAGGGCTTATCACGAGCTACGACAGCTATGTAGACGCGAAGGTTCTCTCGGGCTACGTCGACGGATTTATTAGCGAGGGGCGTTTTCTGCCCGACAAGAAGCTTTACATTCTCCCGATAGCAAAATCCACCGAAGTCATCTGCTTAAACAAAACGGACTTCGATAAGTTTCTGGCTGCTAATTCTAAGTACAACTACAGCTACTTCGATAAGTGGGAAGATATCGGGGAAATGTCGCGCGCTTACTATAACTGGACGGCTTCGCAAGGCACCGCAAAGCCTTTGTTCGGACTGGACAGCTTGGCGAATTTTATTATTTCGACAACAAAGCAGCACGGCGCAGATATAATCGACCCCGACAAAAACACCGTTAACCTTCCCGATAAAGCCGTACGCGCGATATGGGATACATATTATGTGAATATGGTAAGCGGTTACTTCGGCGCAATCGGGCGTTTTCGTTCCGACGATATAAAAACCGGCTCGCTGCTCTCATACTTAGGCTCGAACACGAGCGGTTCATACTTCCCTACCCTCATAAGCCCCGGCGACGGAAAAGATTACAAAATCGATCTACAGACATTTAAAATGCCCGTATACAAAAACGCCGACAAGGTAGCGATACAGCAAGGCGCGGGCGTTGCGCTCGTGAAGTCAACAAATGTAAAAGAATACGCCATGACGCAGTTTTTGGTATGGGCAACAGACCCGTCCCGAAACTCTACGTTTACGCTTAACTCCAGCTACTTACCCGTTACCAAGCAAGCTATCACGACCCTTACTAAAGACGATGGAAAAGCGCTCGGCTTTATAACAAACACAAACATCGTCAACGTATTGAAGGTCGCCCTTGACCAAACCGCTACCTATAATATGTACCTGTCAAAGCCTTTTGAAAAATCGTACGACGTCCGCACTGCCCTTCAAACCGTCTTAAACGACTACACAACGGACGCGCGTAAAAAATATCAGGCCGACATTGGCGGCGGCGCAAGCCCAAGCGATGCCATAAAGAAATATATCGACGAAAAAAGTTATTCTGAATTCAAAAATCTGCTGAACAAAGCTTTAACGGCTGTTGGGGTATCGGTTGAGTTTTAGTATATGTTCAGTTTGGGAGACTCGAAATGATTAAGAAAAAGAAATCCGGCAAATCAATACGAACACAGCTATTATTTTCAGTGCTCGGCGTGAACCTTGCCGTTATGATTGTTTTAATCGGCGTAATGGTTATTTCAGGCGTTTTCGAGCGCCTGAATATGATCGCTTCGCGAAACCTTAATAAAATAGTAGACGCCCGCAGCTCCGATATGAACAATGCGTTTCTGTCGCTTATAGATATATCACGCGACGCGACTGCCATTATCGAGCGCAAGGTCAACAACTACTACGGTAGCACCGATAAATCAATCTCAGAACTACTCGACGATCAACCGTCCGAAGCCATTAACATTTTGAGTAACTCTCTCAACACGATAATAGACGTACTGGATTTAAAAGTAGCATCAGATGCGTTCGTTGTACTTGATACATCAGCATTCAGAACCGAATCGTCCGCCAAGCGCTACGCCTCGATTTATATTAAAAACGAAGACATGCGTTCCTACGGTACGAGAACCCAAGGCAAAATCGCAATGCGCGGCGGCAAAATGGTGTCGTCGCTTGGCATTCCGTTTGATAACTACTGGAGCGAGGAGTGGGAGTTCGGCACATTTGACGAGTTCTCATCCGACTTTTTTTATAACCCGTACAATGCCGCAAAAGCCAATAAGCAGCTCACAACCTCCGACCTCGGCTACTTTTCACCGCCTACGTATCTGTTTGAGGACAACATAAAAAAAATCGTATACACTGTTCCGATTAGAGATGCCAGCGGAGAGCCGTACGGAGTTTTCGGGCTGTGCCTTTCGAAGGATCACATCAAACCCAAAATAGATAACTACGAGCTTTCGTACTCGACTAACAGTTTTTACATGATTACGGAAATGAACCGCTTCGGTGAAAACGGCGAAGCACGTATTTCGAACGGTTCGTTTGCAACGCAGTTTTTCCAGGGCGAGCATAAGTTTATAAGGGAACTTGACGATTCTTACGGCGAAAATATTTTTGAGTACATCGGCGGTTATTCCGGCAATATCCCGGCAATAATCGCGATTAAACCAATGAACATCTACACCGAGCGCAACCCCTTCTACAGTAAAAGCGACTGGCGTATATGGGGCGCTGTCAAAAAAGCCGATTTGTTTGATTCGTCAGATGAACTGGCACGTATATTTTTATACGCGTTCATAGTCACGCTTGTGCTTGGCTTTTTCGTCAGCGTTATTCTCGTACGCTCCGTTACTAACCCTATAAAACAGCTCGCGCAAGACGTCAGTAATATCGACAACGAATACAACGTCCACTTAAAAAAGACCTCTATTATGGAGCTTGATCTGATAGTTGATTCGGTCGAGCAGTTCAGCGGCGTACTCACTCGCTCGGCCAAGCTACTTATGGATACGTTTAAGCTCACGAACACAAATATAGCCGTATTTGAAGTAAATACGGCTCGCAACAGGGTTTTTATGACGGACCTTTTGTTTCGGATATTCGAAATCGAACACGAGCCGACCGATTATTATATCAGCCTTGCGCTGTGGCACGAAAAATTCTCCGAGACATTCGTAAACAAAGAACCAAAGCTCGATAACGTATACATTATCGACAAAACAGACATCGCTGAAAAAAACTGGTACCAGATAAAATACGCGCGCTTCGGCTCCAACGAATGCGGCATTGTCATAGATATCACAGCCGATATACTCGAAAAGAAGCTGCTCCAGTACGAACGCGATATCGACGCCCTGACTAAGCTCATTAACCGCCGGTTATTTATCGAGCAGAGCAAAGAAGCGGTAGCCGCCGACCCGACTGTTTCGGGCGTCATGATTTTTATTGACCTCGACAATCTAAAAACCACGAACGATTCGTACGGACACGATGTCGGTAATCTATATATTAACGGGGCCGCGGAGGTGTTCAAAACCTTTCTGAAATACAACGCCTACGTATCCAGAGCTTCGGGCGACGAGTTTATCATATTCCTGTACGGAAAAATGCCGAAGGAATATTTATTGAAGATTATGGAAAAGCACTTCCGCGACGAGGAAATGCACAACCTGCTCCTGCCAAACGGCGTGCAGCTTCGCATACAGTATTCGGTCGGCTACGCCATATACGGCGAGCATTCTACCGACATCGTCAAGCTGATAGACTACGCTGATTTCTCAATGTACCGGGCGAAGGTTACGCGCTCCGGCGAGTTCTACGAGTTCAACATGGACGAATACGTGAAACACGGCTCCGCACCGCGTATCGTGAAACGCCGCTCTACCGACTGACGGCTTTCTTGCGCCTTCCTATTAGCAGCTTAATATCGTCTAAGGATAGGCTGCCGAGTATTATTACGAGGAACAGATATATCACGACCAGCGCCGTCATTGATATTACAAGCCCGGCTGTATCACCAAACGTCCTGTAAATAAACAGTTTGTTCAGATAATTCATAGTGACACCCACCGCACCCGCCGCCAAGGCGGGTTTTATAAACCAGTTCATGTATTCGATGTTTAGGTCTACGCTGTCCTTTAGTTTAATTATTTCGAGAGCGCAGATCAGTATTAGACTCACAAACCAGCCAAAGATAAAGCCATTTATACCCTTATACGGCACGGCGAAGTACACGAACAGGATATTAATAGCCGATGAAATCATGCTATTCCTGAAAATAAAAACTTGAAACCCAAGCCCATTTAAGATGCCTGAGAAAATGACCTGCATGTACATAAACGGACACATTATTCCAAGGCACAGCAGCATCTGGCTCAAATCCTGCCGGTAAATAACCGTCCCGAGCTTGTCGCTGAATACTATAAATATACACGATGCGCAGATACCGGTTATTGCCGCGAAAAGCACACATTTCGCGGACGTGCTTTTGATGTGCTTGTAGTTCTTGGTTGCGACGTTTTCGGAGACGGACGGGATTAGTGTTATCGAAATAGATGTAAGCAACGCCGACGGGAAGAAAATCAGAGGCATAGCCATACCGGATATCTTGCCGAAAATACTCATCGCCTCGTTCGCGGTATAACCGTAAAGCTGAAGACGCTGCGGTATGAGCGTATTCTCAAACGTCGACAGAAACGAATGCGATACGCGCGTAAGAGTAAGCGGCAGCGCCATGACGGATATCATCGAAAGCGCCTCGGGTGTCGTGAGCGTCGGGCGTTTTGTCAGTTTGTTTTTCTTCTTGAAGGATTTGTAGGCGAATACGACGTACAAAAGCGAAAAAGCTTCTTCGCAAACGATACCGATAACAGCCGCAACACATGCGTACGTCAGCCCGAGCGGGACGAAAAAACCGGCCAGGAAATAAATAACAGCCATTCTCACAAACTGTTCCAGCACTTGATTAACCGCAGGGACGGTCATTTCGCGCAGGCCGATAAAGTACCCGCGAACACATGTCCCGGCGGCCATAAACGGAAACGCCAACGCAACAACCTGTAGCGGCAACGTCAGCCGTGTATCCTTTAAAAAATACTGCGATATGTACCCCGCCGACGTGAACAGTAACACCGAAAGCAGCGTCCCGATAACCGTCGTAATGATTACAGACAGCTTTAGTATGCGCCCCATATTGCCGTATTCATTTTTGGCGCGCTCCTGTGCAGTCAGCTTCGAGACGGTAGTCGTGAAGCCCGAGCAAGCGATACTCCACGCCAGCCCGTATATCGGCATGATAAGCTGATACAGCCCCATCCCTTCCGCGCCGATTATATTCGACATATATATTCTGTACACGAAGCCCATAATTCTTGTTATTACTCCGGCGGCCGTAAGTATAACCGCCCCCTCGACAATCCCCTTTTTTCTCATAAAAATAGCCCCTTTGAATAGTATGCTTATACTTATTCTGAAAGGGGCGTTTTTATTACTAAGCTTAATTACCTTAACAGCTGCAAAACAGTTTGCGGAGCCTGGTTCGCCTGTGAAAGCATCGAAACAGCCGCGTTCTGGAGAACGTTCGCTTTTGTCAGGTTCATCATTTCCTTCGCCATGTCGGTATCGCGAATACGAGATTCGGCCGCCGAGAGGTTCTCGGACGAGATGTCCAAACTCTTCTGCGTATATTCAAGTCTGTTTTGAACCGCACCGAGCTTCGAGCGTTCTGTCGTTACGTACGACAGAGCCGTATCAAGCTTCGTGAGCGTGTTTGTGATGTCCGCACCGGTAGCTTTAAGGAAGTCGATGTTCGTCTTTCCTTTGCCGTCGCCTATGCCGAGTACGTCGGTTTTAAGCGAGCCTATTGACATCTGTATACTCTGGTTAGCATTTGCGCCGACCTGGAAATGCAATCCGCCGGTTTTCGGTGCATTGTTATAGTTACCCTGAGCTACGCTTAACGCCTTAAGGTCAGTCGCTAGCTGTGCATTGCTTGCTACTAAGTTTGTATTAGCCGTCTTCTGATTAGCTAACGCTGTACTTACGGAGTCGGCAGCTGTACTCAATACGCCGCCGTTAGAAACAAGATTGTTCAGCGCCGTAGACATGGCATCAGCCTGTGTGGTCGAAATGTTGTCGCCGTTAGCAGCTGCCGCCGCAAGAGCATCAGTTAAGTCCTTAACAACGCCCGTCATACCGGCGAGAGCTGTGCTTGCCGTACCGATAGCTGTTGTATCCGCAGCACCTGCGACAGAAGTGAAATAGTTATCCATAGCTGTCTTAAATGCTGTAAGAGCGGCATCAACACCGTTATTACCCGCAGTGTCAGTAATCGACGAGATTTTGTCGTACAGACCTTTAAGCCCGTTATCGTTACTGTCGTTAGCAAGCTTCATGAACGCGTCCTTGGACATGTTAAGTGATGTGTCTGCTTCGTGCAGCGCTTTGCTGTCCGTATTTACTTTTTCCTGTGAAATATTTGCGGCTGCTTTTGCAGAGTTAAGAGCCGATGTTATTGTCTTATTGATAGGCGTCATTTCGCTGTCGCCGTTAATGAGCTTCTTTTTGTTGAACTCAACGCGGTCACTCATCGAGTCCATTTCCTGTACGAGATTGTTTACCTCGTCCTGCATCTTCTGACGGTCGCCAGTGCCTAGCGTGTTATGCTCGTTCGTATCGTTCGCCGCGTTAACGGTAAGCTCACGAACACGTTGAAGCATGTTATCTATTTCCTGCATACCGCCTTCCGCCGTCTGGATAAGCGAAATAGCGTCCTGCGAGTTCTTCGAAGCCATGTCAAGACCGCGGATCTGCGATCTCATTTTTTCACTGATTGCCAAGCCTGCCGCGTCGTCGGCTGCGGAATTTATTTTCTGACCGGTTGACAGTCTTGCTTGTGACTTGGCCTGAGTGTTACCGACGTTTTTCAACGCCCTGTGGCTGTTTAATGCCAGAACGTTAGTATTTATAGCCATATTGCCCATAGTATCATCCTCCATGAATAAATTAACGTACGCAATCATTGCGTAACAAATCTAGTGTTTGCGCAATTTGCGTTATTATTCACGAATTCATGGAGGATTTTACTTTACGAGCGGGCTTTTATAAAAATCCACGGACAAATAAAAATCGCTGTAAATGTTAAAATTGCGTATCGCAAAAAATCAAGTAAAAACGAATCACTTATCATGCCGAATATGATTTTTAAGCCGACGCGGAGTAAAACGAGCAACGCTAACGCAAAAAATACGCGTAGCGCTCGCTTTGATACGCCGACGTTTGTGTCCATGCCGACATATCGGTTTTCGAAAAAAGCGCCCAAGCAGAAACCAGTCAGCGAACCCATCATTTTTATGGCATCGCGATCCAAGTCTTTGAAGAACCATATGACTGCGGCGATACCGATGGCTGTAATAATATATACCAGCGTAATTTTGTCGCCGAGTTTATCAAACAACCACGAAACGGCATATGTAAGCGCAATGCCAAGCGCCAACCCGACCAGCACGTCGCTTATGTAATGCACGCCAAGCACAACGCGCGACAGTGGTACAAGCACCATCGCCGCAATGCACAAGCCTCGCACAAGCTTTGATGTAAACCGTTTTTGTATAGCGTAATACAACGCGCCGCTGCTTTGGGCGTGACCGCTCGGCATTGAATAGCTGTTAGCGTATCGCGTGCGCAAGCTCTCAGCGGCGAGCGAAGGCTCGTTAACATACGGTCTCGGTCGCGCTATAATCATTTTAAGTACGCCGTTGACAAACCCGGATGCTAGACATATAAAGCCCAGCCTCTCACCAAATTTCTTATCAACGCCAAAATATATAACCAGAACAAAAATCAGAATCGCATTTTCGTCGCCGAACTCTGTAATCACGGAGAACAGCCAAAGTAGGCTACCGAAAATTTGCTGTATATATTGCTGTATGATTATTTCAAACCCCATATGAATACCGTCCTACTTCGTTATTTTTTTAAAGCGTTTAGACCTCAGCGCATTCGATAGCACCGACACGCTTGACAGGCTCATGATTTAATATGTAATCCGGCGCTGCTTTCGCAGTGTTCCATTCGCTTATAAACTGCTTGATAGACTGTTGGCGGCTGCTTCTGTCATCGCTGACTGCTTTCACTGCCACATCAAAAAGAGCCTTGCTCAGCTTCCATTTTTCAAAACTTCTGTTGCGCTCGCCACCGAACAAGACAAACGCAGTCGCGCCCATTGTATAGACGTTTGTTATCTCATCAATAGCCGCACCCATCGTGAACTCCTCCGGCGACATAAAATGCGAACTGCCCCACAAACGCCCCATCGTGTTTGTGTAAGGTTTTTTTGAGTAACAGTCAATATCGCAGATGATCGTCTTTTCGTTGCCAAAGTCATACATAATACTGCCGTCGTAAAAATCAATAGCAACATAGCCCTTCTCTGCCACATGCGCATGAAACAGCATGATTTCGTCAAACATGTGAAGCTTTGTTTCCGGTGTCATACTCAAAAACTTTTTCCGCGACAGCGGGTACATTCTGCTCATACATTCCGCGTCAACCCATTCGAATACTACAGCAAAGCCGCCACCGATTTCCTCCGCAGAAACAAATTTTATAAGGTTAGTATGCGCCAAGTCCTCATATATTGGTGCGGTGTATTTTAGGTTTGCGATTGCGGCGTCGCCTGTCGAATACCCACGTTCGGTCGGCGCCCCGGCAAACTTTACAAAATAGCGCTTGTCGCCGTCGGACATGCCGAAGCAGATATTTCCGGAGTCCTGATCATCAAACACCTTAAAAACCGTACCGTACTTGCGTAAGAACGAGAAGTCATACGCGGATTTTAGCTTGTACGGTACGCCGTCTGTGTATTGAATGTAAAAGTCGGGCTTATACCAAGTAGGAACCGGGTTTTGCATGTTGTCATACCACGCCATGACGTCCTGCGATTGTTTCATCATCGTGTCAATGTCGGTTTGCCCGAACGGTATCGCCCAGTAGATAGATGAAATCGCGTTGCTGCCGATGTAAAATGCGAGCAGCTTCCAGAATTCCAGCGGCGGCTCACCGTTAAAATAACCTTTAACCATGCCTGTAGCGAAGTGCGGGCTTTTCTGCGCGCACCAGACTATTCGGTCGAACTCCTCCCACGGGTCGCCAAAATCAAAACGGTCGAAATCGATAATGACGAGTTCGCCGTTTTTAAGAATCATATTCCCGAAATGATAGTCGCCGTGCTGAAAGCATTGCGGGCGGTTGTCGAGCAGGTGGCGGTTGCTTTCGAGGTATTCGATCACCTTGTCGTCGCCGTCAAACCGTAAGCCGCACTCGCGGTATTTCTGTATTTTGGTATCCACTTTGCGGTTAAATCGCGCCGCCCATTCTTCCTGACTTGCCGGTGCGGGTATGGTATGTATTTTTTGTAGTATCTCACCGGATTTCAGACCCAATACGTACTGTTCAGTTTCGGACATCAACGGAATGACTTCTTCGGCGTCCATGCCATCAATCCATGTATGCAGCGAGTAAACCCCGTCCTCACACGTGCCGAACTCCACCGGTTCACACATCGGGACACCGAGCGCTGCAACCTGCCCCATCAGGTCAAACAGTGCCTTCCGTTTTTGTAGCATTGCATCGGCGTTATGCGGAGCAAGTATCTTGTGCCGTCCGCGGTAGTAACGCAGTATTTCTTATCCTCCGACCAGCCTTTTTCGATCGGTTCCGATTTAACAATCGTGCTTAATATCGTCATGTTTGGTTCACCCTACTTTCTTTACACGCAGTTACCCTATGTTGAAATTCCTTATCGCATTATATTTATTTTTGTAGAAATTTTCAAGCAGACAGATATATAATATTAATCGTGGGATTTATTTATTATCCTGAAAGGGGCAGTGTTTATGCAGATTTGGTAATGAAAGCCGGTTCATGAAGGGTTTGATAATAAGAAGATAGGAAGGATGTTACGAAATGCCAGCAAACAAAACTCAATTCGGTATGCCAACTCTTATTGAAACCGACACGATAAACGATTGCGCGCGGCTCTGTCACGAGCTTGGTCTTGATTTTATTGAGCTTAACATGAACATGCCGCAGTATCAACTTGCGCAACTTGACGTCGAAAGCCTTTTACACATCGCAGAAAAATACGGCATCTATTACACCATTCACTTGGACGAGAACTTCAACCCATGCGATTTCAACACCGCAGTCGCCGATGCGTACATAACAACAGCAACGCAAGTGATTGAAATCGCTAAGCTACTCTCCGCGCCAATTATTAATATGCATATGGCAACCGGAGTATTTTTTGCTATGCCGACAGAGCGGATTTACTTGTTCGAGAAATATAAAGACGTTTATCTCGAAAGCATCAAGCGGTTTCGCAACTTATGTGTAGTAGCTATAGGCTCACATGACATAAAAATCTGTATCGAAAATTCGTCCGGTTTCTTACCCTTTCAACGCGAAGCAATAAATTTACTACTTGCGAGCAGTACCTTCGGCTTGACATATGACATAGGGCATAACCATAGCATTAACGGGCTGGACGAACCGTTCATACTTGAGCATAGGGACAGGCTAACACATATGCATGTTCACGACGCCCTCTGCAACAAAAACCATCTCACCCTGGGCACGGGCGAGCTAGATTTAAATAAATACCTTACGCTTGCTGACGAGCAACACTGCCGTGTCGTGCTTGAAACAAAAACCATCGACGGCCTTCGGCGATCGGTAAGTTGGATTAACAAATGGGAAGTCAACTTCAGATAACCACCAATAAAAAACCCACAGAACCGGCTACATTAGCCGCAAATTCTGTGGGTTTTACCATTCTATATTACCATACAAACGCAGCGGCGCTCCGGCGAGGTGTAAAACGTCTCGCCGTCAATCTCTACCAACGGAAACTTCCAGTTAGCCGTATCGACATACCTAACCGTAGCTACCGAGCCGTCCGACAACAGCACGGACTTCCCGACCAGCTCGAGCGGCATATTACTCAAAAATAGCTGTACAAGCGAGTAGTCCAAGTCCGAAAACTTCCCATGCGCAAGCTGCGACAGGATTTCAAACGGACTGTGCGCGTTCTTATAGCTTCTGCGCGACACCATTGCATCATAGATATCCGCGATAGCCGTAACGCGTGAAAACAGCGGGATTTCCTCCGTGATTAGCCCGTCCGGATATCCCGAACCGTTTGAACGCTCGTGGTGATGCCTGGCGACGGTCGCCACCATCTCATGCAGCCCAGGGGTCTTTGACAGAATATCATACGAGTAATCCGCGTGCCGTTTGACGATTTCATACTCATGCTCAAGCAGCCTACGAGGAGCGTTGAGCAGGTCAGGCGCGATTTTTGTCTTGCCGATATCATGCAAAAGTCCACACGTTATCAGCAGCTTTATATCTTCCGGCGGCAGCCGCAGCCATTTTCCCATCAAGCCATTAAGCATTGCTACATTAATACTGTGTGTGTACAGGTACTCGTCAATACTGTTCTGTCCGTTTATGCACTGGAAAATCAGCGCCGCATCCACCGTGTTAAGCCTAACCGTAATATCATGTGTAGCTGCCTCGGTTTGCCGATGGTCAACCGACCCGGTCCTCATTGCACTATCAATAATCCCTATCGCCAGTTTTTTCGAATGACCATACCCAACCTTTTTCTCTAGGAAGTCCTGCCGCAGTCGTCTGGGTAACTCGCGGTTCAACAAGCTATGGTACATATCATGCGTCACGCAGACATTTTTCGATTCGCCGCATAATTTTTTCAGGCGGCTAATCATGGCATTCGTAAGAACAGTGTCCTTTCTTAACAAAAGCACATGTTCCTTACCACTGCTGTAAATATCATGCGTAAGACGCATATTCTCGTAAAGATACTCTACTGATATGGTATGTAGCGAATGATTGTTATTCATGAAAGTTGACCTCCATTCGTATTGCCCCGATGTTTACAGTACCCTTTTATACAATAGATCATTTAAACGTTTCCTTAACGCGATAACTTTTTCAGAAAGCTTTTGTACTTCGATACCGTCCTTCTGAACGTCAAGTATTTCACCAAGCATACTTATTAGCCTTTTGAAATCCTGTTCGCGTGAGCGCTCCAGCCGCACCTCTTCCGTGCGGTCGATAACTATCTCGATAACGTATTCGATATTGCCGTCCTTCTCAACAAGTGGCACCCCAAACAAATCAAAAACCTTTCGCCCATTATTCGTGTATTGTTCCTGCCGTATGTATTCGGTTTTTCCGGAAGCAAGCGCGCGTTCGATCGAACAGTGTTCGCATGGCTTTGAGCCGATGCCGCCTGCTTCGTAGCATAGCTTACCAAGCACATCTTCCTTTGTAAGCCCCATGTAGTTAAGGAAGTAATCGCTGGCATAAATAACCTTGCGTGTCTTATCCATCAAAATATAACCACATGGCGTATTGTTAAAAATCTCGCCAAGCAACTGATCTTTATCAATACTATTATGCATATCTACAAAATCAATTTGTGGCTCGTCATCATGTATCGCTTGCTTAAGAACACGCTCGACCTGTTGAGTCTTCTGCGGTGGCCTATCATAAATATCACCCGCAACATCATCCAAATCCATACCGGCCAAAGCCTCGCATACAGCTTTATCAAGCTGTGTTCCGGCTACGCGTAATATTTCCGATACGGCGTATTCTTTAGTCAGCGCCTTGCGGTAAGACCGTGTAGACGTAATGGCGTCGTAAGTGTCGGCTACGGCGACAATCTTTGCACCGAGAGATATATTATCCCCGGTAAGACCATCCGGGTAACCTCGTCCGTCTACGCGTTCATGATGATGGAGCGTGATATCTCGGATTTTGTGAAAGCTGGAAAGTCCGTCGAGCATTTCATACGAACCGACGGGGTGGCTTTTTATAATCGCAAACTCTTCATCATTCAAACGGCTCGGTTTATTTATTATTGAACCGGGTATATTCACTTTACCGATATCATGCAAGCTCGCCGCAACAGATATTTCAAACACCTCATCAGGCGAAAGCCCCATCGCATGAGCAATGCCCAGCGATATCTGCCGGACGCTGTCCGAATGGGTTGCGGTATATGAGTCCTTAGCTTCGAGCAGCGTTGAAAATATTGCCAGTATCTCGTCATAGTTTCTGTTGCGTTGTTCGCGCGCGAGCATTTCCTGCGTGCGGTTAATCATTATTTCAAGGACGAATTCGACTTCGCCTTTATCATTTTTTTGTAGCGGCACGGCGTAATCATCTATAAACCTAATCGATCCGTCAGGCAACGTATCCTTTCTAGATACAAACGCCTTTTGGCCGGTGTTAAGCGCCTCAGCGACTGCACATTTTTTACAACGGGTTCCGCCGTTAGATATGTTGTAGCATCTATCGCCTATTGTGGCTTTCATGTCGAGTTTACGAAGGTTGGCAAAGCTCTCGTTTATATAATGGATTCTATAGTCTTTATCTAGGATGACATATGCGATAGGGGTATTGTCTATAAACATTCGAACAAGCTCAGATGTAGAGTTAAAGTTTAATATGCTCAATCCTTATCCTCCTCGTATTGTTACCACTTTTCTATAAAACCTGTACCATGACCTGTACCATGATTGCGATGATTATTGTAGCACTATGTTTTTACATAATAAACGCTTTCCCGACATTTGCCCACTTTAAGAAAGGGCACAATATGAGCACAAAAAAACGACTTGCGGAAATAGCAAGTCGTTTTCAAAATATATAACCTATCTATTATATCTGTCCAACAGTTTTTGAAGCTTATTGATTACATGCTGCTTCTCTTTATATTCATCCGGCATAATGTTGTTCCATTCATTGTTAAACAAATCCGATGCGGCGTTTACCAGATTTACTTCCTTGTGGTATCTAATCATATTTTTGCCGCTTATAAAGCACTGGTTTTTCATGCAATAGCAAGAACAGAAAGTGTTGTTAGAAGAACTCTGCGTATAAATAAAGCCTAAAAAGTAGTTTTCCTGTTCCTTTAACAGCTCAATCGTATACTGCAAATGCCGAACGCATATATCATGCGGCAGAATTATTTTTTTGCCGGATATCACCGATAGCTCCTCGAAAACATACTCGTCCTTCACAAGCATGTCGACAATCCCGTCATATAAACACAGATGAATTAAAAAATTAGCTCCGTTTTGTTTGGATATGATTGCTTGAATATTACTGTGCAGCTTTAGAAGCTCGTCTTTAACACTGCCGTAAAACTTGTTTCGTTTAAATGCTTCGATTAAAAGCTCCTCGCTCATAGTAATAAACGAAAGACCGGGGCTGTATATAAATGTGCTTTCGGATTTCCTGAGGTTCTGCTCCAGAAAATCAAAGAACTTCACGCGCTGCGCATTGTTTTGCACAAAAAT
>CAZJLW010000001.1:1672-18500 GCA_964546895.1 uncultured Eubacteriales bacterium | reverse complement strand
GTTATCGACCTGGTCTACATCGGATATCAGGATAACCTTATGTCCTTTGTCCATGAACTTCATTAGTTTATCGGTAAAAGCATTCATATAATCCTCGTTATCAGTTAACCATTCAAACTGCTCGTTATCGTACAAAATAAGTTCACGGCGTTTGTCGGAAGCGAGCGCTTGATCGAGCATATCCATCAGCGCCGTGAATCTGCCGAATGCGTTGCCATATACAGGTACTTGCGAATAAAACATACAGTTTGAGGATTCTGACAGAAGGTTGTATACATTAGGAGGAACGTTCATAGCCGACAGAAACCGGTGAACACAGCTTCTTAAGCTATCCTCATCTGTTGGCATGTTTGGATAGATATTGCCAAAAAAGTTTTCGAGGATATTCTTGCCTTTGTTTACCTTGAGAATATGGTTGACAACCATATCAAAATGCGCGGAGCCCGGATTAAACGGACGTCTGCCCAGTACCCATTTACTAACAACCGTTCTGTCCACAAACAGTGTAGCCGCAAGGGAATTTTGCGAGATGTTCAGTAGCTTTAACAAGTACCCTATGGGTCTTGTCTTTTCATTAATCATTTCTTTGCCCCCGTATCTTGATTCTTACACAATCCGCCGTATTAATAGTATCAACATTATGGCGGACATTATTAAAATAAAAAAAGAGTCGTAAAAGCTTGTATCCATCGGATTTCCCCAATGTTAGCTTCTACGACTCTTATCATGGTGCCGCTGGTCGGACTCGAACCGACACGCCCATAAGACAATGGTTTTTGAGACCATCCCGTCTACCAATTCCGGCACAGCGGCGTATTTCTTAGGACAAAAGTATTATAATATGCAATCTCAATTTTGTCAACACACGAACAGCCAAAAATCAACGTTTCAAAAAATACAATTTTTTATCATAGGCTGGCTAAAAACGGTTACAGAACCATCCATTTTTAGCCAGCTTTCAGATTTTTATATGCGTCGTTCTATTCCTCGTCTTTGCTTACAAATTCGTCAACAAGCTTCTCAATAGCCGAAGCCTGATTGGACAGCTCCTCGCTTGAAGCCGCGCTGTTTTCCGCAAGGGCTGCGTTCTCCTGAACGGACTGTACTATTTTTGATATCTCGCCGCTGATAGTGTTGATGTTTTCAATCTGCTCGTCGGCGTATTTTGATATTATAAGCGTACTGTTGTTACATTCGATAACACCGGACACTATTTGTCCAAAGCTTTGCGAAGTTTTCTGCATGAGGTTTTCAGCCGATGTAACCTTATCGATTGAATTATTGATTAACACGCTGCTGTCGCTTGCCGCTTCCTTGCTTTTCGAAGCCAGGTTTCGAACCTCCTCGGCTACAACGGCGAAGCCCTTACCGGCTTGACCGGCTCGCGCGGCTTCTACAGACGCGTTCAACGCTAATATATTGGTCTGGAAGGCTATGTCGTCTATGTTTTTAATAATCTTTAATATTGCATGGTTAGCCTCAGACAACTGGCTTATTGCCTTCATCATTGTTTCCATTTGTGTTGAACCAAGCTGAGCCTTTTCTTTGATTTCTTCAGTAATACGTAAAGCCTTAGCGGTAGCGTCGCTGGTTGCACCGGATTCACTGGCAAGCCCAGAGAATGTATTCGAAAGCTTATCCATAAACTCCGCCTGCAACATCGCGCTTGAAGCCGACTTTTGGCTGCTCTCAGACAGCATAGTCGAAACGCTAACCAAGTTCTTACAAGCATCCTTAACATGTGAGACTAAGCTGGACTTTGATTCCATATCCTTAAGCTTTGAAATATCCTGAACCACTTCAATATGCCCAATCTTATTTTTTTTCTCATCATACAAATATTCGGTATTAACTTGAAATTCCAATCCCATCTGATTAAAGTACGTTATCGGCTTACCACGTTTCAGGCAAGCTATACCGCAGTTCTCCGTCTTACAAATACCGGCGCCCCAGTTGCTACAAGGCTTACCTACGATATCGTCGCGCTTAATATTTAACATCTGTTCTACAGGCTTGTTTACGAATGTCCAATTCATTTCCATATCGGTAACTGACAACGGAAACGGAATAGCATCAAGCATACTATTGTACCAGACTATTTTTTGCCTTACAGCATGTGACACATCCTTCATATGCAGCGAAACACCTGCAAAATCCCCCGGCAAATGCTTAGGAACATCGGCATCTGTTAACTTGCCTTGACTGGCTTTATCAGTCATCGTGCCTACAGACGCAATAACCTCGCTTAAGCATTCACGCAAACCTATCAGAGCCTTGGCACATTCATTTTCTTTATTTTTTAGTAACGAACCTGCTTTAAGCTGGCCTTTTGAAACAGCCTCAATCTCGTTATTTATTTCCGATAACAGACTGACATAAAAATCAACTACGGCGTTAGCTTGAACGCAAGCCTCAGCCCAAACACCATTATACTGCTTAACATCAATGCGGTATGTACTGTTTCCTTTTTGGTGCTCTTTGCATAGTAACGATAAAGCCTTCGGTAGTTGCTCCAAACGCTCAACCGGAACATACTGGTTTAATGTGTTTGAGTTCAGATTCCCTTGAGCCAAGCTTTCTGAAATCTCGTCGGTAACAGCCGATATAGCCTTACTGATATTATTAATTGTTAAATAAGTAACGACTATTGCCGCAATAATCAGTAGCGGAATAACGATATACAGTACGTTATTCGGCAAGAACAACCCGGCACCACCCGAAATAAGCAGCAAAACTATTACGCTCGTAAAGCCAATCAACAACCCTTTTTGGGTCAGACGCCCCAACTGTGTAGCCATAGCAATAATCCTCCTCAAAATTATGAACTTTTATTGGATATTTTACACGAAGCGATACCCTCGGGCAAGACGCAAACAGTCGCAAATTTTTATCGGACTATAAGGGCGTCATATAATAATACCTCTGAGCATATATTGGATTAAAGGAGGTATTGCCATTGAGCACCGAGGATTACTGCAAAACGATTGACGATTTACCGGAGCCGTTTAAAAAATACACACTGATGAGTAAAAAAAGTGAACCGGAGGAAACAACTCAGCCGATACCTCCGGCAGAACCGCAAAGCACTGGCGAGCAGCCAAGCAGTGAGCAGGCAAGCAGCGAGCCGCCAAACAGTGAGCAACCCGGCGGCGAATCCAACGACATGAACGATGTATTATTTCTGATGCTGGTTTTTCTTTTGTTCTTAAATTAACAAGTACATACACGCGATAACGCGCCAAAATACAAGAAGGCTACGGAAATTATCTGTAGCCTTCTTGTATTTTTTCACAGATGTGATAATATTTTTCCATAAAGCATATGGGAGGAATCAGCTTGAACAAACCTGTTACACTTTCTATAGTAGGATTCGGCAACAGAGGACGAGACGCGTACGCCAGACGCATTGCAAAATATACAAACATAAAAATCGTGGCAGTATGCGACAAAAATCCCGACAGGCGGCGCGAAGCGAAGGAGCTGCTCGGTCTTTCGGACGCGGCGCTTTTTACGGACGCGCTGCAGTTTTTTGACGAGCCGCGGCAATCCGACGCCGTAATCATCGCAACACAGGATAAGGATCACGTCGCACACGCACTTGCGGCGCTTGATAAGGGCTACAATATACTGCTCGAAAAGCCGATATCGCCGGACGCGGACGAATGTAAAAAGCTTACCGACGCCGCCGCCGAAAAGGGGCTGGAGATAGCCGTGTGCCACGTACTGCGCTACACACCGTTTTATAAGGAAATAAAAAGAGTTATCGACTCGAAACAAATCGGCGAGATCGTTTCCATCTCCGCCGCCGAGAACGTAGCGTACTTTCATCAGGCGCACAGCTTCGTGCGGGGCAAC
This sequence comes from uncultured Eubacteriales bacterium, assembly GCA_964546895.1. Taxonomy (GTDB): domain Bacteria; phylum Bacillota; class Clostridia; order Lachnospirales; family CAZJLW01; genus CAZJLW01. The sequence continues at coordinate 14,645 of CAZJLW010000001.1, read as the reverse complement.
TGGCGAAACAGTAAGGAAACAAGCCCGATGATTCTTGCGAAATCCTGTCACGACATGGATATTCTGCTGTGGCTCGCCGGAAAAAGATGTAAGCGCGTAAGCTCATTCGGCAGCACATACCTGTTCCGCCCCGAAAAAGCTCCGGCGGGCGCTGCGAAACGCTGCACCGATGGCTGTCCGGCGGAAGCGGATTGCCCGTACAGCGCCAACAAAATTTACATAACAGGCAGTGAACACGGCGTAGCTACCGGACATAAGGGCTGGCCGCTCACGGTGCTTAATTTTAACCCTACGGAAGAAAATATTTTGGAAGCGATAAAAACCGGCCCGTACGGACGCTGCGTTTATCATTGCGATAATGACGTCGTCGATCATCAGATCGTTAATATGGAGCTGGAAGATTCCGTTACGATTAATTTTACGATGTGCGCGTTTACGGAAAAATGCTACCGCGAAATCAAAGTCATGGGTACACACGGTTCAATCATCGCCGACACGGAATCGAATATCATAACCGTCGACCGTTTCGGCAACGGAAGCGAAATCATCGACGTCAAAGCCCTGCCGGAATCTAACGAGGGACACGGCGGCGGCGATTCGGGTATCGTTAATGCATTTATAGACAGCATAACGTCGGGCAAGCCGATGGAAACATCAATCCGCCGCTCGACAGAGAGCCACATAGTCGCGCTAGCCGCGGAAGAATCCCGCTTAAACGGCGGAAAAGTCATAGAGGTGTAGCATGGATAATATCAGAGAAGTTATGGAAGTATTTCAAACCGACGGCGCATACGTTTCCCACGTGCCGTACGGAAGCGGTCACATAAACACAACGTTGCTCGTTGACTGCGTTAACAAAAAATACATTTTACAGCGTATAAACATCACGGTGTTTAAGAAACCTGCAGAGCTTATGGCGAACATCGCGGCTGTCACGGGCTTTTTGCGGAATAAAGGTGTCCCGACGCTTAACATCATACCCACAAAATCCGGCGGCAACATGTACGCCCATCCGGACGGCTCGTTTTGGCGCGTTTTCGATTTCATCAGCGATTCTAAGAGCTACGATATCGTCGAGGACGCCGGTATGTTCATGAAATCGGGCATGGCGTTCGGCGAGTTTCAGAAGCATCTGTCCGACTTCCCGGTGCAGACGCTTCACGAAACAATCGTCGACTTCCACTTCACGCCGAAAAGGCTGGACGCTTTCAAAGCCGCCGTCGAAGCGAACCCGCTCGGCCGCGTCGACGAGGTAAAGAAGGAAATCGACTTCATACTTCAACGGCAAAACGAATACTCATTGATGACCGATATGGTAAAGCGTAACGAGTTACCCATTCGTGTTACGCATAACGACACTAAATTTAACAATGTACTGTTTAATCATAACAACGAATGTATCTGTGTTATCGACTTAGACACCGTAATGCCAGGGCTTGCCGGAAACGACTTCGGCGATGCGATACGCTTCGGTTGCAATCCGTGCGCCGAGGATGAGCCGGACTTGTCGGTCGTAAATTTCAACATTGATTACTTTAAAGCGTACGCGACCGGTTTTATTTCAATATGCGGCAAGAATCTTACCGCAAACGAAATAAAAACTCTGCCGCTCGGAGCGAAGCTAATGACTCTGGAATGCGGTACTCGCTTTCTTACTGACTATATTTCTGGCGATGTTTACTTCAAAATCCACCACCCGAAGCAAAACCTAGACCGCTGCCGTACGCAGTTTAAGCTCGTGGCCGATATGGAGGCGTGCTTTGCGCAGTTGAATGAAGCAACTCTCACTCTGTTTGACAATTTGGTATGACTTTGCTATAATATGAATACAATAAAAAAGAGAGAGTGCATGAACACTCTCTCAGGCGCAACAAGTCGGTTAGGCTTGCGATTATTTAAGAAAAAAAATAACCACTTACCTTTGCCAGGGGGCGGTTATTTTTTTGTCCTGAATTTGAGGATCAAGATAACAAGTATCGAAAAACTTATCATTAAAGACAAAGCTTCGTATGCACTCATATCCGTCACCCCCTTTCGGTTTAGATTGATGATAACCAATCACCACCTTTCAGGGCTAAGCCTAACCGTCCTTGCTTGTGCAGGAAAATAATAGCATATAATTTTTCTTATGACAATGTGATTCAAAACTAGTTATGATTACTATTGGAAATATGCAAAAAATTTTATTGACAGAAATGTTTTCTGTATGTAATAATCATTGAAATCCAAAAACAATATTGGAGGCGCAAGCCAATGTTAACTAACCACTCCTATATTACGTATGCACAAAGTAGAGAACTCGTGGCCGAAAAGGTGACGGGCTTTTGTTGTTGCACTCGAAAATAGTTTAGTGGTTTTGAAACTATTTGGGTAATCAACGGCCAAGGTCTTAATAAAAAGATCTTGGCCGTTTTTTATTTTTTAGCAGAAAGGGCAAAATCGCTCAAAAAATAAACACGAGGGGATGATAAAATGGACATTACGTATACAAACGTAATAACGACAGAACAGTATAACGCGCTCATGAAATCTGTCGGCTGGAAAGAACGTAACGAACAACAAATGGAAACCGGGCTGAAGAACAGCATTGTTTTCGTGGCGAATGTAGACAGTACGCCCGTCGGTGTTACTCGCATCGTAACGGACGGCGGCTATGTCGCCATTATTGTTGATGTTGTAGTGAGGCCTGAGTTTCAGGGAAAAGGAATCGGCAAAGGTCTGGTTCAGAAGGCAGTGGATTATTTTAACGATAGGTTACAGGAAGGCTGGTACTTTAACGTAAGCCTGATGGCTGCCAAAGGCAGAGAGGAATTTTACGAGCAGTTCGGATTTGTAAGACGGCCAAGCGACAAATTTGGATGTGGTATGACGCTGTGGCTCGAAAAAAAGGAGGATAAACCATGATTTTTACACAATACAAAACAGCGAAGGAGTTCACCGACGATGTTATCGAAATATTAAACAGGCACGAAATTCAAAACAATCTGATTGTTAAAAACATCGACGACAAACCCGGCAAGATAATGGCGACCGTAAAAGACGACGCCGGAAATATTATTCTAACCGCGATCCGTACATTACCGCACCCGATGGTGATGTACGAAACGGACAACATAAGAAACGATGCAGCCGTCGCGTTCCTCGCTCAGTCGCTTTTCAAACACGGTATAGACGCAGATTTTTTTATGACAGAAAAATCGCTCGCCAAAAGTTTTTGTGAGCATTACGGAAAGCTGTCGGGCAAAAGCTATCGCCTGAACGAAAGCCTAGTCTTATACATCATCGACAAAGTAAACAAGCTTGCACCGGTAAGCGGCAGCTTCCGCAAGGCTACGGAAGCAGATATGTTTTACTTACCGTACTGGTACGCAGATTTCTTCCCGGCCTGCGGTATCGGTGAATACGATCTACAAGCCGGGGTGAAAGCAGCGGAAAGCCACATCAAAAATGGCGACGTGTACATATGGGAGGACGGCGTACCCGTATCCATCGCAGCAATGACCAGAAAAACCGACAACTATGCTATTATTGCGAGGGTCTACACTCCCCCGCATTTAAGGGGAAAGGGCTACAGCACCGCCTGCGTCAGCCATCTGACACAGAAGCTACTAGACGACGGCTACAAACACTGCGCCCTGTACGCCAACTGCGACAATCCGTTTTCAAACAAGGTCTACCAAAAAATCGGCTACAAAGAATTATTCTGGTACGACCAGTACAAAGCAAACTAGCACTCTATCCCCAGCCGCTCGTACTGCTCCGCCGGTGCGTCGTTATCAAGCATAAGCTTACGCATGAGCGACAGCATTCTGTGTTCGGTTTCCGGATCGTCGATCTGGGTCTGACACGTCGGGTCCGTGCGCAAGTCAAACAGCATATTTCCGTTTTTAAGCGCGTACGGGCTTTTATGTGTCGGGATTTTTAACGTCTTGACGCCCTTCGTAAACGAAAACGGCTCGGCCAGCGTCACGCCCTCAAAGCTCTCCGGCTTGTATGTGTGCTTCATATCGCACGGCATCAGCGTGTATTCATACAGCGGCCAGTTGTCCGCGTTTGCCGCTGCGCGCATGTACAGATAATTTCCGTCCGTGCAGTTAACATACCCGCCGAAATACCCGAACAGAGCCGCTTCTCTTTGCGGCTCATTTTTTTCTATTACAGAGCCGAGCGGTCTGCCGAGCATGTCGCCCGGTATATCAACGCCGAAGAAATCCAGCAGCGTCGGCGCAATATCTATCGACTGAACAAGCGCGTTGCGGCGCTCGCCCTTCACGCCGTAGCGCGGGTGCCATACAAAAAACGGCGTCTCGGACAGCTCAGTGAAGACAGGGTTGCGTCCTTTACCGATATGCCCATGCTCACCCAAGAAAAACCCGTGATCGGTATTAACAATAAGCATAGTATCCGACCACATGTCGTGCTTATCCATCATGTCGAGTATTTCGCCTAGCGACTCGTCGCACATCGTCAGCAGCGCCGCGTATTCGTGGCGCAGATGTTCAATCTGCTCCTTCTCGCTATCCTCCAGCGCGTGATACGTCGGCCAGTCGTAATGCGGCCCGTTGTATTCGTGCGGGTAAAGCTTCTTATATTCCGGATAGCTGAAAAACGGCTCGTGCGGATCAAAGCATTCCACCTGCAAGAACCAGTTGTCCTCTGAGTGATTCGTTTCCAGAAACTCTTTTGCGAGGTTAAATGTAACGCCTTGGCTGTGCTCGGCTTTTGTTTTCATGTATGTACGATTAACCCAGTCCTGCCGCCAGTGCTTGTCGGTACGGCTGACGATATGCGGCGGTATTTCAGGCTCCTTGACTTGGCATTTCCACGGGTCGCCCTCCTGTCCGCGCGCTATTTCCCAGCTCATGTAACGCGTGTGATAGTTCGCGCCGCCTTCCTCCCAGTAATGGAAGTGGTCGCTTATAAGGTGTGTAAACACGCCCGATTCCTTCAGCAGCTCCGGCATCGAGTCGTCGAACGGCTCAATAGGCCCCCAACCCCTGTGCAAAAAACCAAGCCTACCGGTGTGCAGCTCTCGACGTGCCGGCATACACGGCAGACTGCCTACGAAGCACTTGTCAAACGTGACCGCTTTTTCGGCCAGCCGTTTGAAGTTCGGCGTATGCACCCAGTCGCAGCCGTACGGCGCAAGATAGTTCTTTTTCAGTGTATCAAACATTATCATTATTGCTTTCATGCGTTAGTCCCCTTCCCGCTTCCCGCAAACCAATCGTAATCGCAAGCCGCTTTGCGTTCCACATACTTCGGCGAAACATGAAACGGCTTACCCGCCTGATTTACTAGCCTATCGTTATCAGTCAGTCCTGCATCGCGTTTAGCAAGCTCACTCACGAGCCGCCCTCGCCAAAGCTCAACGAGTGCCTTATATTCTCCCGACGAAATCAAATCGTTCATCTCTTTGCGGTCTTTCGTCAAATCAAAAAACTGCTCGCGCCCCATCCTAGGAAACCAGATAAACTTATAATTCCCGTCCGTCACGTACTGCATCTCCTGCTCAGTCGAATAGCACGTGCTATGCTCTCCGTGTATATAAGCACGCGTTTTCTGCGTCTCGCCGCGCATAAGCGGCAGCAAGCTCATTCCGTCGACCGTCTCCGGTATATCAACCCCAGCAAAATCCAGCACCGTCGGCATAATGTCATACAGGCTTACCGGTGCGCTGACGCGTTTCACAACGCTGTCGGACTGCTTCGGCAGCTTAATGAAAAACGGTATGTGCGCAGAAGGCTCGTAAGCGTATGTTTTGCGCCACAGGTTCTGATCGCCCAGCATATCGCCGTGGTCTGATGTGAATATTATCATCGTGTTATCAAACGCCTTTGCCTTACGCATATGATAAAACAGCCGTCCAAGCTGATGATCGATATGCGTTATCGAGCCGTAGTAGCCCGCGCGCGCGTAACGAATGTCCTCATCGCTGCGCACTCCCCGCCATGCGTCCGGGTTCAGCGCGTCTTCCGGCACATCGTTAATACTCGCCCAGTCGCCGACATCCGCTTTCGGAAGCTCCTTCGTCAAATATTTTTCAAAATAGCACGCCGGGGCATCGTACGGCGAATGCGGCCGCGCAAACGACAGCTTCATAAAAAACGGCATAGACGGATCGCGCCGGTCTAAGAACTTCATCGCCTCGCCTACAGTCCAGTTCGTCGGGTGCAGAAACTCCGGCGCGTGGTACGGTCGCGACATCCAAGAGTTCCAGCCGATTCCGTGGTCGGATATATCGTAGTCCCCGGTTTTGTTAGCGTTAAACCACTGCCTGTAATCCGAAACAAAGCCCTGCTGCGCGCGCCCGGACTCGTCCAGCACGGTATTATGGAAGCCGTTAAGCGCGCGCTGCGGGAAGAAATGCATTTTACCGACGCCCTGCGTTTGGTAGCCGCCTTTTGCAAGCTCGCCCGGCAGCGTGTGCTTAAAGCCCACGCCCATTTCGCTTTGTCCTCCGCCCATGCCGAGTATGCCGCAGTTCCACTGGTTCATGCCCGAGATAAGACAGGCGCGTGCCGGAATACACGACGGCGACGGCGTATATGCGTTCTCGAATATCGTCCCCTGCGACGCGAGAAAGTCGAGGTTCGGCGTTTCGATAACGCGGTTCCCGCTGTAGCCCGTGCAGTCGTAGCGGTGCTGGTCGGTCATTATTAACAGAATATTTGGCTTCATCTAAGCTCTCCCTCCCCAAATCGACGCTTACTTTATTATGTCAACGAGATACTTATGCAGCTTATGAATATATTCAAACTTTATGTAACGCACATGAAGCGGCGCCAGCCGTTTAGCGGCCGGAACCCAGCATTCAAGCGGTATTTCGTAATTCCACGCACCGTCGAAGCCGATTTCGCCGAGCGCGCGCATTGTGTCCGTCCAGTCTATCGTCCCGAGCGAATACGGCAGCACATGCTGGTCGGCCGAGCCGTTGTTCTCGTGCAGATGCAGCGCGCGTAAATATTTCTTCCCGGCTGTTCTAATAAAATCCGACTGCTTACCGCCGGAAATATTCAGATGCCCCGTATCAAGGCATATACCAAGCCCGTCGTCCCCCGCTGTTTGTATCAGCTCGACAAGCCCGTCGGCAAAGCCGATTGACGCTTCCGAGTGCGTATTCTCTATGCATATAGTAATGCCGCTGCCCTTCGCGAAGTCGGCCAGCGTACGCAGTGTCGCCGCACGTTCCGCGTTTATATCCGCGGGCGACAGCCCGCGGTCGAACAGATTCTTACCGCCCGGGTGTATTACGGCTGCTTTGATGCCGATGCCCGCGTACAGCGTCAGCCATTTCTTCATAAGCTCAAGCATACCGCTGCGGTCGTCGTCTGTTATGTTTACTTTTAAAAGCAAATGCCCCTGCGGTATTTCTACGCCGGTGTCGTCAGACAGCTTCCGAAACGCCCGCCCCGCGGCTTCCAAGTCGCCGCCGCGTTCAACCAGTACCTGCGAATGCTCAGTCGACAGCTCGATCTGCTCGCAGTTAACGTTCGTAAAATGCCGAAGCATTTCCTCCGGCGTAAACTCACTAAAATAGCATGTTGCCATGCACAGCTTCATTTTTTAATCATCCTTTCCGTCAGTTCATCAACGACATCGGCATACGCCGGATCGGCAGCCAGATTGAACAGCTCGTTCTTATCATTAACCATGTCGAACAGCTCGCGTCCGCCATCCTTGTAGATATACAGCTTCCACTCGTTCGTTCTGAGCATACGATCCCCGGCGATCTCCGAAAAAATATCCGTACGCCAACCGTCCGGTTCGCGCTTCTCCTTAAGCAGCGGCAAAAGCGAGCGTCCGTCAAGCCCTGCGGGTTTATCTGCATTAAAATAATCGCATATAGTCGGGAAAATATCAATATGTTCTACAAAAGCGTCGCAGCTTCCGGGGGCGATGTCGGGATGATAAACCATAAAGGGAACATGCACGGCGTTCTCACGCAGCACTTGCTTCAGGAAAATATTATGTTCGCCGAGCATTTCGCCGTGGTCGGCGGTCAGTATAATCATCGTATCCTTCCATAAATCAAACCTGTCAAGCGTATCCAGAATCATACCAACATGATTGTCAGACAGTACAACCATGCCGTGATAACCCGCGATCATCTGCCGTATCTCAACGTCTGTCAGATGCGCCCACTCTTTTTGCCTGTTCGTGATGGATTTATGCGGTGCGGGGTTGCCGTCCGGAACTTGTACGGGTATGGGGATTTTCGCTTGATCGATGCTTCTGTAAATCTCCTCGGGCGGGAAGAACGGCGGGTGCGGCTCCAGAATGCACGCAAAACTAAGAAAGCTCTCTCCTCTTTCAACGACCTCCCCAACCTGCATCGGATAAGCCATCCCCACCTGATAGCCCCAGTAGTCGGAAGCTTTTTTTGTACTCGCTCCTGCTGTCGTGCGGCGGGTCACTTCGTTTTCTTCCCATGAGATTCTCTTATACGCGCCGGGAGACAGCTCGTTTTTGTTTAGACGGGAGCAAATAAGCGGCTCGAAGCCGTGGTCGACAAAGCCGCGCCAGTGCATGTTGCCCGCCTGTAGCCGTCTGACTCCCAGCGGCTTAAGCGCGTGGCCTATGGTGTACATACCTTCAAAAGGATAATCCGAGTTGTCCATTACACCGTTATGGTGCGGATACTTCCCGGTCAGTATGCTGTGGCGCGCCGGGGCGCACAACGGCGACTGGCAGTACGCACGTGTGAATACCGTGCTGAGCTTCGCCAGCCTGTCTAAGTTCGGGGTGCTTACATGCGTGTTGCCGTTAATCGAGAGCGCGTCGAAGCGCAGCTGGTCACATGTTATTACTATAACGTTCATGTCTATTCTCCTATCGATACTTAAAAATATGGCGTGGGTGTTGTAGAACGCCCACGCCGAACAAAAACTCACTATTCACTTTATATTACTTTATTTTACCCTGCTTCTTAAGCTCGACAGTAACCTGATCCGCTATCTTCTTGCCGCCACCGGCGTTAAACTTCGTTACAAACTCCTCGAACTTATCGATCGTGAACTGTCCGGCAACGATTTTGAAGTAGTATTCGTCTACGATCTTCTTGATGTCCGGATAGTCGTTCATAGCGGGTACGTTGCCCCAGAACAGATTCGGGAGTACGTTCGCGCTTGCAACTTCTACGGCGTTAAGCCCAAGCTCAGTCATCCAACGTCTGTCGACGATAGGCGAGAATCTTACCGGCGTACCGTAGCCAAGCTTGTAAATCTCCGAATCGCTTTCCGTCAGCTTGTTTATTACGTTCTTTTCTTTGTCAAGCGTATAGTGTTTGCCCTCTATACCGAACTGCGTAAGGAGCGCGCCCTCGTCTGTGCATACCCAATCGATGATCTTCATAAGCCTGTCTACGTCCTTAGTCTTAGCCGAAATAGCCGAAACCTCACCGCCCGGCATTATATCCGGCCAACCTCTTTTGCCCGTCGGTCCCTTGGGAGCCGGGAGCATTACAACCTTAGCTGTCGGTACAAGCTTGCGCAGCGCAACATTGTTGGCGTTGTAGATATCGCAAAGCGTAAACTGCGCCGGGAACATACCGATTTTGGAGTTAACAAACTTTTCACGCGTTTGATTAATGTCCATTACGATAAAATCGGGATCGATGATGCCTTCCTTATACCAGTCCTGTAATGTTTTAAGAGCTTCCTTAGCTTCCGGCAGTACATAACCCTGAACAGCCGCGCCGTTTACTTCGTACCAGAACTCCGGCACTACGCCGTATGCGCCGAAAATACCCTCGAATATTTTTTGTGACTTAGCCCCACCCATGCCGTACGTATCATCCTTGCCGTTTCCGTCCGGGTCCTTCTTCGTGAACGCAACGAGCATGTTATGGAACTCGTTCAGAGTCTGCGGTGTTTTAATATTAAGCTTATCAAGCCAGTCACCGCGGGCCGTCATGCCGTTTACGTTCGGGCTGTTTGATTTCTCCGGTCTGTAGCCGCCCGGCAACATGTAAAGCTTACCTTTGTACTTAAGCGTTTCTACGTCGATATCGCGTAAGTTCTTCGTGTAGTTTGGCGCTTGCTTAATCAGGTCGTCCAGCGGTCTTATTACGCCGTCGTCCGCGTACTGATTGGCAGTATTTGTTTTGATTATCGAGAAAAAGTCAGGAATCTTTCCGCCCGCTATAAGCAGGTTAAGCTTCGTCTCATAATCTCCGCCACCGCCCACAATCGTAAGCTTGTACGTAACGTTTTTTACTCCGTAGGCTTCAAGCCGCTTCATAATGTCGGCCTTAGCCACGCCCTCATCATCCGGATAACCCGCCGCTGTAATCTGCCTGAAAAACTCGTAGTGAACCGGTGCTTCGCTCGGTGCCGCACTTGCCTTCGCCGCCGAAACCGTTTTGCCGGCCCCCGACATAAGCGAAACAGCAATCGTCAGCGCACAAGCCGCTGATAAAAGTCTCTTTGCTCTCTTCATAAAAATCCTCCTTTATTGATATTTATTTAGCGGTTTACCCCTTTACGGAGCCAACCATAACGCCCTTAACAAAAAACCTTTGCAAAAACGGATAAATCATAAGTATCGGCGCAACGGCAAGTACAATCGTTGCGGCAACGGTCGAAGCCAGCGCGTATTCGCCCGCGCCTATTTCGTTTGCTGCCTTTGACGTGTTTATTACCTCGTTAACAAGCAGCGGCAAAGTATACTTTACCTTTGTGTTTATGTAAATAAGCGCTGAGAAGAAGTTGTTCCAGCTTTTTACGGCTTCCCAGAGGGATACTGTCGCAAGCACCGGCGTCGACAGCGGAATGATTATGCTTATAAACACGCGTATCGGCGATGCGCCGTCGATTAGCGCGGATTCCTCCAGCTCCTCAGGTATTTTCGCGAAAAAGTTGCGGATTATAAATACATTAAACGGCGTGACAAGCCTCGGCAGAATCAGCGCCCAATGATTGTCGATAAGCCCAAGATTCTTGATAAGCAGGTAGTTCGGTATAAGCCCACCGTTAAACATCATAGAAAACAGCAGCATCCCGAGGAAAATCTTTTGACCGGGCATGAGTTTTTTTGTAAGCGCGTAAGCTATGCCGGACTGCAATATAACCGACAGCACCGTACACATAACCGATACGAAAACGCTGTTGGCATAAGCGCTGTAAATTGTTTTTTGTTCAAAAACAAGCTGATAGGCACGTGTAGTAAACCCGCGCGGCCAGAAGAACAGCCCGCCGCGCATAGCATGTTCCGCAACGCTAAACGATAAGCAAACCTCATGCCATATCGGGTACAGCGTTATAAACGAAGCGAAAATAAGAAATAGGACGTTAAATGCGTCGAATATTTTTTCGCCGGTAGTTTTTTTGATTTTATTTTTGTTTGACATTCTACCAAACGCCCTCCTCACCCATACGCTTTGCGAGCCAGTTAGTAAAAATAATTACGATAAGACCCACGACGGATTTGAACAGACCCGCCGCCGTCGCAAACGAATAACGCCCAAGCGAAAGTCCGACGCGGTACACGTACGTATCGAGGACGTCGCCCGTACTGTACACAAGCGGCGAATACAATACATAAATCTGCTCGAAGCCCGCGCTCAGTATATGTCCGCTGCGCAGAATAAGAAGCGTTACGACCGTGCTTAGAATACACGGAATAGTTATGTAGAAAACCTGCTGCAAACGGTTTGCACCGTCGATAACTGCCGCCTCATACAGCTCGGGGTTAATGCCTGTTATCGCGGCCAGATAAATAATCGTACCCCACCCGGCGTTTTTCCACATCGAGCTTATAACAAGGACGCTGCGGAATTTGTTTTCGTCGATAAGCGGTGACTTCGAAAAGCCCAGCAGTCCAAGTATGCCCGTATTAACCGACAGCAGCTGGATAAAAATACCGCCAAGCACGATCCAGTTCAAAAAGTGCGGCATATAAATAATTGTTTGAACCGTGCGTTTGAATGCGATGTTTCTGACCTCATTTAACAGCAGCGCCAGAATAATCGGCGCTGGGAAATCAAATATCAACTTATAAAAGCTTATCAAAATCGTGTTACGCATTATCGGCCAAAAATCCGGCGTGGAAGTGAACAGGATTTCAAACCATTTCATACCTGCCCACGGGCTTCCGAACACGCCCTGCAACAGCTTATAATCCTTAAACGCAATCAGCACCCCGTACAGCGGTACATAGTTAAACAAAATAAACAGCAGCATACCCGGAATGATGAGCGGATAATAATATTTGTACTTCCTAAAGCGTTTTGCTAAATCGCCGCGTTTTTTTTGCGGCGGCGAAACTGCCGTGTGCTTCAAAACAAATCCCCCTTATTCTACAAAACTTTTTTTCTGTACTTTAAATTATGCAAACAGCCGCCTTCAAAGTAAATGACGAATTTCAAATAACTGTGGCTTCAAACCAACCGAAAACAGCAGTTTTACAGAGCAAGTTGAAATTTTTACATAAAAGCTGAAATTTAAGTATCCAATGTTTTTTCCTTTTATGTTAAAATACGGCTGTAAAAAACGCTTCAGGCGTTGGGGAGGACAAATATTATGAGACTAAAAACAAGCCGTAGATTCCGCAAACGGTTTTTGTCGTATTTTTATGTAATATTGATTCCTTCTATAATAATAACGGTTTTTTATTTGCGGTATATGTACAGCCGTGTCGAGCGCGAATACCAAAACATAACCGCCATAAAAATGCGCAACATGTCAAGCGGCATGGAGGCCGTTCTGAACAACGTAAAAGATATGATGATTCAGTTTTCGCTTCTACCGTCCGTCAACAGAATCGTATCCGATCCACACGGGACAGAAGTTTACGACCTAAAACTATTTAAGGAAGAATTGGACAGCTACGTAACTGCAAATCCCCTCATAGAAGCCATTTACGTTTACATGCGGCTTAATGGGAAGGTAATCTCATCGGTCGGCGGGCTGTATAACATTCAGGATTTCTTTGACAGGGATATAGTTAACGAGGCGCTTCATGAAAGATTGAA
>CAZJLW010000001.1:0-1572 GCA_964546895.1 uncultured Eubacteriales bacterium | reverse complement strand
GCGGAGGCCGAGCATGTTCTCGCAAGCCTAAAAAACAAAAACGACGGCGGCGAATTTGTTACACTTGATAAAAAACGTTACTACGCCGCGTATATGAAATCGCCCTCCGTCGAGAACTGGAGATACGTATGCCTTCTTCCGGCGGACAGGCTCTATTCCGGCTTGAAAACGGAGTTGTACGTCGTATTTGCTATTTTCGTATGCGTAATGCTTGTCGGCGTGGTGCTTTCGTATTATTTCTCCGTAAAAATGAACGAGGCTTGGAAGCAGCTCATGCTTAAGCTCGGCTGCTTTTTGCAAAGCAAGGCCGAGGACGAAGTAAACGCGGACGAATACCGTGCAGTAAGCGGCGCTATCGACGCGCTTATCTCACGCAACTCCGATATAACGGCCATAGTCGAGCAAAATAAGCCGATCTTGAAGGATCGGCTTGTGCTTGATATTCTTTGGGGGTACGCGGACGAGGATGTACTCACGCGGCGAATGAATCACGTCGAGATGAGCTTCCCGCATAAGTATTTTTTCGCGATGGCGGCTTCCCTTACGCTTGGCGACGCACCTATAGAAGCTATAACGATTTCCGACATTCGTATTTATGCTTTGAGCGTTATTGAGAACGCTTTCTCGAAGGTGTTTCGTGTTGAAGGCAGCTTGATTTACAAGGATTCGTTCGGATTTGTTTTTAATGTTGCGTACGAGGAATGGAGTTATCAGCTTAAGGAACAGATTACGGCGCTTTGTTCTGAGATAAACGCCGAGCTTAAGGTCAAGCTTAACGCGTCGGTATGCTTCTCCTTCGGCGCGGTCAAGGACAACATCAACGGCGTGAGAGCGTCGTTTATTCAGGCGCGGCGGCTTTTAAATTATCAGTCGGTTACGAAAGAGGGCGACGTCCTGTTCTCTATCGAGCAGGAATCTGATCCTATGTACCCGTCGTATATCCAGAAGCAAATAATAATCGGCGTCAAAACCGGCAACACCGAGCGCGTCGTCACAGCCGTAAACGCGCTGTTTGACGAGTATATAAACAAAAGCGGGTACTCTTACGAAAAGTTGCAACAGATGATTTTCGTACTAATCGGTGCCGTTGTCAGCGAGCGTCTCATGGAGGGCGTAAACTTTGAGCAGCCCGAGACGAATATTTTTAGCTTCGTACTCGAAAGCAGTAACTCCAAAATGCTTGAGGATGCGTTAATTGAGTATTTCAAAAGCATAATGAGTACGGAGCAGAATGAAAACCGCTATATCGACGAGGTAATCGGCTTCATACGTGCAAATTATAAGAACGACATATCGCTTAACGACATATCGGCGCATGTCAGTTTGCACCCCACGTACTTGGGGCGGATTTTTAAGTCGAATACGGGCAAAACGATTACAGAGTATCTGTCGTCGTGGCGCATCGAACAGGCGAAGCGGCTGTTCGACGACAGCCACCTGTCTCTGCGAGAAATAAGCGCTATGGTCGGCTTTAACGATATTCACAGCTTTATGAGATATTTTAAGAAATACGAAGGCGTTACGCCGGGCGAGTTCCGCACATTGCAAAAAAATCCCGACCGCAATCCGTAA